>VHDH01000117.1 GCA_016871445.1 Verrucomicrobiota bacterium | reverse complement strand
TCCACGGCACCTTCATCCTCGGCCTGCCGGTTGAGACCAAGGAGACCATCGAGCAGACCATCAACTTCGCGAAGGAGCTCGACGTCTTCTCGCTGCAAGTCTCCCTCGCCGCGCCGTATCCCGGCACGGAGCTTTACGAGCAGGCCAAGCTCAACGGCTGGTTCGTGAAGAAGGACAAGACCGACCTCGTGGAAGGCGACGGCCTCCAGCAAAGCACGCTCGAATACCCCGGCCTCTCGAAGGAACAAATCTTCGAGGACGTGGAGCGCTTCTACCGCAGCTACTATCTGCGCCCGCGGCCGATTCTCCGCATCATCAAGACGATGCTGGAGGACAAGGACGTCTGCGTGCGCCGCTTGCGCGAGGGCTACGAATTCTTCAAGAGCATGGCCGCCCGCCGCAGCGATCTTGCGGCGGCTAAGGCGGCGGCTTGATCCCGTAACATCCTCCCGTCACCGTTTCCTACGCAGCTGGACGATCGCCTTTGCCGGTCGTTTGGCCTTGGGCGGGGATTTTCGGTTGGTGGGTCGTGCGGGTTTGTGCTTAACCGGACGGGCAACGAGCTTTGGCTTGACCGATATTGCCTTCACCAACTTGCGGGATTTCGCCTTCGCAGCAGGTTTGGCCTTGGGCGGATTCTTCAAATACTTCCACACTAGCCGGAAGGCGTCGGCGAAGTCACGCGGGCGCTCGGCCATCCAGCGGTTGACGTGGTCCGATTTAAAGAATGCGCCGCACTCCAATTCGTCGAGGTTCAGCCGGAACGGCCCGTTGGACTCCGTGCGATAGACCCAAACGAACTCCTGCCCGGTTTGTGCGCAGGCATCGATTTTGAATAGCCGCTTGGGAGTGCAGTCAAGAAACAGCCCGATTTCCTCGCGTGTCTCTCGAACGGCACAAGCGTCGTACTTCTCGCCGCTGTCGAGATGTCCGGAAGCGCTGGAATCCCATGCGCCAGGAAAGGTGTCTTTTTTGAAGGACCGCTTTTGCAGAAACACCTCGCCGCGTGCATTGAATACCAGCACATGGACAGCTCGGTGTTTCAGACCCCGCCGGTGCACCTCGCGTCGAGTTTGCTTGCCGATGACTCGGTCACGATCATCCACAACGTCAAAAATTTCTTCACTCACGTGCAAGTAGTTTGGAAAATTTCACAAACAATTCCAAGCTTACCTTTTCCGCTCGTTCCTGATCCGAAATGCTCAGTTGGGTGAAGGCCCCGCGAAGGTGTTCCTCGGGCCACTCCGACTTGAGTAGCTTGAACATCATCTTTCGCCGCTGCGAGAAAGCGCATTTAACGACGCGCACGAAAATCTTGGCCGCGCGTTCATCGAGCAATGGTTGTGCCCGTCGGCGCAAGGTTAGGCAGCCTGACTCGACTTCTGGTGCGGGGAAAAAGCATGCGGCAGGGATTCTAAATAATCCGCTAGGCTCGTAGTTCAGCCCCAGCAGCAAAGTGAGCACTCCGTAGTCGTCCGTGTCTGGCGAGGCGGCGATACGTCGGGCAACTTCGAGCTGGAGTGTTACCGTCATCTGCTCTGGCCCGCGGGGATGCATGGCCAGCTCAACGAGTATGGGTGATGCTACAGAGTAGGGGAGGTTTGCTACGAGTTTCCATGCCGCGCAACCAAGCGCACCTGCACCATGAACCGGATTTTCATAGTCCAAAATGGTATGGCCACCGGTCGATGCCGTGGCGGAAATGCGTTTGAGATAGGTTAAGGCGTCGTCGTGAAGCAGAGTAAGATTCGGCTGGTTAGCAAACCGCTCACGAAGCACTGCTATGAGGCGCGCATCCCTCTCAATCGCCAACACTCTCGCACCCTCAGCCAGCAATAGCTCCGTCAACGGACCGAGGCCGGGACCGATTTCTAACACTAGATCGCCGGGTGCAAGTTCAGCCGCTGCGATGATGCGCCGGAGTTGGTTGCCGTCGTGGAGGAAGTTTTGCCCGAGCGACTTGGTGAGTTGCAGGTCCCGGGACTTAAGGATTTCCCGCATTTCGTGCAGGGTCATTGGAGTGCGGCGAGCTCTTCCCGCAGGGCCACCAGCGCGCGGGTGAGTTGCTCGCGGGTTACGGTTAGCGGTGGCGTGAAGCCGATGATATTCCCATGCTCACCCTCGGGCAGGAAGACGAAGCCCCGGTGGAGCAGTCGCTTGATTACGCCCAGAGTCTCTGCCGTGCCGGGCGAGCCATCGGGCCGCAGCAACTCCAGCCCGGCCATCAAGCCTACCCCGCGTGCCCGGCAAGTGACTTTCAATTTTGACCTTTGAACCTGGAGTAGCTCCGCCACCAACCACTTTCCCAGTCGTGCACTGTGCGGGATGAGTTTCAAACGGCGAATTTCCTCGAAATTCGCCAAGGCCATCGCGCAGCCAACTGGGTGGCCGAGAAACGTGCTCGTGTGAATCGCCTCGCCGTTTGAGGGTGGCCACGCCCGGTCCATCACCGCCGCGCGACCCACGCAAGCAGACAGCGGGAAACCACCAGTCAACGCCTTGCCGAGGCAAATCAGGTCTGGCATCACGTGGCTGTGCTCACAGGCGAACCATTTTCCAGTCCGCCCAAACCCAGTGTATATCTCGTCCAGAATCAGTAGCGCGCCATGCTGGTCGCAAACTTGGCGGAGCAATTGCAAAAATCCAGTCGGTGGCACGCGGATGCCACCCCGAGCTTGGATCGGCTCCACCAAAACTGCGCCGATGGGCGTGCGTCGGAACAGCTTTTCCATAGCGGTCTTGAGGTTACGCAACTTTTCGGTTCCATCGGGAAACGGCAGGAAATGGCCAAATCCGCCAAGTTGCGATCGGAACGGTGCACGGAACTGTTCGCGATGCGTTGCGTTCAGGGCCCCGTAACCCAGCCCGTGATATCCGCCTTCGAACGCAATTACACCTCGTTTGCCCGTGGCGAGCATGGCGGTTTTTAAAGCGGCCTCTACGGCCTCGAAGCCCGAGTTGCAAAAGATGGTTTTTCCCTGTTGTTCGGGGGCGCGTTCATGCGGGTGCAGTTGGTAATTGATGCTGACGTTGTAGAGCTTGTGCCACCGCTCGAAGGTCAGCCGCGAAAGCTCCCGCGCCAGCCTGGCTTTTAGAGGATGCGGGTGCACATCGCCCATAGCGTGCGGGAGCGCCGCCATCTGTCGTTGGCCGGCACGAACGACGCGTAGATTCGCGTGGCCCGCTGCCGCGACGCCGAAGGCGGCGGTGAGGTCGAGATACTTACGGCCTTCCACATCCCATACGTTAACACCGCGCGCACGGGCCCAGACGATGGGCCACGAACCATCGGCTTCCATGAAAGTCACATTGCGTGATTCATGAGCCTGAAGCAGTTTGAGTATTTGGCCCGTCGTCATGGACGCGTGGGACCGCGCATGGCTGCCGGCAACTGTGTGCGGATCATCTCAACGCGGCGGCGATTTACGCCTAAATCACTGTGACCAACGCGCGAAGCGGACCGGACGTGGATGCGCTTAGCTTGCTCGTCTAGGTGAAACTCCACGTCGTCCACGAAGCGAAACACGAGGCTGCGAAACTCGAAATGCAAGTAATCGTCTTGTTCCGTAATGAGCCGCGCGCGCGGCAGCTTGGCAATGGCGCGCCGAAGTTCCTCCCTCGCGGCGCCCACCGAACGGTCCAGCGCGAAAGACCCAATTGCGTGCTGCGGATCTGTCGCGGTGCTGCTTACGCAGTTCGGCGTGGCGGGGCAGGGGGCCAGCCGGCCCGCATGCAGGCCGAGGGTTTCCGGTGGTTTGGCGGTAAACGAGAGCACGGCAAAGATAACCAGCACGACGGCGATCGCGTGCGCCAGCCGCAGGCCAAGCCGTCGCCCGAGTGATGTCTGAACTGGTGCGGTCGGCTTCAACGCGTCGGACGGCTCTGGTGCAGGCTTGGGTAAAAGCGTTTGTGGATTTCAAGCAGGCGAGACAACTCCACGTTCGGGTCGGGATGATCATCCACGCGCAGGTCAATAAACCGGTCGCTGACTCGCCCATAGCCGCTTCTCTCCCGCACGACGAGCAGCGCAGCGGATTGCCGGCCGCGCGTGTCGCCGCCTTCGCCTTCGCCTGCATGCAGCGCCGCCACCAGCCAATCGGCTAATTGGCTGCCCCCAGTCTTTTGTGCGCGTTCGTAGGCGGCGGCCATCGCCTTTACCACAGCTTCGCCCGCGAGGATGTTGCCTTGCACGGCGAAGTTCGGCCGGACGATGTGCCCCGCCCATGCGTTGCACTTCTCACCAGTGTGGCTGGCGGCGCGACCTTGTGCGTCCACAATGCCAAGCTGCCGATGGGCGCGCCCATCGTCGGTCTCGGTGAGCAGGCGCATGGCCTGTTCGGGAGTACTGCCGTTTGCGAGCAAATCAAGGCCGCGCGGACCGTAGGTGATGTTTGCAAAACTCTGCGTGGCTATCGCGCCCACGCCAGCGCGTGCCCATGGGACCACCGTGCCGACACCAAAGAACTTGCTTTGCACGGCTACGCCGAGATCGCCGCTCGCAGGATCAAACGCGACTATGGAATAAGTGCCGACGATGGGAGGTTGGTCGTTCATTGTCACAAGGTCAGCACCCACGCACAGGGCACTGGATGCCTTCCCAGCCGGGATCGGCGATAGTGTTCGTCGTTTGTCTAAGATCGAGCGTTTTGAACGGCTTGCTAAACCCGATAAATGGCCAGCGCGGCATAAGTATCGCGGCAGGGAGACCAAGGGACAGCGCCGCATGGGCCGCACTAGAGGCGAGCGGGGTCAAGTGAGCGTGGAAAAAAACAGCGGTGTTCACGAGAAGCTCGTTATGTGTGAGGATTCTGCGCTGGAGGCACGACAAAGCAAGCTGCTTGAAGTACTGCACTGGACGCCTGACCGGTCGTGAACTACCTTTAGCGACCATGCGTTCTGAGTCTCTTGCTTTTCTCACCCAACTAGTCAACACCCCCAGCCCGTCTGGCCACGAGGCGCGCGGCCAACGCGTTTGGCTCGACTACGTCAAGCCGTTCGCGGATGAGTCGTTCTCAGATGCCTATGGCAACTGCGTGGCTGTTTTCAACAAAGGCGGCGGCCCGCGCCTCATGCTCGCAGCCCACGCAGATGAGATTTCGCTAGTGGTTAACTTCATTGATGAACAGGGCTTTGTCTGGGTGCGAAAGCTCGGCGGGATAGACCCCATCGTGGCCAAGGCTCAGCGTGTCGTAGTCCATTCGCGCAAGGGCCCGGTCAAGGGCGTCATCGGCAATGTCGCACCGCATTTGATGAAGCTCGTCAAGGAACGCAAGGTGCCGGAAATCGCGGACCTGTTCATCGACATTGGGGCCAAAGATCGAGCGGACGCACAGTCACTCGTCCGCGTGGGCGATCCCATCACGATGACCAATGAGTTTGAGCACTTGCGTGGCGATCTCGCGGTGGCCCGGGCCTTCGACAACCGCATTGGTACGTTCGCGGTGGCCGAGGCTCTGCGCTTGCTGGTCCCACAGCGGAAGCGGCTCAAGGCTGAGGTTTGCGTGGTTTCGAATATCATGGAAGAAGTCGGCCTGTTGGGTGCCAAGCAAATCGCATACTCTCTCAAGCCGGACATTGCCCTCGTCGTGGACGTAACGCACGCGACGGATTACCCGACAGTCAGTAAACAAATGCATGGCGACATCAAGCTCGGCGGTGGCCCCGCAGTGACGCATGGCATCTGCAATCACCCAGCGGTGGTCGAGCGGTTAGAGCAGGTTGCGGCAAACCTCAAGATTCCCCTCCAGCATGAGGCTACCAGCGCAACCAGCGGGACGGACACGGACGCTATTTTTTGGACACGCGGAGGCATTGCCAGCGGCCTCATCAGCCTGCCCAATCGATATATGCATTCCCCCGTTGAAATGGTTAACCTGCGCGACTTGGAGCAAATCCCTCAGCTGATGGCAGGCTTCGCGCTGTCACTCAAGCAGGGCGAACAGTTCAAGGTGATGATCTGATCGATCTTGGGAATCAAGTGACAACTATTGGTGGTGGGTTGATTTCCTTCGTGACTTGATTTAGCCATGGGAAGCCGTTTCCCGGCTTGTCCGCACACTGAACTTTGGTACCGTCCGCGCCCTTGTGGATATTGCAAAAGAAATTCAGCGGCGGCGAACCTTCGCCATCATCTCGCACCCGGACGCGGGCAAGACAACGCTGACCGAAAAGCTATTACTTTATGGCGGAGCCGTGCAACTCGCCGGCAGCGTCACCGCGCGCAAGCAGCAGCGTGCTACGACCTCCGATTGGATGGAGTTGGAAAAGAAACGTGGCATCTCCATCAGTTCCACGGTTCTCCAGTTCGATTATAACGGCTACCGTATCAACCTGCTCGATACCCCTGGCCACAAGGACTTCTCCGAGGACACCTACCGAGTGCTTACCGCTGTGGACTCCGTGGTCATGGTGATTGACTCCGCCAAGGGCATCGAGCCGCAGACGCGTAAGCTCTTCGAAGTTTGTCGCCAACGCGGTGTGCCCATCTTCACGTTCATGAACAAGTGCGACCGCCCGATGAAGGAGCCGCTCGCGCTGCTTGACGAATTGGAGAAGGTGCTCGGACTCGGGGCGTTCCCGGTAAACTGGCCCATCGGCACCGGCTTCGAGTTCAAGGGTGTCTATGACCGCCGCGCGAAGCAGTTTCATTTGTTCGAGCGCACTGTGGGCGGCGCGTATCGCGCGCCTGTCGAGGTCGGTGGCCTCAACGACCCTGCTATTCGGGAGCGACTCGACGAGCAGACCTATGCCAAGACCATAGAAGAGATCCAAATGCTCGACCTTGCTGGCGAGGAATTTGACGACGGATCGGTGCTCGCGGGCCTGACCACGCCGGTTTATTTTGGCAGTGGCATCAACAACTTTGGGGTCCAACTCCTCCTTGACGGCTTCCTGCAGCACGCTCCACCGCCCAAGCCACGCGTCTTGGCTGGCACTTCCATCTCGCCCGAGCATCCAGCCTTTTCGGGCTTCATCTTCAAGATTCAAGCAAACATGGACCCGCGGCACCGTGACCGCATCGCTTTCCTGCGCGTATGCTCAGGGAAGTTCGAGCGCGACATGAGCGTCAACCACTCGCGCACGGGCAAAAAGGTTCGCCTCTCCAGCTCGCACAAGCTCCTCGGAAACGAGCGTGAAACTGTAGATGAAGCTTTTCCGGGCGATGTTATCGGCCTAGTAGGCCACGATGGATTTGGCATCGGCGACACGCTTACTTCGGACGCAAGCATCGTGTATCGCGAGATTCCCCGCTTCACCCCAGAGGCGTTCGCGTTTCTGCACAACCCGAACACGGCAAAGTTCAAACAATTCCGACAGGGCTTAGAGCAGCTTTTACAGGAAGGGGTGATCCAAGTACTGACCGTCCGGCACAGCGGTGGTAAAATCCCGCTGCTTGCGGCCGTCGGCCCCCTGCAATTCGAAGTCGTGCAATTTCGGCTCGAAAGCGAATACGGCGCCACCTCGCGGCTGGAGCAAACCCCGTGGTCCGTGGTGCGCTGGCTGCCCGCCGGGTTGACCGAGGAACAACTCGACGCGCTCGTGCTGCCGACGGGTGCGAAACTCGCCTACGATCAGGCCAACCACGCCGTCGTGCTCTTTCCAAACGAGTGGTCCGCGAACTACTTCACTCAACCCAACCCCGGCATCACCCTCTCCAGTTTGCCCCCGGGAAGGCTGGAGGAAATGGCTTCAGAACCCGCCCGCTGAGGTCTAGTTACGCCGGTTACCAACCTGCACTAAGGGCAGGTCACTTCGCCTTCTTCGCGTCCGATTGCTCCGCTTTCTTCTGGTTCTCTGGCTGCGACAGTTTCGTTCGCAGGGCCGCTTGGAAGGCTTTGAAGTCAAGATCCACCGTGGTGAAACCGTTTGTGCGCGCAGACGCAGTTAGCAGCTTCTCTAATTGCGCCATCCGTTCGACCGTGGCGGGGTGCGTGTTGAGGAAGCTTAACGCATCCAGTGCCTCGCCGCCGGGGAGTTGCTCTTTCAGCTTCTCCTCTTCGCGGCGCATTTTCTCGAAGAAGGTGATGAGTCCACGTGGGTTGAGCTTCGCGGCTTCAAGATAGCGAAAACCTTGCTCGTCGGCCTCGCGCTCGTGATCGCGGGAAAATTTCTGAGTGAGTAGGAACGGCGCGTTATTCACCAGAATGGCGGCGAGGCCAGTAACGTCCCCGAAGAAAGTAGTGACAACCGCATAAAGACCTAGCCCCTCGACCAGCGCCCGCATTCCATGTTGACGCGTGACGTGCGCGATCTCATGGCCAAGCACACCGAGCACTTCTTCAGGCGTCTCTGCTGCCAGCAGCAAGCCGGTATGAAGGGCAACGTTGCCGCCGGGCAGGGCGAACGCGTTGAGCGAGGCGTCCTCAATGAGGTGGAGCTTGAATTGATAACGGTCCTGCGGAACGACGGCCAATAAGGGGGCGGCGAGACGGTCAAGCTGCTTTTTGATCGAATCATCAGTGATAAGCTTGCTGCGCAACCGGATTTGCGCGAAGGCGGTTTCGCCGAGCTTGGTTTCCCACTCCGGCGGAATCTGACGAGCGATGGCCATAACCATCGGTTTCTTTGCCAGCCAGACGCCCGCGAGGACCGCGATGATGATGCCGAGAAGGCTGAGGGTAAGACAGCGCGAAAGGAATTTGCGGCGGCGTATGCGTTCGCGCGCGCGGGTGAGGGTGGGGTTTTGGGCGAAAGCCGCATGATTGAGGATGCGCTGGTCGGCAGTGAAGATGGAGACCTTGGGGAAATTCTCGTGCGCGAAAAAAACGAGTCGATCGCTCGCGCCGCCGAGCGAGACTTGCACGGTATCTAATGGAAAAGCGAAAAAGCCGGCCTCGCCCTGAAAGCCGACCATGCCGCCGTCAATACGCAGCGTGCCGGAGACGCGGCGGTTGCCGTGATCGGGGTGAAAAGCACCAGCTTCGAAGGCGTCAGGAACGGAACGATTGGGCATGAGTGGCAGCAGGTTTCGGCCAAATTAGCCATGTGACACGCTATTAATCTTCAACAGACGTGTTTGAAATTCAACGTCGTAGGCTTTGGTGCTTTTTCCGCCTATTTTTTCAATCCGCACACGAAGCGATCCATGCGCTCCAAACCCTTCTCGAGGTTGGTCATGCTCGTCGCGTAGCTAAGGCGAATGTAATCGTCCGCGCCGAAGGCGATGCCAGGCACGGCGGCGACTTTCTCCTGTTCGAGTAACTTGGCGCAGAACTCGGAGGATTTGAGGCCGGTGCCGCTGATGTTAGGGAAAAGGTAGAACGCACCTTTCGCGTTTGCACAGGTGACGCCGGGCATGGCGTTGAGCTTGGTGTGCGCGAAGCTGCGGCGTTTGGAGAACTCGGCGAGCCACTTAGGCAGATGCTCCTGCGAGCCATTGAGCGCAGCCACCGCGCCCTTCTGTGCGAAGCTCGTTGGGTTACTTGTGCTGTGGCCTTGG
>VHDH01000116.1 GCA_016871445.1 Verrucomicrobiota bacterium | reverse complement strand
ATGGCCTGCTCAGCAGCGGCGCGGTTGGGGCATGAGCGCCGCCAACACCAATTGGACCATGAACGTTTGGAGACGTTGGTGCGCGCAGCGAAATACCGTTTCAAGGAAGCCCAAGAAGTCATTCAAGGTTGGAACGGTTATCGCAAATTTACGGTCACGCAGAAGTCGGGGGAGTGCGAGGATGTTTCCTCCTTTTACCTGACTCCACACGACCGCAAGCCTTTGCCACCTTACAAGCCCGGCCAGTACCTTACCTTTAGCCTCGACATCCCGGGCCGCGATAAGCCAGTCGTGCGCTGCTACTCGCTTTCCGACAGCCCGACCCGCCCGGATTGTTATCGCGTAACCATCAAGCGCGAAAAGGCGCCGCCGGACAAACCTGACCTACCGCCAGGTGTGGCCTCCAGTTTTTTTTCCGATCACGTTAAGGAGGGCGACCTACTAAGTGTAAAGGCGCCAGCTGGCCACTTCTTTCTGGATATGACGAAGAACACGCCGATCTGTCTTCTAGGTGGCGGAGTGGGTTTGACGCCAATGTTAAGCATGGCCAAGGCGGTGGCCGAGAGCGGGTCACCGCGCGAGGTTTGGCTATTCTTCGGCTGTCGCAGCCAAGGCGAGCACATGCTACGCGAGGATCTAAACAACCTCCGGCGCTTCGACAACATTCGTGTAGTCGTCTGCTACAGCCGACCGAGTAAGAGCGACGTCAAAGGCGAGGACTACGACCGCGAGGGCCGTGTCACTATCGAATTGCTCAAGGAGATGCTGCCCTCAAACAACTACGAATTTTTCATGTGCGGCAACGGGGCCTTTATGAAGGCGCTAAACGACGGGCTCGAAGCTTGGGGCGTTCCCGAAAAAGACATTCACTACGAGGCTTTCGGCCCGGCCACGGTGAAAAAGAAAGCCGCGCCCGTCGCCCCCGTCGCCGCCGCCGCTGGTCCTGCATGTAAGATCATTTTCTCCAAATCTGGCAAAGAGTTGGAGTGGAACCCTACGCAGGCGAACCTGCTGGACTTCGCTCTGGAGCAAGGCTTGCGCATCGAGTCCGGCTGCCGCGCCGGTAGTTGCGGCGTCTGCTCCGTCGCCATCAAGTCCGGCAGCGTGGACTACGTTAAAGCTCCGGACGCCCCACCCGAGGGCGGATCCTGTCTAACCTGCATTTGCCGCCCTAAAGGCGACCTCGTCCTCGACGCCTGAGCGCATGGACACGATTCATTTCGTCATCGATAAGCCCCAACGGTGGGACAGCCAGTTCGACCCGGAGATGACCGAGGCGGACGTGAAACGCCTGATGGAAATTCGCCCGTTCAGCGAGATGGATCAGAGCAAGTTCTCTAAGCGCACGCCATTAAGCGGCATCCTTCTTAATGACGCGCGCATTCGACGCTTCAAAAACGGCGAGATCATCGTTCGCGCGGGCGATTACGGCTCATCTGCCTTCCTCTTGCTTTCCGGCCACGCGCGAGTGGTTTTAAATCCCGGTCTGCCCGATAAAGTATTAGGTCGTCGCAATTCAAAAACCAAAAGCCTCTTCCAAATTGTCGCCCAACTTTGGACTAACCCGCGCGATCAGGAAGTTCGGTCGGTCGAGGAACTGGATGACAATGCAACCTTGGAGACGGTCAGCCAACAAAAGGGCGTGTTTCTTCAGGACGTGCCACGCATTCTTGACGAGCACAAGACCGCCACCATGTCAGCCGGCGAATTTTTCGGCGAGATTGCCGCCCTGAGCCGCGCGGCCCGCACCTCGACTATATTTGCCGTGGGTGACGAGACTGAGTTGTTGGAAATCCGCTGGCAGGGATTGCGCGACTTGATGCGTTTCGATTTACACCTGCGCCAGCACATTGACCGTATCTACCGCGAACGCACGCTTGCCACACATCTGCGAGAGATTCCCATTTTTCAACGGCTCAACGATGAGCAACTCAAGCGTGTCATTGAAGAAGCGCAGTTTGGCACCTACGGCGATTACGACTGGTCCGGCGACTATAAGCGCTTGGCCAAAGAGGGCACGCGGTCGCCAGAGAAAGAACCCGTAATCGCGCAGGAGGGCGATTACCCTAATGGCGTTGTATTGATTCGCTCGGGCTTCGCGCGCTTGAGCCGCAAATTTGGGCATGGGCATCGTACGCTCAACTACCTCAGCGCGGGCTGCGAGTTTGGCCTGCGGGAGATCGCCCATAACTGGCGACAACGCACTGAGGCCGTCTCGTTCCAACACAGCCTACGTGTGATCGGCTACACCCACGTCATCATTGTACCGACCGTGGTGATGGAAGAAGTCGTTTTGCCTTCGGTCAAACCGGAAGAACTACCCGAGTTATTCACGCCTGAAGAGTTGGCTGGCACGACCGACTCAAAGACGCAACAAACGCTGGACGCAGGCGCAAAGATAGGTCCCGAGCTGATGGAGTTCCTGACCGAGAACCGTTACTTCAACGGCACCTCAACCATGGTTCTCGACCTTGAACGCTGTACGCGCTGCGACGATTGCGTGCGCGCTTGTGCTGCTGCCAACGACAACAATCCACGCTTTCTGCGACACGGACAGATCAACGGACGCATCATGGTGGCCAACTCATGCATGCACTGCGCCGATCCCGTGTGCCTGATTGGCTGCCCCACGGGCGCGATCCACCGCGGCCAAGTCGGCGGTGAAGTTATTGTCAACCAGGCCACATGCGTGGGTTGCAGCATTTGCGCCACTAACTGCCCTTACGAAGCCATCCGCATGGTTGAAATCCGCGACAAGGAAGGAGCCTTCATGGTGGACAAGGAGATGCGTCCTATCACAAAGGCTACCAAGTGCGGCTTATGCTCGGACCAAATTGGCGGTCCCGCCTGTGAGCGAGCCTGCCCACACGGGGCGCTGCGCCGCATTGACATGAACAATCTCGACGCCTTCGCGCGCTGGCTGAACCGATGAAAGGTTTCCTGCGCCGCCGCCTCCTGTGGAGCAGCCTGTTATTAGGCGCCAGCATCGCTGCGGTGTCCGCATTCGTCCTGTGGGCCAGCACGATGAGCCGCGCAGCGTTTCTGACGGGATGGTTACTCTTCGGAGTGATGCTTCTGCTGACCAGCTACAACTGGTTTAAGAAAATTCCCTACTTACCACTAGGCCGCTCCGAGGTCTGGCTGGAATTTCATCTTTACGCAGGTGTCTTTACGGGCGTGCTCTTCCTGCTGCACGTGCGCGGGCGCTGGCCGACAGGCTGGTTTGAGCTGGTTCTTACGCTTCTCTATGCGGTTGTAATGATCAGCGGCGTTCTCGGTATCATCATCTCACGCGGTTGGCCCAAACGCCTGACCGCGCGCGGCGGTGAAGTTCCTTTCGAGCGCATTCCCCTTATCCGCCGTCAAATTCGCGAGCAGGCCGAGGCACTCGCGCTCAACTCTGTTGCCGAGTCAAAGTCTGCGACCATTGCGGAGTTCTACACGCGTCGGCTGCACGCATTTTTTAGGAGCCCGCGCAACCTCCTGTCCCACCTTGTCGAAATTCGCCTGCCCCTCAACTCCTTGCTCAACGACCTCAACGACCTCAACCGCTTCCTCAACGAGTCCGAGCGCAAAGTTGCCGCGAAGCTCGTCGAGCTGGTCCGCCAAAAGGACGGGCTTGATTACCAACTCGCGCTCCAACTTTCACTTCGGCTTTGGTTATTCATTCATATCCCCGTCACATACAGTCTGATGCTTTGGGCCATCGCGCACATTGTGCTGGTCTACGGCTTCTCCGCCGGAGCGCGATAAATCATTTGAAAACAGAAAGAATCAAATTAAATAACCTCGAGCAATGTGCTCGGTATGAAAGATTTGTCTCCGTGTCCAAGTCTTTATTCTGACTGCTTTGAAGGAACAACTGCCATCACCTGACTTCGACCGTAGCCGTTACGAGCGGCCGAACCTGAATTGGGAATGCGGGTGGGCTTGCGACGGCTGCCCCTGCCGCATCGGTCCCTCGCCCACTGGCGAATGCCGCGCCACCGCCGAATGCCGTCCCGTGTTGGTAAAAAATCAGGGCGAGGAAAAAGGCCGCTGGAAATGCACTCGCTCCAAAGAACACGGCGGACCCTGCACTGACGGCCCTCTGCCCGACGGAGGTTGCGCCTGTCCAATTCCAAAGTGTCGCCCCCGGCGCTCGCTACGCAACCGGCGCGGTCGCTTATGCGTGGCCGTGGCCGCCATCACGCTGGTCATGCTGCTGATTGGCTTTTGTGGCCCGTGGCAATGGCGATTCATCTCGGCTGGTCCAGTGTCCTCGCAACACCACGGTGTTGTCTTTTCGCAGCTCAAACACGCTTGGCCCGGTAGCGAAGGCTGCGGCGCGTGTCATACGGCCGCGCAAGTAAACGTCTCCACCGAACGAGGAGATATCTCCAAATGGCTGCGCGCCGCTTTCAACTCCCGACCCGGCCCGCTGGAGCCGCACCGGCTTCACCAAGTCACCCCCGGCATGATGACGGAAATTGATAACAACTGCCTGACTTGCCACTCCGGACACCAATTTCACCAGCCTAATGTCACCCGTGATCATTCTTGTTCTGCCTGTCACCGCGAGCATCAGGGTCATGGTCGCATGCTGCCGCCCGCCGACGCTGAGTGCCACTCGTGTCACGGCAGCAGTTCGACGATGGAAGCCTCGCGCCGCAAGGGCGAGCAACTCCCGCTCTCTGCGTTCGACTTCCGATCCACTAACGGCGCAACCATATTTCATACTCCCCGACCCGTGAACGGCTACACCGCCGTCTTTAATTCTTTCGCCGAAAACCATCCTGACTTCCAAATCCATCAGCAAAAGTTGAAAGACCCTAATTCCTTGATCTTCAATCATGCGCTCCACTTGGGCGAATCCGTAAATCGCGCCGGACAAAGGCTCAGCTGTGCCGATTGCCACGCGCCTGACGCCTCGGGCATGCACTTTCAGCCGATAACCCACGCCAAACATTGCCAATCCTGCCATGCGCTTCAATTCGATGCGCGAAATCCCCAGATGCGTATCCCGCACGGTGACCCGGCCAACGTCCGCTCCTACCTACGCAGTTTACCAACCCAATATGCCGACCTCGCGCGCCGATCGGGCATCACAGCACAAGCCGACACCGAGAAATTTGTGGCCGAGCAAATGCGCCACCTCCGCGAACGTGCCTTAAACGGCGAAGACTTGGAGCGACAAATCTTCTTCGCTGCCGATCCTTCCAAGCAGCTCGCTCCAGGCATGAGCGTGACTTCAGCAGGCCTATCCACCCGCGCGCAGTTCGCCGGGTGCGCCTATTGTCATGAAGTCAAACCCGGCGGGGCAGACGGTCTACCGCGTGTCACCCCGGTTTCCATCCCAGATCGGTGGTTGGTGCGCGGCGAGTTCAACCACGCCAAACACGTCATCGTCAGTTGTGCCGAATGCCATGCTGCCGCCAGTAGCCGTGCGACCGCCGACATTATCCTGCCCACCAAGCAAAGCTGCACTGAGTGTCATAGCCCAAAGGGTGGAGTCGCGCAGAATTGCTCCACCTGTCACAGCTTCCACACCGCGCGTGGTCCGCAGGCCCGCCAACTAATCGCGCGATAGGGGCAGGAACCGGGGTTCACCTTGCCGGATCTGGGGGTATAACTAAGATCTCCCCATGACTGCCACTGCTCCGCTCCCGCGCCGTAAGTTCCTGACCGCCTCGCTCGCCGCTGGTTCCGGCCTGCTGACCGTGCCGCGTATCGAGGCTGCGCCCACTATCGCACGCAAATCTTCCGTCCAGCTCGCCATCGCCTCTTATTCCTATTGGCACTTTCGCACGGCGAAAGTTTCCATTGAGACTGTCATTGAGAAAGCCGCTGGGCTGGGTGTGCCGGGCGTGGACATCCTCCACCGCCAAATGGACATTCCGGAAAAAGAGCCGCTTACGACCGCGCATCGCAATTATCTCCAGCGGCTTAAGCGCCACGCTTTCCGCCAGGGCGTAAGCTTGGTCTGCCTATCGATTCATCAGGACTTCGTGGATCCGAGCCCGGACTACCTACGCGGACAGGTGGAGCACACGCTAAAGTGCATCGAAATTGCGGCGGCACTTGGGATTCCATGCATCCGACTGAACTCAGGCCGATGGAACACCATCGCATCCTTCGATGACCTCATGAAGGCGCGCGGCGAAGAGCCCATCCTGCCCGGCCACACTGAAGACGAAGGCTTCAAGTGGTGTCAGGACTGCATTGAGCGTTGCCTGCCCCGTGCTGCCGAGCTGGGCGTAATGCTCGCCTTGGAAAATCATTGGGGCCTTACGCGCACGCCAGCCGGCTTGCTGCGGCTTGTCAACGGCGTGAACTCCCCCTGGCTGGGGGCACTGATGGACACCGGCAACTTTCTAGAAGATCCCTACGCCAAATTAGCCGCCATCGCACCCAAAACTGTCTTCGTGCAGGCCAAAACCTACTATGGCGGTGGTGAGTGGTATTCGCTCGAACTCGACTACGCGCGTATTGCAAAAATACTGGCCGAAGCGAATTACACTGGCTGGGTTTCGCTGGAGATGGAGGGCAAGGAGCACGCCGACACCGCCGTGCCGAAGAGCATCGAAGTGCTACGCAAAGCATTCGGTGCGTAAACTTTGGGCCAGCACCCGAAGCGATTAATCCGCCTGCAATTTCTTGCGCAACTTGCCGTTGCTCACGCAAATCTCGACGGCGTAGTCGCCCTCCACCGGCCGCCACCAAAACTCCCCGCCGGCGCACTCCACGATGAGTCCGCCAGCCGCAACATCCCATAGCCGCACGCCATTCTCTATGTAGGCGTCAAGCCGACCCGCCGCCGTCCAGGTCATTGAGAGCGCCGCCGCGCCGAACAACCGTACCTTACGCACACGGTGAACGAGGCGGTTGAACACCGGCAGCATAAGCGCCAGCGTCTTGGCGTATTTGGCAAAGCCCATCGCCACGATGGCCTCGTTCAGCCGCGCGCGGTTGCTGACCGCAATGGGTTTGCCGTTGCACTTCGCGCCCTGTCCGCGCACGGCCGTCCACGTCTCGTCCAGAAATGGATCGTATACCACGCCCACCAGCGTCGTGTAGCCGCGCAGTGAGTCACCAGGAAACTTCGACTTCGCGTCGCGCACCTGCAAAGCAATGGACACGCAGGCATGCGGAATGCCATAGGTAAAGTTCACCGTGCCATCAATTGGATCCACCACCCAACGCATTGGCGCCGATGGATCCCCCAAAGTGCCTTCTTCACCAAGAATCGGAACGGTGGGGAAAGCCCGACGCAGCCGGCGCTCGACCAGCCTCTGGCAGCGCACGTCCAACTCCAGCTTGATGTCGTGCTGCGTGGCTTCGTTAACGTGTTTAGCCCGCCTGAGATTTTGCCGCATCAGATTTCCTGAGACCCACGCGGCTTGAGTGGCGACGGACAAGGCGCGCAGCTGTTCTCGCAAAGTCATGGCGGGCGGTTGTAGGGCAAGCGCATTGAGAAGGAAAGGGTTTTGGGCACGGAAAAAATAGTTTGCTACGGCACGCCCTCCCATGCCCTAAAATGCCTTGCCTCCCCAAAGCGCTGCGCCAACATGCGTCACGAATGAAATCAATCCTGTCCCTTGCCGCCTTATTCCTTGTCGCCTCCGCCGCCTCTGCCGCCGACACCCGTTGTGTAGAGATGCGCACTTACTACGCCGCTGAGGGCAAGCTCGACGCGCTGCACGCGCGCTTCCGCGACCACACGGTCAAGCTCTTCGCTAAGCATGGTATCGAAAACCTTGGTTACTTCGTGCCGTTTGGGGCAAATCCAGAGCGCAAGCTGGTCTTCCTGATCGCCTACCCGAGCCGGGCTGAGCGCGACGCTCGCTGGAGCGCTTTCTTCAACGACCCTGCTTGGCAAAAGGCTTACAAGGAGTCCGAGGTAAACGGTAAACTCGTCACCAAGGCCGAGACCGTATATCTGTCCGCCACTGACTACTCCCCAGCCGCGAAGCCCGAGAACCTCGGCAATCGTATTTTCGAACTTCGCACCTATACCACTGAGCCGGGCCGGCTGCCGAACCTTAACGCCCGTTTTCGCGACCACACCGTCAAGCTTTTCGCCAAGCACGGCATCACGAACCTGCCATACTGGACGCCGCACGCCGATCAAAAGGGAGCCAACAACCCACCTGACAAGGACAACACGCTTATTTACCTCCTTGCGCATACGAGCCAAGACGCGGCAAAAGCCTCCTTTGGAAACTTCGGTAAAGACCCTGAATGGCAAGCCGCGCGCAAGGCCTCCGAAGAAAAAGCTGGCGGCTCCCTGACTGTCAAAGGGGGCGTTAAGTCCGTCTTCCTCAGCCCGACGGATTACTCGCCGTGGAAATGACGGTGGCGGAGCACGTGCGTTGGGCTTGTGCTAAATCAACCATGGTCCCGTACCAACATATAAATGCGATAGGCGGCCGGTGAACAGTGGGAGCAGCCATACCAGCCATGCTATGAAACTTCCGCGCCGTTCATTGGATCGCTCCGTCTTCCTCTTCGCCCTAGGCAGCGTGCTGACGCTCTCATTAAGCGAGGCAGCCTTGGCGCAAACGAGCCGGCCATCGGAGCCGAAAAATCCCACCGAACGCGGCGGCGAGCACAAGGGCAAGCAATACGCTGCTCCGGCGGGCGACGGGCGGAGTCCCGGCAAAAGCCAAGTAAGTATTGCGGTGGAAGGCGCATTCCGCGTCATCCGGGCGAACGGCTTACCAGACCACGCGCCCGGACAATTTCCGAATCGCGGCAATCCACACACGATCACGACACAGAACTACACTTATCGCGTGCCTGTGCAACCGCAGGCCGGCGCGCAGTTTACGCGGGTAGGAATGCATCCCTTCGGTATCGCACTCAATGGGGTGGTGTTCGATCCCGGCGCAGCCGAGTGGTGGCAGATGGACCCGCGCTCGGGCTGGACTCTGGACCCCATTAGCGGTTCGCAAAAACTCGGCTTGGATCGGCACAACGCCCACGTGCAACCGAGCGGCGCGTATCATTATCACGGGATGCCGCTGGGTCTCGTCGAGAAGCTCTCCGGCGGGAAGGAGAAAGTCATTCAAGTCGGCTGGGCGGCGGATGGGTTTCCAATTTACGGACCTTGGGGCTTCAGCGACGCGAAGAACATGACCAATGCGGTGAAACGAATGAAGTCCAGCTACCGGCTGCGCGATGGCACGCGGGCCAACGGACCGGGTGGCAGATTCGATGGCAGCTACGTTGAAGACTTTGAATTTGTGAAGGGCGTGGGGGACTTGGATGAGGCCAACGGGCGTTTCGGCGTAACGCCCGAGTTTCCAAAAGGCACTTACCACTACGTGTTAACGGATGATTTCCCGTTCATCCCGCGCCAGTTCCGGGGCGCGCCAGACAACAGTTTCTTCCGACACAGCCCCGGCCCGATGCGCATTGGCGCGGGGGAATTAAGCTTCAAGGGTGATTCACTTCCCGGCCAAACACCGCCTCCGGGCAAAGGTCCGCCTCCGGGCAAAGGTCCGCCTCCGGGCAAAGGTCC
>VHDH01000115.1 GCA_016871445.1 Verrucomicrobiota bacterium | reverse complement strand
CGGCTGCCGAGCAACCCGGCAGCAAACCCGCCGACCTGAGCAAGCCCGTCAAGGTCTTCATCCTGCTCGGCCAGTCCAACATGGTCGGCCTCGGCAAGGTGAAAGGCACCGACGGCTCGCTCGAATTCGCGGTGAAGGAAAAGAAGAAGTATCCTTATCTCATCCAGGATGACGGCAACTGGACCGTGCGGCAGGACGTCCGCTATGTCCAATACATGTCCGGCAAAGGCCCGCTCCGCAATGAATGGATGACCGTGACCGGCGGTAATCTCGGTCCGGAATACGGCATCGGGCACCTGCTCGGGAATTCGATTGATGCGCCCGTGATGATTCTCAAGTGCTGCATCGGCAACCGGGCTTTGGGCTGGGATCTCCTGCCTCCCGGCAGTGTGCGCTCGGAGTTCGTTGCCAAGGATAAGGCGGGTGTCGAGAAGAAGCTGGTCTATGCCGGCTACAAGGACAAACCCGAGTTCTGGGAGATGGATCCGGCCAAGGGCCTCAAGACCGAACCCGCGCCCTGGCTGGACAAGGCGGGCAAGCCGATCGCCTGGTATGCCGGCAAGCAGTGGGACGACGACACCGGCGACGCCAAGAAAGCCCTTGCCGACCTCGAAAAACATTATCCGGGAGCCAAAGGTTTTGAAGTCGCCGGCTTCTTCTTCTGGCAGGGTGAGCGGGATGCCGGCAACGCTGGTCACGCCGCGCATTACGAGAAGAACCTCGTGACCTTCATCAAGACGCTGCGAAAGGAATTCAACGCGCCGAACGCCAAGTTCGTGCTTGGCACCCTCGGCGAAGCCGTCAAAGGCAGCGCCACCGGACCCGGCGGCGATGTCCTCAACGCCCACCTTGCCGTGGATGGAAATTCCGGGAAACACCCCGAGTTCAAAGGTAACGTCGCCACCATCTACACCAACCCGATGGCGCAGGGCGGCAGCGGCAACGGCCACTACGGCGGCAAGGCCGAGGTTTACATGGATGTCGGTGAAGCCATGGGCAAAGCCATGGTCGCACTGCTCCAGGACAAATAGCCCGGTGCCCGGTTGTTTCCCGCAGGGCACAAGCGGGAACATCGGACCATCCGCCGCCCTGCCCTGATAGCCCATGAATCACCCCGAGAAAAAATACGACGCCATTGTGGTGGGCGGCGGTCACAACGGACTGGTGGCGGCAACCTACCTCGCCCGTGCTGGCAAAACCGTCCTCGTGCTTGAGGCATGCGCCGAGCCCGGGGGAGCAACGACCAGTGTCAAACCGTTCCCCGAATACGACGCGCGACTTTCGCGCTATTCCTATTTGGTGTCCCTGCTGCCCGACCAAATCGTGACGGATCTCGGCATCCGCTTCAGGACACTCGAACGTCCCGTCGCCTCCTACACGCCCTATCGTCGCGACGACCGAGAGGACGGACTACTCGTGGCGGCGGAATGGGATGCAGCCACCGCCGCCAGTTTCCGACGACTGACAGGTTCCGACCGTGAAGGCAAAGCCTGGCGCGAGTTCTACCGCGAAATTGCCGGACTGGCCCGACGCCTTGCGCCCACCATGCTGCAGCCGCTTAGGAGTGCGTCAAAACTCAAGGCCGAGCTGGGATTGCCCGAGGTCTGGCGCAGCCTGATGGAGGTGCCCATTGGCGACGTCATCCGCGAACGGTTCGGTGACGACCTCGTGCAGGGCGTGGTGCTGACTGATGCGCTGATCGGAACCTTCGTTTCCGCTGATGACCTGCAGGCTAACCGCTGCTTCCTCTATCACCTCATCGGCAACGGCACCGGTCAGTGGCGCGTGCCACAGGGCGGCATGGGCGCGCTGGTGGCGGAACTGCTCCGCGTTGCAACGATCGCGGGCGTGGAAATCAAGCCCCACTCGAAAGTCACCGCCCTCGAAAGCGGCCCCGCAGGTGTGCGTGTGGAAACTAGCTCGGGCACCAGATACGTCGCGAAGGATCTCCTCTTCGCCGCTGCGCCGCAGCATCTCGCGCGGTTGCGCGGGCGACCCGAGCCCCAATCCCTCGAAGGCTCACAACTGAAGATCAACATGCTCGTGACGCGCTTGCCGCGCCTCAAGTCGGGCGTAGACCCTCGTCTCGCCTTCGCCGGGACGTTCCATGTGAACGAAAGTTTCTCCCAGTTCGAAGCGGCTTACGCCCGCGCCCGTGGCGGTGAGATGCCCCTTCCCCTGCCGCTGGAGATGTATTGTCACACGTTGACCGATCCCACGATTTTGTCGCCCGAACTGGTCGCCAAAGGATTTCACACCCTGACGCTGTTCGGACTGCACACCCCCGCG
Organism: Verrucomicrobiota bacterium; assembly: GCA_016871445.1. Classification (GTDB taxonomy): domain Bacteria; phylum Verrucomicrobiota; class Verrucomicrobiia; order Limisphaerales; family SXTU01; genus SXTU01. The sequence continues at coordinate 7,253 of VHDH01000115.1, read as the reverse complement.
AGTCTGTTCGATGCCGATCCCGCCGGAGCCAAGGCGTTGGCCGGGACGCGTGCCATTGCCAGCCTCAATCAATACCTCGTCGATCCGCTCGAATCCGTGCTCGCGCCCTGCCGCGATGGTTCGGCAGCCATCGAAGTGAAGTCGCCGCTCGATCTGGAGAAGGACATTTCCTTGCCGCGCGGGAACATCTTCCACCGCGATCTAGATTTCCCCTTCCTCGATGAGGACGACACGGCGGTCACGGACCGCCCGCGCTGGGGCGCAGAAACCGATGATCCGCACATTTATCTCGCTGGCGCGGGAGCCCGTCGCGGCGGCGGCGTCAGTGGGATAGCGGGCCACAATGCGGCGATGGCTGTCCTCGCAAACGCCTTGTCGGGGTCATCCGCGCAAAGCCTTTCGACTTGTGTGCAAACTGGTCTGGCAAAATCATCCTGCAGCGCGCGCCTCGATGCGGCCGAGCGGATTCGAACGTTGCCTCGTGCGCCGGCTCGGCCATTGAGAAACGCCAGTTAACCATTCGCGCTTCGACCCCGCTCATGAAACATCTCCTGACTGTGCTCGCCTTGATCGTCCTCCCGGCAGTCGCCGCGGACAAAAAGCCGCTGCCCACTTCGCACACCACGCGGCATCTCGCGGGTTGGAGCGTCCGCGTGGACGACCGCTTGCTCCAAGGCGCCCACGCGACAGCGGGCACCCGGGCACTCGCGCTGCTCGAATCGCGCCTGGTCGCCATCACGTTTGTGGTGCCGGAAAAGGCGCTGGCCCGTCTGCGGACGGTCACCATCCAGTTGGACTACACCCACGGGGACATGGTCCCCATGCAGTATCATCCTGACGCCGGCTGGCTGAAAGCGAACGGCTACAGCGATAAGCTGGCCAAGTGCGTTCACATTCCGGACCTCGCGGATTTCCTCGAACCACAGGGCATCCACGGCCAGCCATGGGTCGTGCTGCACGAACTTGCGCATGCTTACCACGATCAGGTCATCGGCTCCGAAGACCCCCGCATCACCGCTGCGTGGAAGAAGTTTCGCGACAGCGGCAAATACAAGTCCGTCCTGCACGTCTCCGGCAGGATGCGCGAGCATTACGGCGTCACGAACAAAGCGGAATTCTTCGCTGAAATGACCGAGACCTACTTCGGCTCGAATGATTTTTATCCCTTCGTGGCGGGCGAACTGAAGCAGGTCGAGCCGGAAATCTTCGCCCTTTTAACCCAACTTTGGGGACCGCTTCCCGGAGCCACCCCGCAATGACACTTCACCGCCAGCTGTTGCGCGCAAGCGTCGCGCTCGCCGCCCTGTTGCTCGTGCTTCATCGCGGTGCCGGCCATCCCGTTCCGGAGAGAGCGGATTGGCTAATTTATCCCGGCGGCGACGGCCCGGGTAAAGGCAAGCACATCATCCTCATCGCAGCAGACCAAGAGTATCGCAGCGAGCAGTCCATGCCGATGCTGGCGAAAATTCTCAGCAAGCATCATGGCTTCGATTGCACCGTGCTTTTCTGTGTGAACGCGAGGGGCGAAGTGGATCCCACGATGCCCGTGTATCCCGAGCGTGGTAGAGAAGCGGAGTTCAAGGAACATCACATTCCCGGCCTCGAACATCTCGCTTCCGCCGACCTCGTCATTTTCTTCACGCGCCTGCTCACGCTGCCGAAGACCGAGCTGGAGCAGATCGTGAACTACGTGGACTCCGGCAAACCCATCATCGCGCTCCGCACCGCGAACCACGGCTTTCGCAGCCCGTTGCCTTATAAAATCGACGGCAAACAAGTTCGTTGGGGCGAGGACGTGCTGGGCGGCGCATTCATGAATCATCACGGCCGGTGGATGGCCGACTCCACGCGTGGCAAAATTGTCGAAGAGCAGAAAAACCATCCCGTGCTCACCGGCGTGACCGACATCTGGGGCAATTCTGATGTGTATCGCACTTACAAGACAGGCACGAGCCTCCCCGAAGGCTGCACCGCGCTCGTCTGGGGCCAACCACTCATGGGTCGCCAACCTGATGACCCGCCGAATGAAAAACTCGAACCGCTCCCCGTCGCGTGGGTAAAGTCATGGCAGACCAGCACCGGGAAAATCGCGCGAGTCTTTCACTCCACGATGGGTAGCGGCACTGATTTGAAGAATGTCGGCCTGCGCCGCCTGATCATTAATGCAGCCTACTGGTGCATAGGCAACGAGTCCGCAATTTCCGCCACTCGCAGCGTGGATATCGTCGGCGACTATCAACCACTCGGCAGCGGGTTCAATTATGAAAAGCTCGGTGTCAAGCCCCATCCCGTCTCGCATTACCGCTGAGATTGGTCTTACTCTCTCCCTTGTGAAACTCATTCAAACTCTTTGCCTTCTGGCGGCAGTAGCCTGCACCCACGCCCTCGCAGCCGATAAAAAGCCGCTCAAAATCTTCATCCTCGCCGGCCAGTCCAACATGCAGGGCCACGCCAAGGTCAGCACGTTCGAGCACATCGGCATGGATGACGCCACGAAGCCGATGCTCGCGCTGATGACCGGCGCGGGCGGCCAGCCGGCGGTCTGCGACCGCGTGTGGATTTCCGCGCTCGGTTGCGGCAAGGACGACCGCGAGGAGAAAACCGGCAAGCTCACGGCGGGCTTCGGCGCGTCGGCGGAAAAAATCGGGCCGGAGTTCACCTTCGGTCTCTACACGGAAAAAATCAGCGGCGGCCCCGTGCTGCTCATCAAGACCGCGTGGGGCGGCAAAAGCCTGAACACGGATTTCCGTTCGCCGTCCGCCGGGCCGTATGTGTTCAATGAAACGCAGCTCGCAAATTTTCAAAAGCAGGGGAAGGACGTTGCGGCGATGCAGGCGGAGAAGGCGAAGGCGACCGGTGTGTATTACCGCCTGATGATTGAGCACGTGAAGAAAGTGCTCGCGGACATCAAGCGCGTGGTGCCCGACTACGATCCGGCGCAGGGTTTCGAGCTCGCGGGCTTCGCGTGGGTGCAGGGCTGGAACGACATGGTGGACAGTGGGGTCTATCCGCGCCGCGACCAACCCGGCGGCTACGAGGCCTACAGCACGGTGCTCGCGCACTTCATCCGCGACGTGCGAAAGGAGTTAAACGCGCCGAAGCTCCCGTTCGCCATTGGCGTGATGGGCGTGGGCGGGCCGACGGCGGCTTACGGCCCGGACGAGCAGCGCTACAAGGCGACGCACCAGAATTTCCGCGACGCGATGGCCGCGCCGGCCAAGCTGCCGGAGTTTCAGGGCAACGTCGCCGCCGTGCTGATGGAGAAGTATTGGGACTTGGAGCTGAAGGCGGCCCGGAAGAAGGACGCCGATCTCAAGGAGCAGGCAAAAAAGCTGACGAAGGAAGGCAAGCTGAAGCCCGCTGAAGAAAAAGCCGCATTGGACAAACTTCGCGCCGGCGGCCTAACGGAGCGTGAACGCAAGATTCTCGAAGCAGGCGTATCGAACCTCGAATTTCACTATCTCGGCTCGGCCAAAATCCTCGGCGGTGTCGGCAAAGGGCTGGCCGAGGCGCTGGCGGAGCTCAATCAACTCAGAGTGGTGAAGTGACAAATTTCCGCTTCCTCATTCTGCTGGGCCTGGCGTCGGCTTCGCTTTCCTCTGTCGGCGCGGAGCCGCCGCACGTCCCGGGGTGGGTGCGCACTGCGAATGCCTCACCTGAAATCTCCGGCAAAGTGCTGCTCACCGAGTTGGGCTGCGGCGCGTGCCACGCGCCGGGCAATACGGCGCTCGCGGCCAAGCCGGCGCCGGATTTATCCGCCGTTGGCGCGCGCGTGGCGGGCGGACACTTGCGGAAGTTCATCGCGAGTCCGGCTGCCACGAAGCCCGGCACCACGATGCCCGATGTGCTTGGTCACTTGCCGGCAGCGGAACGCGCGGCGGCGGCGGACGCGCTCGCGCATTACCTCGCCACGCTCGGCAGCGCGCCCATGGCGTTCGCGAAGCCAGCGCCGGAGGCTGTCGAGCGCGGGCACAAGTTGTATCACTCGATTGGCTGCGTGGCGTGCCACTCGCCGGAATCGCCGCTGCCGGACTCGGTGCCGCTCGGGCCCTTGGAGGAGAAGTATTCCGTCGCGAGCCTTGCGAAATTCCTCGAAGACCCGCTCGCCGTGCGTGCCGGTGGCCGGATGCCGGACTTGAAGCTCGATCACTTCGAGGCGCAGGACATCGCCAGTTACCTGCTGCGCAAGCAAACTTCGTCCACCGCCACATTCCAGCCGGACGCCCAACTCGCCGCGCGGGGCAAGGCGCTCTTCGCGCAGCACCGTTGCGACGCCTGCCACGCGGTCGGCAGCGGACGCCCCACGCCTATCGCGTTGCCAACTCTGAGCAAAGTGAATCCCGAACGCGGTTGCCTTTCCGCGCGGTCGGGTGCGTGGCCGCAGTATTCGCTGTCCGACTCGCAGCGCACCGCCCTTCGTGCGGCGCTCTCGGCACAGGCGAAACCGCTGAACGCGGCGCAAAACATCGAGTTGACGCTCACCCGCATGAACTGCCTCGCCTGCCACCAACGCGGGGAACTCGGCGGCGTCCCGGCAAACCGCAACCCGCACTTCACCGGCAAGGATGAAAATCTCGGCGACCAAGGCCGTATCCCGCCGCCGCTCACGGGCGTGGGCGCGAAGTTGAAGCGCGACTGGCTGCGTGACGTGGTGGTCAACGGCGCGTCGGTGCGGCCATATGTGAACACGCGGATGCCGAAGTTCGGCGTGGCGAACACCGAGGTGCTGGCCGGCTGGTTGAAAGAGACCGACACACTGCCGGTTGCCGCGTTCACGCGCGTCGCGAAGACCGACAAGCCGCACGAGGTCGGCCGCGAGCTGGCGGGCAGCAAAGCCTTCAATTGTGTCGCCTGCCACACGTTCCGCGAGAAAAGTGCGGCGGCCATTCGTTCGCTGGACTTGATGAACCTGACCGAGCGGCTGGAGGAGAACTGGTTTCATCACTACATGGCAAACCCGCAGCGATTCTCGCCGCTCACGATCATGCCGGGCTTCTGGCCGGACGGAAAATCACCGCTGCCCGACTTGCTCGGCGGCGACCCCGGCAAACAGCGCGACGCGCTCTGGCAATACCTCGCGCGCGGTCCCGAGGCGGGCGAACCGCGCGGCCTTGTGCTGGAGCCGCTCATCGTCAGCGTCACGGACGAGGCTGTCATCATCCGCCGCGCGTTCCCTGGCATCGGCAAGCGCGGCATCGGCGTGGGCTATCCGGCGGGCATCAGCTTGTCTTTCGATGCCGGCCAGATGCGGCTTGGCTCGTTGTGGAGCGGCGGTTTCATCGAGGCTTCAGGCATCTGGCGGGGACAGGGCGCAGGGCAAGCGCACATCCTCGGCAAGGACACGGTGAACTTCCCGGCGGGCGTGGCGTTTGCCGTGCTCGAATCGCCCGGCAACACGTGGCCGACGAACGATGCGAAGCAGGCTGAGGGATTTGCGTTCAAGGGCCTCACGCTCGACGCGCAGCAACGCCCGACCTTCCGTTACGAGTTTGGTGAAACATCCGTGGAGGACACGTTCCTCGACGTGAAGGTCACCGATGCAAAGTCTCATTTTGTCCGCACGCTGAAGTTTCCGCACCGCCCGCCGCCACCCGGCCTGCACTTCCGTGTCGCGGCGGACAAGCAGATTGAAACGCGGGGAGAAAACGCCTTCGGCGTCGGCAAGGGCCTGCTGGTAAGACTACCCGCCGGTGCCATCGTGCGCGGCGTTGACGGCATGAAGGAGTTGCTGCTGCCCGTGCGCGGCTCGTTCTCCATCGAATATCACCTGACCGCCAAGCCATGAGACTGACACTGACATCGTGGGCGCTCATTCTCTGCCCGGTTGCCGCCTGCGCCCAAGATTTCGGCGACACTTGGGGCACCGCCGAGCGGGAGTCGGCTTATTACCGGCTGGTGAACATCCCGATGCCCGATGGGCGTTACGCGGAAGCGGGTTGCTTCACCACGCTGCCGGACGGACGCATCGCGGTCGGGACGCGGCGCGGGGAAATCCTGCTGCTCACGGGCGCGGACGACGAGCATCCGCGACCACGCGCCACAACGTTTGCCAGCGGGTTGGATGAGGTCTTCGGTCTCGCCTATCGCGAGGGCGCGTTCTACGCCACGCACGCCACCGAGGTCACGCGCATCACCGACACCGACCACGACGGTCGCGCGGACCGCTTCGATACCATCAGCGACAAGTGGGGCTTCGGGCACTATCACGAGTATGCGTTCGGCTCGCAGTTCGATGCGACAGGGAATCTCTACGTCGCTCTCGGGTTGTCCGAATCATACAACTCGAAGGCGCTGTTTCGCGGCTGGGCGCTGAAGATTTCACCCGACGGCAAGACGACACCGATTTGCAGCGGCCTGCGCAGCCCGCTCGGCGTCGGCCCGAACGAGCACGGTGAAATGTTCTACGTCGAGAGCCAGGGGCCGTGGAATGGCTCGTGTTCGCTCAAGCATCTCAAGCCCGGCGGCTTCATGGGCCACCCGGTCAGCTTCAACTGGTATCCGTTCGCGCCAAACATGGGCCCGGAGCCTGTGAAACCCAACACGCCGTCGCGCATGGAGACCGAGCGCAAGCGCGTGAAGGAGCTCGTGCCTTACGCCGTGGTGTTTCCCTACAAGAAAATGGGCCGCTCGATTTCCGCGTTCGAGGTGAACCGCTCCGGCGGGAAGTTCGGGCCGTTCGAGAATCAAATCTTCGTCGGCGACTACACGTTGAGCATCGTGATGCGCGCGACGACCGAGCTGGTGAACGGCGTGTGGCAGGGCGCGTGTTACCCGTTCCGCGAGGGCCTGGGCACGGGCATCCTCGCGGTCCATTTCACGCCGGGTGGCAAACTCCTCGCCGGCGGCACGAACCGCGGCTGGCCGGTGCGCGGCATGAAGGACAACCTGCTTCAACGCCTCGACTGGACGGGCAAGATGCCGTTCGAGATTCTCGACATTCGCGCGCAGCCGGATGGTTTCCTTGTGCGCTTCACCCGCCCCGTGGACGCCGCGTTCGCCGCGCGTCCCGCCAGCTACGTCCTAGAAACCTACACGCACATTTACCAGGGCGGCTACGGCAGCCCCGAAGTGGACCACACACGCCCGACCGTCACCGCCGCCGAAGTCGCGCCCGACGCGATGAGCGTGCGCCTCCGCGTGCGCGGCCTCGTGCAAGGGCACGTCCACGACTTCCACCTCCCCGCGCTGAAATCTCGCGACGGCGAGCCGCTGCTCCACGACCGGGCCTACTACACGTTGAACGAGATTCCGAA
>VHDH01000114.1 GCA_016871445.1 Verrucomicrobiota bacterium | reverse complement strand
GTTCCCCTGCTTTACTGCCTAAGCGGTTTCCTAATTTTCTTTATTTCGGCGGACCTGATGAACGAGCTGCCCATGTTGCAAGGCAAGGGCCTCAACGGCTGGGACATTGCGGAGTACTACTACTTCAAGACGCCCGAGTTGCTACCCACCGTGCTGCCGATAGGCCTTCTGCTGGCCCTGCTTTACGCGTTGGCGCAGCACAACAAGCACCATGAGCTAGTCGCCATTCGTGCAGCGGGTGTCAGCCTGTGGCGGTTGGCCGCGCCCTATCTGGCAGTGGGCGTCGCGACCAGCGCGATGCTGTTCGTTACCAGCGAGATCGCTGGCCCGCCCGCGCAGGAGGCTGCTGAGGACGTGTTGAACCGCTATCGTAATAAGCTCGAACAACAAACCGAGCTGCAGTGGAAGCGCGACGTGAACTTTAATAACGACGTAGCTGGGCATGAGTGGAAAGTAGGCGCGTTTGGACTGCTCACTCACGAGATGCTGCGGGTAAACGTTACATGGACTGGCCGCGACAACATCCGCCGAATTCTCTTCGCCAACCGTGCCGGATTCACCAATGGCGTATGGCACTTTACCGGCGCGGAAATCTGGGCCTATGAGCCGCCAAACCTCGACTTTGCCCTGCGCACGCGTACCAACCGAGTCGTGTTCCCTGAGCTGAACGAGTCGCCCCGCCTCATCAAGAGCGAGATTAAGATCAGCACTTTCGCGCGCGATAAAATGGCGAAGCGGCTGCGCTTCACCCTCGCAGAAATTCTCGACTACTATCGCCTCCATCCGCATCTGACCGGCAACAAAGCCGACGAGCTAAACACGCAGCTTCACGGCCGGCTAGCGACACCGTTTACCTGCCTAGTCGTGGTGCTGCTAGCATTGCCCTTTGGAGCCGCACCCGGCCGACGTAACGTCGCCCTCAGCGTGGCAGCGAGCATCGGCATTGGCTTCGCTTTCTTCATACTGTCGCGACTTTCGCTGGTGCTGGGCACGGGGGGCCTTGTGCCCGGCTGGGTGGCCGGATGGGCGCCGATTCTTCTTTTCACAGCGGGAGGCATCGAACTCACGAGACGGCTAAGATGAGCACTGAACTCGACCTACTCCGCGCCCGGTGCGAGCGGCTGGAACTGCTCAACCAAGTTGGCCACGTCCTCCACTCTACGCTCGATGCGCAGGAGGCGCTCCAACTCATACTGCGCGAGGCGGTGCGGCTCATGCGCGCGTCCAGCGGCTCGGTCGTGCTAGTAAACCCGACTTCGCGCTTTCTTCAAATTCAAGCGGCATTTGGACTGCCGCCGGATCACGCGGACTTCAAGCTGCCCATCGGCGTCGGCATCACCGGTTGGGTCGCGCGCACCGGCATGCCCGCGCGCGTGGGCGACGTGACTCGCGACCGGCGCTACGTCCGCCTGCGACAGGAGGTCAATTCTGAGCTGGCCGTGCCACTGTTACTCAACCAAGAGGTGCGCGGCGTGCTGAACGTCGATTCTGAACGCCCCAATGCCTTTACGGCGGACGACCAAACTTTGCTCGAAGAACTCGCGCTCCAAGCGGCGCGCGTCATCCAAAACACCTGGCTTTACGAACAGCTTCGCCTCAAGGCGCGGCTATTTGAATCGCTCGCCAGCGTGAGCCAGACCATCAACTCCACGCTCAACCTGGACGACGCTCTCAGTGTTATCACCCGCGAAGCTTGCCAACTCATGGACGCGAAAATGGCATCGCTGCTCTTGCTCGATGAAAAGTCCGAGTGGCTTGAACTTCGCGCGAGCCATAGCGCGGGTGCGGCATATTTGAACAAGCCACGTCTCAACTTGGCGGAATGCCTCGTCGGCAATGTGGTCCGGCGGCGACGGCCGATCCAGGACCAGAACGTGCAAACCTCGGGGCGTTACCAAAATGTGCAGATGGCACGCCAGGAGGGGTTGGTCGCCCTCTTAAGCGTGCCGTTGCTCTTTGGCGGACAGGCGCTGGGCGTGTTAAATGTCTACAAGGGCGCGCCGCACATCTTTTCCAACGAGGAAGTCCGCATACTCGCCGCGCTGGCCGAGCTATCCGGCATCGCCATCGAGAAGGCCCGGCTCTACGAGCGCATCGTGGACGCGGAGGAGCAACTTCGGCAAAACGAGCGCCTCTCTGCGCTCGGCCTGCTCGCTGCCGAAGTCGCGCATGAGATCCGTAATCCACTTACGGTCATGAAGATGCTCTTCCACTCGCTCGACCTGAAGTTCACACCCGGCGACCCGCGCGGGCAGGACACAAAAATCATGGGCGAGAAGATGGACCACCTAAACCGCGTGGTGGAGCAAATCCTCGACTTCGCCCGCAGCACCGAGCCGCGCCTCGCACCAGTGAACGTGAATCAACTCCTCGACGACCTGAGCCTGCTCACGCGTCACAAGCTTCGGCAACAGCGCGTGGAGGTTATTCGCGAACTAGACCCGCAGCTTCCGGCGATTCAAGGCGACGCAACGCAGTTGGAGCAGGCCTTTCTGAACCTTACGCTCAACGCCGTCGAGGCAATGCCAGAGGGCGGGCGGCTCACTATCACTACGCGCGTCGCCCGCCTGCCACGCTCCCACAAGGATCCGACGCACGTGGTCGTCGAGTTCGCGGACACCGGCACAGGCATGGACAAAGAGCAGCGACAAAAAGCGTTCAGCTCGTTGCTTGAAACCACTAAGGCGAAGGGCACGGGACTGGGGCTGGCCATCGTTGCACGGGTGGTGGAGACGCATCGCGGCGAGGTAAAAGTTGACTCCAAAGTCGGTAAGGGAACGACGTTCACTATAACGCTGCCGTTGTAGTGCACCTCACAACCCGAAAATTGGGCGCCAAAGAGGGAAAACTGAATCTTGGTTTTCCGGGCAGTCTGGGAATTTTCGGCTGGGGCGGCCGATCCTAGCAGCGAACAGCAGTGATTACCCACTGATCAAGCCGCCGCCTGCGTAGACTTTCGCTGCACCATGGGAGCAACTTCGCCGCGCACGACTGCGCCAGTGATTTTAACACTCTGCACGTCGCCCGCACCCGGGATGTCATACATCACATCAAGCATGAGTCGCTCGAGCAAGCCGCGCAGCGCACGCGCACCGGTGCCTTTCTTGATAGCTTGCAAGGCGAGTTCGCGCAGCGCGTCAGGCGTAATTTCGAGCGCTACGTCTTCCATACCCAGAAGTTTGCCGTACTGCTTTACCAACGCATTACGCGGCTCTGTGAGGATAGTGACGAGTTGGTCTTCAGTGAGTTCTTCCAGCGCCGTGACCATCGGCAGGCGGCCAATTAGCTCAGGGATGTAACCAAAGCTTAACAAGTCTTCCGGCTCCACCTTGGCAAGTACCTCACGCTTTTCCATGGATGACAAATGCTGATCTTGCACCGCGCCAAAGCCCATGACGCGATTGCCAAGCCGCCGCTGGATGAACTTGTCCAAGCCAACAAATGCGCCGCCGCAAATGAACAGAATATTGGTGGTGTCTACCTTGATGTATTCCTGCTGCGGATGCTTGCGGCCGCCGGAGGGTGGGACGTTGCAAACGGTACCCTCAAGCATCTTGAGTAACGCTTGCTGCACGCCCTCGCCAGAAACGTCACGAGTGATAGAGACGTTTTCTGTCTTACGCGCGATCTTATCTATCTCATCCACATAAACGATGCCCACCTGCGCGCGACCCACGTCGTAATCGCATGACTGGAGCAGGCGCAAGATGATGTTCTCCACATCCTCACCCACGTAGCCCGCTTCGGTGAGCGTGGTGGCGTCGGCTATGGCGAAGGGCACATCGAGAATGCGCGCAAGCGTGCGGGCCAGCAGCGTTTTACCTGAGCCGGTGGGGCCGATGAGCAAGATGTTGCTCTTCTCGATTTCTACATCGTCGGCCTTCGGCTCGCGCGATTCGCGCACGCCTGCAGTGGCTTTGCGCTCGTGAATGATGCGCTTGTAGTGGTTGTGCACTGCGACAGCCAAGGTTTTCTTCGCGTGCTCCTGCCCGATGCAATAGCGATCCAGCTCAGCCTTGATGGCGCTGGGCTTGGGAATTTTTAGCTTCGGTGCGGCGCGCTTGGTGTCGGAGGCCAACTCCTTATCCAGCACACCCTTACAAACAAGGATGCAGGTATCACAGATGTAAACGCCCGGGCCGGCGATTAGCTTTTTTACCTCGGCGTGCGATTTGCCGCAGAAGGAGCAGAGCGTCAGGTTGCTTGGCCGGGCCATTTGAAGATGGAGTGAATTAGCTCACCACACTGCTCTTTTCAGGCAATCTAGTAATGTCTTTCCGGTTGGCGACAACCTCGTCCACGAGACCAAACACCTTAGCCTCGTGGGCGGACATGAAGTTGTCGCGGTCGCAGGCCTTCTCGACGATGTCCACGGGCTGGCCGGTGTGCTTGGCAATGATTTCATTGAGCCGCTGTTTAAGCTTAAGCATGTATTTGACGCGGATCTCCACGTCACTGGCCTGGCCTTCCGCGCCACCGAGCACTTGATGAATCATGATGTTCGCGTTCGGCAAAGCGTACCGTTTGCCCTTGGTGCCGCCGCAGAGCAGCACCGCGCCCATGCTCGCCGCCTGACCGATGCAGTAAGTGTTCACGTCGCAGGTCATGAACTGCATCGTGTCGTAAATTGCCAAGCCCGCCGTGACGCTACCGCCGGGGGAGTTGATGTAGAGATGGATGTCTTTCTTTGGATCATTCATCTGAAGAAAGAGAAGCTGAGCGATTATGACATTAGCGACCATGTCATCCACCGGCGTACCGAGGAAGACAATGCGATCAATCAGCAGGCGCGAATAAATGTCATAGCCGCGCTCGCCGCGACCGGTCTGCTCAACGACCATCGGCACGAGCAAGCTATTTTGGGGAGTTTGCAATTCGTTCATTTGATTTCTCACGTTAACGCTCTGTTCGACAGAGTGCAAGAAAAGGGGCGGACCAAAGTTAAGGCTTGGCGCAGCGCGACCACTTGTCTAAAACCACCGCCGGTTCTTTGAACGGCGTTTTACCGCGCCATACCAACTACCGCTTACAAGTGCAGGGAACCCCGTGAAAACCGGGGACGGTTGCGCCACTGTGACGGGCTACAGACTCCCAATGCCACTGGCTGAAGGCCGGGAAGGCGGGAGCGAGGTTTGAAGCCCGGAGTCAGGATACCGGCTTGTCAGCGCTCGTCAGGGCTCGCGTCCGTGCGCGCCCGCTTCTCCGACAAAGAGAAGGATGAGGCCAGCCTGCCGAACTGTCTTTCTGCGGGATTCTGAGATGCCTTCATTCTCCAATTTGCGGAGGTGAAGGCTTTTTTGCTTTCCACCTCCCTTCTGGTCTCCGACATCCACCACTCCGCGTGCCCAAGAACCCGCGCGGGGCTTGCAATGAAAGGCCAGAATGAAAGCAGTGTTCAGTAATCAGTGTTCAGTGTTCACCAGCGCGGTCGCCCTTTGGGCAACCAGCGCCGTCGCGCAGGAGGGCAAGACCAACGCCCCAGTCGAACTCCCGCCCGTCGTCGTGACCGCCACGCGCCTGCCGGAGGAAACGGTCGCCATCGAGAAAATCCCCGCCAACGTCACCGTGCTCTCGCGCGAGACCATCGCGCAGCATCCCGCCTTCACCTTGCCGGAGCTGCTGCGCCAGCAGGCGGGCTTCACCTCACTGGACACGGTGGGTTTCGGCGGGCAGGGCGCGCCGTTCAGCCTGCGCGGCTACGGTGACAAGGCCGGCACGCTCATCCTGCTCGACGGCCTGCGCGTGAATGACGCGGGCAGCGGCTTCTTCCTCTGGAACTCCGTCCCGCTCGCGGCCATCGAGCGCATCGAGATTATTCGCGGCGGAGCCTCGACCATCTACGGCGAAGGCGCGGCGGCAGGCGTCATCAACATCATCACCAAGGCGGCGGCCAACCACCCTTTCTCCGGCAGCGTGGGCGCGAGCGGGGGCAACCTCGGCTTCTACCAAGGCAATTTCTCCCTGAGCGGCCGCACCAACGCGTGGAGCTACGTCCTGAGCGGCAGCCGCAACGAATGGGCCGGCTGGCGTGACGGCGCGAATTATCGCGGCCGGAACCTGCTCGCCAAGCCAGCGGTCGAGACGCCGGCGGGCCGCTTCACGTTCGGCTACCAGTTCCACGACGAGCACAGTGAGAATCCCGACCTGCTCACGCCCGCGCAGTTCGCCGCGAACCCGCGCCAGCGCGGCGCGACGCAGTTCCTCTTCCAGCAGGAGCTGCATCGCGGCTGGGTGGACTACCATAAGACCTTTGACGAGGCGTGGACGGTGAACGCGAAGGCGTTTGCGACCAAGGACAACGGCTTCAACACCGGCTTTGCCGACGTCACCACCACGCAGCCCAGCTACGGCGGCACGCTCCAGGTGGACTGGAAGACGGCGCCGTGGCAGCGCGCGAACACGCTGACCTTCGGCGGCGAGGCCGTGCGCCAGGACTTCACGCAGTCCAGCGCCTTCGGCACCACGGTGCATAACACTTCCACGCTGAGTTTCTTCGCGCAGGACACGCTGGAGCTGCTGCCCAAGCTCACGCTCGCGGCAGGCGTGCGCTTCGACCACCGCAGCACTTTTCTCACTGTGCCCTTCGCTGTCCCGGCCTTCACCGGTGACAAGGAAAACAATGTGTGGAGCCCGAAAGGCAGCCTGAACTGGGAGTTCGCGGAAAAATCATCCGCGTGGATCTCGCTCTCCCAAGCGTATCGCCTGCCCAGCGCGAACGACGTGGTGAGCGCCGACGCGCGCTTCACCAGCAACGCGTCACTGGTGCCGGTGAATGCGCGCACGGTCGAGTTCGGCGTGCGGAGCCAACGCGACGCGCGCCTCGGCGGCAGCCTCGCCTACTACCACAGCTGGGTGGACGACGACATTTTCTCCGACCCGGCGACGTTCGGGAATAACAACGCCGACGCCATCCGGCGGGGCGTGGAACTCACCTTGAACTCGCAGCCCGCCGAGTGGGCAGAACTGGACTTCAGCGCGACCTGGTCGGACGCGCATTTCACGGCCGGCACCTACGCGGGTCAGCAGCAGGTACTCGTGCCGGACTGGCAACTGACCGGCGGCGTGAACTTGCGGCCGGCGGCCGGCTGGCTGTGGCGCATCGAGACAGTCTATGTCACCGGCCAGCGGCGTTTCAACGATCTGCCCAACGCGCTGTCGCAGAACACCTACACCGTGGTGAACACCAAGCTCAGCTACCAGTGGAAGAACCTCACCATCTACGCAGCCGTAAACAACCTGTTCGACCGGCTCTACGAGCAGTTCCCGACCTTCAACACCTTCGCGGGCGCCCTGCGGCATAACCCCGCTCCGGGCCTCAACTTCCAGCTCGGCGTCACCGCGACGTTCTGATCACAGCTCGTAGCCGCCGAGGTCAGGAGGCGAGGCGCGAAACTCGTTCCGCTTCCCCCACTCGGCGGCTACTTTCACTCCATGAGCCGCCACGCCGAGAAACAGCACTGCCCCGCCTGCGGGATGGAATTCCAGTGCCTCGCCCACTGCGCCGCGAACACCTGCTGGTGCATGGAACTGCCTCGCTTGCCGATGCCGACGGGTGCCAACACTGATTGTCTGTGTCCCGGGTGCCTGCGGGCGCGCATTGAACTGGGGTTGAAGCCGCCAGCCGGCTGATCAACTGGCGGTTCAGCCACAGCCACAGCCCTGATTAGAGCAGCAACTGCCGTCGTTCATGTCCTCGACCGTCGGCACGCGGCCCAGCTCGATGGTCTTTTGCAGGTGCTTCATGATGTTGTCCTGTACCCGGGACACCTCCTGCTGCGCGTCCAGAAACTCCGTGGCCACCGGGTTCTTCATGAAGCTATCACGCAGCGCCTCGAAGCGGCCGACCTCCTCAGCCGTGATCTCGACACCGTATTGCTGCTTTTGCTGCAGCAGCGCCCCGGAGTCGTTGAGCATCTGGTATTCGTATTTGGCTTTCTCGTCCGCCATGAAGGCGTCAATGCGGCGGCGCAGGTCGCTAAAGTCAGGCCGGTCGAGGATGGCCTGGCAGAGATCTCGAATTTTCTCGTCCACGGCGGAGGTGGGGGCAGCAACGGTTTCCATAAACTAGGTTTGTGACGACCCGCGCATTGGTAGTGCCGCGAGTTGGCCGAAACTAGCAGCGTAGCAAGGCGGCGCGAGGATTTCTTTTTGAGATTTTGCTCATTGACCCAGCGCGACAGCATGGGCTTATTCGCACCGATGCATCCACTACCCGTCCTGCTTTTAGCCGGCCTGCTGGCTACCGGCTGTGCCTTGCTGCCCGCTGCGCAAGACGGCTCTGCGCCCGAAAAGGCGAAGCCCAAATTCACCAGCCCGCCTAAGCCGAAGAGAGAACAAGCTGTGCCGGGGCCCGTTATCGAGCCGGTCGCTGTTTTCACCGGCAAGGTCGTGCTCGTTAACGCACCGCTAAAATATGTAGTTATCGAGGGCGTCATCGGCCGCCTGCCACCGGTGGACCTATCCCTAAACGTCTATCGCGACGGCCAAAAGGTTGGCGGAGTGATCGTCTCGAACCAGTCGCGCGGTGCAAACTTTGCCGCGGACATTTCTGTAGGTGAAGCCCGAGTGGGTGACACGGTGCGCAGCGATTGAACTTATTTCGGTTTGAAACGATCACAAATCGCTTGATGAAGCCCACTCCGCTGCTTCAAAAGGTATGGTTAAACGAATGAAACTTTTCCTCTTCACCCTTGTGGCCCTGAATATTGCGGTCTGCGCCTCTCTGCAAGCCGCCGCACCAAACCCGCCCAAGGGCTTCCGCGCGCTCTTTAACGGCAAGGACCTCACCGGCTGGTATGGCTGGAATCCGCATTCCTCAGCCAAGCTCACCGGAGAGAAGAAGGATGCGAACCTCAAGCTACAGCGCGCCGATTTTCCGAAACACTGGACCGTTGAGAACGGCGAACTGGTCAATGGCGGCACCGGGCCTTATGCGACAACGGACGCTGAGTTTGGCGACATTGAATTGCTCATCGAATACAAAACTGTCGCAAAAGCCGACAGCGGTATCTACCTGCGCGGTACGCCGCAGGTGCAAATCTGGGATCACAACCAGATATTCGACGAAAAGAAGCCCGACCGTAAACCCCACCTCGGCTCTGGCGGCTTGTTCAACAACACACCCGGCAAGCCCGGCCGCGACCCACTTGTGCTAGCTGACAAGCCCTTCGGCGAGTGGAACAGCTTCCGTATCCGTCAGGTCGGCGACCGCACTTGGGTTTGGCTCAATGACAAGCTCGTCGTTGCCGGCACAGTGATGGAGAACTACTGGGATCGCACTCATCCGCTACCCGCAAAGGGGCCGATCATGCTGCAAACCCATGGCGGCGAGATTCGCTGGCGCAATCTTTTCGTACGCGAGATCAACGCCGCGGAGGCGAAACAGTTGTTGGCCGCTGAAGTTGCAAAGTGACCGAACTTACTTTTCATGAGAACGCTTCCACTTTTGCTCGTGTCCGTCCTGCTAACCTGCGGCCTTACCCGCGCCGCGCAGCCCAACCTCATCCTCTTCCTCGCCGACGACCTCGGGTGGGGCGACCTCGCGTGTTACGGCCATCCCGTCATCAAGACGCCGAACCTCGACGCGTTCGCGAAGCAGGGCGTGCGGCTGACCCATTGTTACTCGGCGAGCGCAGTGTGCAGCCCGTCGCGTTCGGCGTTGCTCACCGGACGCACGCCGCACCGAAACGGCGTTTACACCTGGATAGCCGAGGGTGCGCCGGTGCACTT
>VHDH01000113.1 GCA_016871445.1 Verrucomicrobiota bacterium | reverse complement strand
CTACTACGCCCAGAACGAGCTGCAGGCGGTCTTCACCGGCGACGGCAGGTGGAAGCTGCAACTGCCGCACACGTTCCGGTCGCTTGCGGGCCGGCCCGGTGGCACGAACGGCATCCCGGCGAAATACGAAGGCGCAAAGATCGAGCAGCCCCAGCTCTACGACTTGCAGGCGGACATCGGCGAAAAGACCGATGTGGCGTCTTCGCATCCGACGGTCGTGCATCAGCTTCTCGCCCACGCCGAAAAGGCCCGCGCGGACTTGGGCGACTCGCTCACGCAGCGCAAGGGCAACGGCGTGCGCGAAGTCGGTCGGCTGGTTGATGAAAAGTGAAGTTCGCTGTAGCGCGACCGCTGTGCGCCACGTTGACACGTTCCCGTCCGCTTTCTAACGTGCTAAAGCATGAACGATTTGAAGGCCTCGCTGGTGGAATTGATTCGCCGCACATCCGCCGAGATTCCCGACGATGTGAACCGTGCGCTCGTCACCGCATTGGAGAACGAGAAGAAGGGCACCATCGCTGCCAGCGCGCTCAAGATCATCGAGCAGAATATTGAGCTGGCCAAGCGCAAGTCTCAGCCCATCTGCCAGGACACCGGCAGTGTGATTTTTTACGTGGATTGCCCGGTGGGCTTTGACCAGATCGCGTGCGCGGAGGCTGCGCGTGAAGCCGTGAAGGAGGCGACCAAGGTCGGTTATCTCCGGCAGAACTCGGTGGACTCGCTCACCGGCAAAAACGACGGCACCAACCTCGGCCCCGGCGCGCCGACCGTTCACTTTCATCAGCATCGCACGCCGGAAATCGCCGTGCGGCTCATGCTCAAGGGCGGCGGCTGCGAAAACGTCGGCGCGCAATACTCGCTGCCCGCCGAGAAGCTCCAGGCCAACCGCGACCTCGACGGCTGCCGCCGGGTCATCCTCGACGCCGTGCTGCAGGCGCAGGGCAAGGGTTGCGGACCGGGCATCCTAGGTGTCTGCATCGGCGGCGACCGCGCAACGGGCTACGAGTTCAGTAAGCAGCAGTTCCTGCGGATGCTTGATGATCAAAACCCGAACCCGGAACTCGCCGCGCTGGAGCAGGAAATCCTGAAGACCGCGAACGACCTCGGGATTGGGCCGATGGGCTTCGGCGGCCGGACGACGCTGCTGGGCGTGAAAATCTGTGCGGCTAACCGTGTGCCTGCGTCGTTCTTTGTGAGCGTGAGCTACATGTGCTGGGCCTACCGTCGACAGGGAATAGCGTTGGGCGCGGATGGCAAAATCGCGCGATGGCTTTATTGAAGGCAACGAAGCGTCCGCTCCTAGTGGCAGTTAAAATGCAGCAACTCCGCTGAGGTTTCTGTTTTTGGCTTTCACGCGCTCTTAGCTGCGTTGATCAAACCAGCGACAGTCCGGGTTCCTGGAACACCCGTGCCATCCAAGGAAGCGCACCGGCGAGTGAACCTCTGCATCTTGAAACCGCGACTCTTGTCATTCCAAAGTCAGTTGGCGCAGCCCGCCAAGGCTTAGCAGCGAGACTTTTCAAAGGCTACAATAACGACGAAAATCATGGTTTTTACCGAAGAAAATGCAGGTTGGTGGCTGGGGCCGGAATCGAACCGGCGACACGCGGATTTTCAGTCCGCTGCTCTACCAACTGAGCTACCCAGCCAGCCGGGGAGCGGGAAAGTAGCCGTCGGCTTTTGCGACCCGCAAGCACATTTCGCGGCGGTGTCATGCCGGTTTTATTACAACTGGCCAAGCGCCCGCAGGACAGCCTGTGGTCTTGCATCGTAGCCCACAGGCTCCTAACGTCCGCGCCGCGATTGATTTAACTGACCTAATTGCATGAGCGTCCTCGTTGTCGGCACCACGGCTCTCGATTCTATCAAGACTCCCAAAGCGGAAAATCCGCGCTTACTCGGTGGCTCGGCCAGCCATGCAGCGGTGGCGGCAAGCTTCTTCGCCCCCACTAAGCTGCTTGGCGTGGTAGGCGGCGACTTTCCGACTAAATACCTCCGGCTCTACGAGGGGCATGGCATCTGTCTGAAAGGTTTAGAGCGCGTGCCAGCCGGCCAGACTTTCCACTGGTCGGGCGAATATGAGGTCAACATGAACAACCGTCGCACACTTGACACCGTGTTGGGCGTCATCGAGCACTGGTCGCCGAAGCTGCCGGAAAGTTATGAGACCACGCCTTACGTGTTGTTGGCGAACATCGCGCCGCCCATCCAGCACCGCGTGCTGGATCAGTTGAAGCGGCCCAAGTTTGTCGTCGCCGATACGATGGATCTTTGGATGAACATCATGCTGCCCGATTTGCTTAGGTTATTGTCGCGGGTGGATGCCTTCGTGCTGAACGAGAGCGAGGCCGCTCAACTTACGAAAGAGGATAACGTCTTCACCGCAATACGAAGGATTCACCGGCTCGGACCGCGTTATGTCATCATCAAGAAAGGATCGCACGGCGCGGTGCTCTCCGGGCCAAAAGGCATTTTTATTGCCCCGGCCTATCCCCTCCGGAAGGTAGTGGATCCAACCGGCGCGGGTGATTCGTTCGTCGGGGGGATGATCGGCTACCTCGCCAGCACCAAGGGCGACCTCGAGAAGAACCTTCGCCGTGCGATTATCCACGGCACGGTTACGGCGTCGTTCTGCTGCGAGGGCTTCGGGGTGGTGGCCACAACGAAGACGACGCGTAAGGCTATTGATCAGCGAGTGAAGCAGTTGGAGGCGCTGGTGCGTTTCTGAGCGGGCGACGGCCTGCTCGCACGGTTGACGCGCCTCGGCAGGCTCACTAGTGTCCGTCTTATGATTCATCGGATTCTCCGCGTGCCGTTGTTTTTAGTTGCCGTTTTTGCGCTGCCGCACGTCAGCCCGGCTCCGCTGATTTACAAGCTTGGTGAGGGCTGGTCCTACGAGCCGGTGGGCGGTGGAGGTGGTTGGAAACGCACGCGCGCAAAAGACCAGCTTGAGGTCGCAGAAAAAGCCTTTGCGGCAAAGGATTTCGATCTCGCCCTCAAGGCTGCGCGTGAGACGGTCAAGAAGTGGCCGCTTTCCGACTATGCGCCGAAGGCGCAGTTTCTCGCTGGCCGCAGCTTTGAAGAGCTCAAGCAGGATGAGGACGCTTTCAACGCATATCAGACCCTGCTCGAAAAATATCCTAAAGTTGAAAACTACGAGGAAGTGCTCAAGCGACAGTTCGAAATCAGCAATCGTTACCTCGGCGGCCAACGCTTCAAGCTCTGGGGCGTTGTTCCCCTTTTCCCCTCCATGGAGAAGACTTCAAAAATGTATGAGAAAGTCATCGCCAACGGTCCTTATAGCGGCGTGGCCCCGCTGGCCCAGATGAACATCGGCACCGCGCAGGAAAAGCGTGGTGAGTTTACTGACGCCGTCCGTGCCTACGAAAAGACCGCCGATAAATACCACGATCAGAAGGGCGTAGCCGCTGACGCGCTCTTCAGGGCCGGGATGACCCATCTCAAACAGGCGAGGTCCGCCGAATACGACCAAGGCATCGCCGCCAAGGCCATCGCCGCCTTTACCGACTTCATCGCCCTCTACCCCGAGGACAAGCGTGTGGCTGAGGCGCGTAAGAACATTGACAGCCTGCGCGGTGAGCAGGCGCGTGGCGCGATGGAGGTCGCCCGCTTTTACGAGCGGCGCCAGATGTGGAGCGGTGCTTTGGTTTATTACAATGAGGTGATTATTAAGGACCCTGACTCCTCGCTCGCCGCCGAGGCTAAGCGCCGCATCGAATTCCTGCGCACGCACTCTGGCGTAACTGCCGCCGCCCCGTCGACTAACGCCACGCCTGTCGAGGCCACCAAACCGAAATGACCCTGCGCCCGTTCCTTACCCTAGGTCTGGCCGTTGCCCAAGCTCTGCTCACCGGTTGCGCCGGCTACCGCGTCGGTTCCACCGGGGCTCTCCCCGCAGGCCAACAGAGCATCCAGATTGGTCACATTCAAAACCAGACCCTTGAACCGCGCCTCATCGAGTCGCTTAATAATGCGCTTCGTAAACGCTTCCAACAGGACGGCACCTATCGACTCGACACGCGCGGGGAGTCCGACGTGATTCTCACCGGTATCATCACCCGCTTCGATCGTTTGGCTGTCAGCTTTCAGCCAGCCGACGTGCTCACCGTGCGTGACTACGCGCTGACGATGACCGCAAAGCTCACCGTCAGGGAGCGCACTACTGGCAAGGTAATTTTCGATCGAGATGTGGTGGGTCGCACGAGCATACGTGCCGGCAACGACCTTGCCAGTGCCGAGCGCCAAGCCGTCCCGTTGCTCGCGGAAGATCTCGCTCGCATTGCCACTTCGCTGATTGTGGACGGCACGTGGTAGAGGCTGTGTCGGCCCGCGACTAGAGTATGGCTCAGCAGTTTTGCCGGCTCGACACTCTCCAAAGTTGTTCCTCAGGCTGGCTGGCCTAAGATCCATTCGGCCGCCGCTGGCAGGTCGGCAACTACCACCGCACGCTCCGTTTTGTCCGGGTGTTGGCGCTCGGTTATCGCGCCGTAGCCGGTGCGCACCAGCAGGCTGCGGCTTATGCCGGCGTTCCATCCGCACTCGAGGTCAATAACCTTGTCACCGATCATATAGCTACGCGCCAAGTCCACACCCAGTTCGTCGCGGGCGGCGAAAAGAAATGCCGGCGACGGCTTGCGGCCAATACTTGGCTGATCGGGAGCTTCCGGTGAGTAGTAGATTTTCCTCAACCGCACGCCCTGCTCGGCCAGTTCGGCGATTAGACGCCGGTTGACTGCATGCATGGCCTCTTCGGTGTAATAGCCGCGCCCGATGCCGGATTGGTTGGTGACGATGACCAGCAGGAAGCCTGCATCCTGCAGCCGCCGCAGGGCCGTCCCCGCGCCGGGAATCAGCTCCAACTGCGCGGGATCGCTCAGATAGTGTCTGTCCACGTTGATCGTCCCGTCGCGGTCAAGAAAGACCGCCCGAAAGGATTTCGGTTCAGGAGTTTTGAGTTTGGATTTTTCGTCCACGGCTCCGGAGCTTGAGGCAGGTTCCACCCGGGAACAACCCGGAACTCTAATCTTACAATTTGAAACGGGATTAGCCTTTACGGCGGAAGCTCTCGATCAGTTCCGCCGGCGTGACGGTCGCAGTGCCGACTTTGCCTACGACCACGCCCGCTGCGTAGTTTGAGAAGATGGCGGCTTCGACTGGCGATGCCCCCGCCGCGATCGCAAGGGTGAACGACGCAATCACCGTGTCTCCTGCGCCGGACACATCGAACACCTCGCGCGCGACGGTTGGGATGTGGAAGGGCTTGCGCCCGCGTTGGCAGAGAAGCATCCCCTGATCCCCGAGGGTAATAAGCAGCAAGGCGGGGTTAAGTTCCATTAGGAGCGTCTCAGCGACACGTTTGAGGTTAGCATCCTTGAGTGGGTCGGTGGTGCGCGTACTGTCGGATACCCCCGCTAACTCGAAGGCTTCCTTACGGTTGGGCGTGAGCAGTGAAAGGCCTGTGAGGCTCAGGTCGTGGACTGGTTTGGGGTCGAAGCTTAGCCAGATACCGCGTGCGCGACAAAGCTGCCGCAGGCCATCGAGCAGCGGCTGAGTGACGACCCCCTTGCCGTAGTCGCACACGATCACAGCGTCCGTATTGGGAAGCTGGTGCTGGATAGCGGCAAGCAGCCGGCTGGTGTCGCGCTCGTCCACGGCGCCGCGCGTCTCGCGGTCCACGCGCACAATCTGTTGCTGGTGCGCGATGATGCGGGTCTTGATGCTTGTAGTGCGGGCGGAGCTGGCTAACAGGCCTGAACAGGCGATATTTTGTTTGGTCAGCAACTTGCTCAGTTTGCGGGCAGATTCATCACGCCCGACATGGCTGAGCAATTCGGTGTGTCCCCCAAGGGTGTGAACGTTACGAGCAACATTAGCTGCGCCGCCGGGCATGAAGCTTTCTCTCTCAAACTCAACCACCGGGACGGGTGCTTCCGGCGAAATGCGTCCGACGTGGCCCCAGATGTACTGATCGAGCATCACGTCGCCAACAACGAGGACACGCGCCCGAGCTCCGCCAGCGATGAGTTCGTGGAGGCGGTTTAGGGAAATGGTAGACGGCGTCATTAGCCAGAGCTTGTCGGGGAGGGGCGTGGTTTCAATCCAAAAACCCCGTCAGTGGACTGGTAGCACTGGCCGTGGCCTGCTGCACACCAAGGCCGCTCTCAAAAGCTGTGCGGCCCGCCTCGACCGCCTGCTTGAAGGCGATCGCCATCCGGTCCGCGTCGCGTGCGACGGCGATAGCCGTATTAACCAGCACAGCGTCCGCACCAAGTTCCATCGCCTCCGCCGCATGGCTCGGTGCACCAATGCCCGCGTCTATAACCACGGGCACGGTGGCTTGCTCGAGAATGATTCGGATTTGGTCGCGGGTTTGGAGGCCGCGATTTGAGCCAATTGGCGAGCCGAGCGGCATCACGGTAGCCGTACCAACTTCTTGCAGGCGCTTTGCCAGCACGGGGTCAGCGTTGATGTAGGGCAGCACGGTGAAGCCCTCTTTCACTAGGATCTCAGCAGCCTTGAGCGTTTCGATGGGATCGGGCAGCAAATAGCGCGGGTCGGGATGTATCTCAAGTTTAACCCATTTGGGCAACCCGGCGGCGGCGGCAAGCCGTGCAAGGCGGACAGCTTCCTCGGCGTTCATCGCGCCGCTGGTGTTGGGCAACAGCAGATAGTGCTGTGGGTCAATAAACTCGAGGATGTTTGCGAAAGGATCCTTGTTTCCGCTCAAGTCTGCGCGTCGCAGCGCCACCGTAACCATTTCTGTGCCACTGGCGGCTAACGCGGAGCGCATCGCCTCAGGCGACGAAAATTTACCTGTGCCAAGGATGAGCCGCGAGCGGAACTCGCGGCCGGCAATGACTAACGGGCGGGAAGCCAGACTCATTGCCCATAAAAGTAAGCGGCGCGCCGCAGCGCGTCCAGCCTGTGCAAGCAGATGAACCATAATCCGAAAGATCTGCTAGCGCCTACAAAGCGAATCGGTCGCATACGTTCTATACCGCAGTGGACTCGGTGGAAATTGGCAGCTTCAATTAGCACCTCAATGCTGGAGGTGACGCACTTTGGCTCAAGCGGAAAACCGCAAGCGGAACTCGCGCCATCCCCACGCGCCTACGAGTAGGGCGGCGAGCACGGTCACAATGACTTGGCCGGGCGGGTAGTCGTGGTAATTCGCCAGCATCAATCCAGCAAGCACGCTGGCAAGGCATACGCCAGGCGCGACCAAGAACATTGTCCCCGCCTCGCGGCACAGGTTCTTGGCCACCAGCGCGGGCAGCACTAAGCAGCCGAAGGTGAAGAGCAGCCCCGAGGAGCGGATGACCAGCCCTGTGCCCAGCCCCAGCGCCACCGCCAGCCCGAGCGACCATGCGCCCACGCGCATTCCGATGGCAGCAGCCATCACGGGGTCGGACACGAAGAGCACGAGTTGCCGGCGTTGCGCGAGCGCCAGCCCGCCAGCCAAAACCGCGAGTACGCCAAACGTAATCACGTCCGTCGCCGCTGCACCGAGCAGGCTGGACGCCATCGTGGACTGCACGGACTTGAGGCCGTTCGGGTGCTTGGCGAGCAGCAGGATGGACCCGCTCGCGCCCACGAGGAAAATCCACGCGGTGATTTCCTCGTGGCTGGTGCCGCCCCGTTGTGCGCGCGAGCCGGTGGCCAGCGCGGCTATCACCGAGAATGCCACGGCAAACGCGGCCGGCTGGCCGGTGCCGAGCAACAAGTCCAGCGCGATGCCCAGCATCGAGGCCTGCGCCACGGCCGCGGCGATGAACACCTGCGCCCGTGCCACCACGATGACGCCTAAGAAGGACAGCAGCAGTCCGCCGAAGAGCGCCGCCAGATACGAGGGCGCGAACATGGACCAGGAATTGAGGAACTCGGAAATCATTGCGGCGAAGGCGAGGCGGCAGAAGGGTGCTCGACCGCCACATGCACACAGCCGTGGTCGTCGTGGTGGACACCCACGGGCACGCCGAAGGTGCGGCTGAGATTAGCGGGGGTGAAGACTTCCTTGAGCGGACCCGCTGTCAGTTTGCCGCCGCGGAACAGCGCGGCGTGTGTCGCGTGTTGTGCGGCGATGCCCAAGTCGTGCGTGACGAAAACAATGGTGATGCCTTTGTCCCGGCTCAGGCTGGTGATGGCGTCCAGCAGGCTCGCGGCGGCGGCGAGGTCCAGGCCGGCAGTCGGCTCGTCCACGATGAGCAGCAGCGGATCGCGGATTAGCGCGCGGGCCACGAGTGCGCGCTGGCGCTGGCCGCCGGAGAGTGTCCACAGGCTGCGCTCACGCAGATGCGAGACGGTCATGAGGTCAAGCACGCCCCTGAGCCGTGCGTCCTGCTGAGTGCCGTTGAGGCTGATGCCCACCAGGCCGCCAAGAACGAACTCGCGCACGGTGGTCGGGACGCTCGGATTGACCTCACATTCCTGCGGCACAAGCGCGAGGCGGGTGCGTTGCTGGAAGTCGGCGCGAAGGAAAATCTTTCCGCGCATTGGCTGTATCGCGCCCAGTAGCGCTTTGATGAGCGTGCTCTTGCCCTCGCCATTGGGGCCAAGGAAGGCCCAAAATTCCCCACGCTGGATGGCGAGGTTAACCTCGCTTAACACGATGCGCCGGCCGTAGGCGAGCGTGACCTGCTCGGCGGAGAGGACGGGTTTCTCGCTGGCCGTCGACGGTGGCACGGTGCCGAGGTTGACGCTGGCGGGCGTGGCGGCACCCGTGGCGAGCAATTGGTCCGTGCGGGTGCTCATGTCACTTGGCTTTCAGCCCGGCCAACATCTGATCGGCGTTGTGTTTGAGCATCGTGAAGTAGTCGTCGGTGCCCGCGCGGGCGGCGGTCTGGTGGGCCATTGGTAACGGGCGCGCACCCGACTGCTTCGCGGCAAATTCTACGAAGCGCTGCTCGAAGTAGGGCGCGCTGAGAATCACCTGCACCTGCTTCGCCTTCATTTTGCTCACCAGTTCTTGCACATGCTTGGTCGTGGGCGGCACGCCGGGGCTGGGTTCGAGGTAGCCAAGAACTTCGAGACCGAAGCGGCGTGCGAAAAAATACCATAGGTCATGATCGCCCACGATGGACTGACCGCGATGCGCCGCAAACGCGCCGAGCCAGCCGCCAATCTGGTGTTGCGTGAGGAACTCCTTCACGGCCCGCGCGTCTTTTAGCCTCTCTAACTCGACCGCGAGCTTTTCCACATCGTCTCGCCTCTTACATTCCACGCCCACAAGTGCGACGGCTAGGCGCTGGCGGAACTGGTCGTGATTTATGGCGAACTCGGCTTTCCAGTCAGGGCGAAGCTCGCTGAGTTTGTCGCGGATTTCACGCGCGGCGCGCAGGCCCTCGATCGGGTCGAGCAAGTAGTGCGGATTACCGTCCTCGTGGAAGCTGTTGGGTGTGTTCTTGCCGGCCTCGCCCTCGAGCGGGCGGACGGCGCGGCCGAGATTCAAGTTGCCCTTCTTGCCGGGCTTCACCGCTTCGTTGTTGGCGGTTCGAATGAGTTTTTCTAGCCAGGCGTTTTCGATGCCTTGGCCGACCTGGAGATAGAGTTCGGCGCGGTTCAGTTCCTTGGCGAAACTGGGTTTGAGTTCGATTTCATGAGGATCCTCGTTGCCCTTGCTAAAGCAAAAAGTCTGCACCCGCACACCGCCGATGATGCGGGCGAGGCTGTCGAGATCGGTGGTGCTGGTGCACACACGAAGCGGTTCAGCGGCAGGCAAGGCGTCGACAACGAGGAGGCCAAGCGCGAGCAGGTGGGCTCGACCAAGCAGAAAACGTTGGAACGGGTTTGATTTCACGCGGCGAT
>VHDH01000112.1 GCA_016871445.1 Verrucomicrobiota bacterium | reverse complement strand
CAGAAGGCAATTCAGATCAAGTGCACTGGCAATCTTAAGCAATCCACCCTGGCCGTGTTGCTTTACGCGGACGATAACAATGACAAGCTGTGCGGCACGTTGACCGCGGGGCTGTGGAGCGGCCAGCAAGCGCAATACACCCGAACCACCGCTGATCAACTAGTTGCTTACATTGCCCCTTACATTGGGCACCCAAGAAGGGAAGCGGTGCCTGCTGGCACCAATGTGACAGTAGATAATTTCTTCTGCCCTGGCTTCAAGCGGGCGGCCCTGCAATCGACTGCCAGTGGCTACGCCCGGCAGGATTATATCCTGCCCGGTGGCAGCCCACGGCTCGACGGTCCTAATGGCCCGGCTGTCAACCTAGGCCAGCCACCCTTTGGTTACCCTGCCAACAACAACAATCCCCCCTCGCCTATTTATCCTCCACTGCGCCTTGACCAAGTCGTCGCTTTCGCATCTGCCGACCGCATTTTTATGACTGTGGACTCTGACCAGCTCGGCTCACCCACGGCTGGTTGGGTCGCTGTGCTACCGGTTCGCCCTAGTCACGGGAATATCCGCAACGCCGCTTACTTCGACGGCCATGTTGGCACTCGCGAGGCGTTTGCCGGCCGGTATTGAATGGCGTTGTTGGTGGCTGACATCACGCCCAATACCGATAGTCAACCTCGGGGAAAAGGTTGTCCAACCACTCCATGCGGGCGAGGCGCGGCTCATCCACATGCCCGGCGGTGAGCATATCGTGAAGGGCGATGAAGCGCAGGAGGTGGTCTTTTGCTCGTTTGCGCGCGTAGTCGGGGCTGGTGCCCGTGTGGAGGATGAAAGGCCAGTCACTGGATTGCGCGAGGAGGAGTTCGCGCGCGGCATGGTTGAGCGCCCGGAGGGTGAGGCCGGCAGCCTCGGGATGCGCGCGGGCGAGGGCGGTCATGCGTTCTTGCGCGACGGCAAGGTGCGGGATAATCCACTCATTGGTCTCGTTGAGCCAAAGTTTCCAGTAGCCCTCCTCGCCCCAGCTCGACGGACTGGGCCGGACAATTTGCAGCGTGGGATTCTCCGTCAGGTAGTCGCTGGGGGTGGCCAATTTGAAGTCGGCTTGGTCGTAGTGCGCCTTGCGCACGAGGAGGTCGAGGAAGTCGGGGCCTTCATACCACCAATGACCGAACAGCTCGGCGTCGTAGGGCGCGACGATGAGCGGCGGGCGGTCCATGAGGTTGCCAAGCGTGCGGGCCTGCTCGCGGCGGGCGTTCAAGAAGTGGCTGGCGTGCTCGTCAACAGCTTTGAGGGCGCAAGCGCGGTCATAAACGGCTTTGTTCGCCGTAGGGCCGGTGATGCGGTGGTATTTGAGGCCGGTGAAGCCGCGTAGCTGTGGGCTGGGCAAGTGGGGGCGAACGTAGTCGAAGTCGAGGTCGTAGCCTAAGTCGCGGTAAAAGTCGCGATAGCGTGGGTCACCGGGATAGCCTTCGTTACGGCTCCAGACCTGACGGGCGGATTCACTGTCGCGGGCGAAGGCGGCAATGCCGTTAGGCGTGAGCACGGGGGCGAAGACGCCGTAGCGCGGGCGCGGGCGGGCGTGCAGTAGCCCGTGGGTGTCCATGATGAACCAGCGGAGGTTCGCCTCTTGGAGGACGGCTTCGACACCTTCCACGTAGGCGCACTCAGGGAGCCAGATGCCACGCGGGTCGCAGCCAAAGCAACTGCGGTAGTGATCGCGCGCGGTAAGGATTTGCGCGCGGACGGAGGGCGGATGGTTTAGTAACGGCAGCAGCGCATGGGTGGCGGCGGTAGTGATGATTTCAAGTTGGCCCTGTTCCTGAAACTTTCGAAACGCGCCAACCAAGTTGCGCCCATAAATAAAGTAGGTGGCACGCAAGTTGGTAAGCCGCTGGTGGTAGAACCACGCGAGTTCGCGAAACTCGCGGTCCCAATGCGTGCGATGAATTTCCTTCTCGGCGAGCGCGAGCAGGCCCTCGAGGTGACGGACATATCGGTCCTGCAGCAGCGGGTCCTGCAGCATCGCACAAAGCGTGGGCGAGAGCGTCAGCGTTAGGCGCGTTTCCATGCCCAGCGCCAGCCAGCCATCCATGACTTGGATGAGCGGGAGGTAAGTCTCGGTGATGGCCTCAAAGAGCCAGCTCTCTTCGAGGAAGCGGTCGTGCTCCGGGTGGCGCACAAAGGGCAGGTGCGCGTGCAGCACGAGGGCGAGACGGCTTTGCATGGCGACGATTGAAGCGCAAGGCAGGACGCGGGGAAAGTTTTTTGGCCGGCGCAGCGAAGCGGGTTGTTGATGGCAATCCCGCGTTGCTCACTGCACTCGGCCAAATTTCTTCTCCAGCTCCTTCAAACTCATCTCGATCAGCGTGGGCCGGCCGTGCGGGCACGTGTAGGGCATTCGGCAGCGGCGGAGATCGGCGACGAGGTTTTCCAGTTCGGGGCCAGCAAGCGGATCGTTCGCTTTCACGGCGTGCCGGCAGACCGTTTTAGTGATGACATCCTCACCCAGCCGCAGCGCATTCACGCCCTCGCCGGCGGATTTGAGCGCGTCCACGAGTTCCAAGACGAAGCGGCGGGCTTCGGGAACTTTCGCGAACGGGGGTAACGCTTCGAGGAGAAAGGTGCGTTCGCCAAATTCGCTCAAGCCCACGCCAAGCCGCGCGAGGATGGGTAGTTGCTTGCGGAGAAAGTCCACGTCGCGCGCGGACAGCTCGACGGTCTCGGGCAACAACAGCCGTTGCGAATCCGCCTCCCCGCCCGCCTCAAGCCGGTCGAGCATCTGCTCGAACAGAATCCGTTCGTGCGCCGCGTGCTGGTCCATCAGCACCAGCCCGCGATCACTCTCCAGCACGACGTAAAGCCGGCCGATGACGCCGACGAGACGGAGCGGTACAGCGAGTAATGGAGTTGGGAGCTGGGAGTGGGGAACTGGGGCCGGTTGGATGCACTCCGTGCTGGGCGGCTGACTGCTGACTGGCGGTCGCTGCCCGCTGAACCCGAATGGCAGCGGCGTTTGCTGCGAGGCGGTGGCCGGCCAGTCGGAGATCGGGTGGCGCCGCAACGCGGGGAAGAAATCCGGAGCGGACGGAGTCTTTGGCTCGGTAGGGACGCGCGGCTGTGCATCCGGCCCGCGCGTCTTGGATGGTAACGCATGTTCATTTGAGGCGGGGACATTCTGGCTGACCGGCAGTTCGGCCCTGCTTGTTGCAGAAGCCGTAATTGTCTGGGCGCCGCTGTGGTAGTTCAGCAGCGTGTCGCGAATGGCTTGGGTGACGAACGCGCGCACGGCGCGCTCGTGATGGAACTTAACCTCGCGCTTGGCGGGGTGGATGTTCACGTCTACTTGCGCCGGATCAAGTTCAAGGAAGAGGCAGGCTACGGGGTAACGGCCCCTCATCAATGCGGTGTGATAACCCTCGACGAGCGCGAAGTTCAGCGCACGGTTTTCGATGGGCCGGCGGTTGACGAAAAGGTGCTGGTCATCCCGCGAGCCGCGTGACACGCCGGGTGCGCCGATGAAGCCCCAAAGGCGGAGTTGAGAGTTGGGGGTTGAGAGTTGAGAGCCAGCCTCGGGTTCGGCGGGGTCGCGGAGTTCCTCGTAAGTTCCGCGTGTGTCCACGGTGAGGAGTTTCAGGTCCGCGCCGTGCATCGCGCGCAGGCGCTCGCGGAGGGCTAAGAGCTGGCCGGTGGCGTCCGAGGCGACTGCCGCAATGGGGAGTTGAAAGATGGTGCGGCTGTCGGTCGTGAAAGTGAACGCCACGTGCGGATGTGCAAGCGCGGCCAGCGTGAGGTAATGATGAATGTGAGCGCGCTCGGTCTCCTCGGTGCGCAGGAACTTCCGGCGTGCGGGGAGATTGTAGAAGAGCTGGCGCGCTTCAATGCTGGTGCCAGCCGGTGCGCCAGCAGAGCGGACCTCCAGCAACTTGCCGCCGTGGACAATCACTTGGGTGGCCTCGGGCGAAGCGTCATCGCGCTCGCGCGTGGTGAGCGTGAAGCGGCTCACACTCGCAATGCTGGGCAATGCCTCGCCGCGAAAGCCCATCGTGCTGATGCGGAACAGATCGTCGGCGTTTTTGACCTTGCTGGTCGCATGGCGTTCGAGGCAAAGCAACGCGTCGTCGCGGCTCATGCCCAGGCCATTGTCCGTAACCCGAACCAGCCCGCGGCCGCCGGCAAGCACCTCCACCATGATCTGGGTGGCCTGCGCATCGAGGGCGTTCTCGACCAGTTCCTTCACCACGCTGGCCGGGCGCTCGATCACTTCTCCGGCGGCAATTTGGTTGGCGACGGTCTCGGGCAGCAGACGGATGCGGTTCATCGCGATGCGGTAGTGTCGGCGTCGGCAGGGAGTGGGGCAAGTGTTCAGTAACCACTGTTCAGTTTTCATTCGGGCGTAAGAGCGCTGTGTTACCGCCCAAATTGATTTGTAACGGCCCTCTCCCGCCCGTTGTCTCTCAGCTTACAGAGCGCAACTTTTGCCGCTTTGGCGCGCGTTTGACACGCCCCTGCCCGCCGGTATAGTGCGCCCCCTTTGGCATGAACCGAAATCCACATTTAGCCGTGGTTGGCGCGACCGGCGCGGTCGGCGTTGAGATGATTAAGACGCTCGAAAAGCGGAGCTTTCCCGTGGGCAAGCTCACCTTGCTTGCGTCCGCACGCTCCGTGGGCAAGCGGCTAAAGTTCCGCGGGCAGGATGTGGCCATCACTGAGTTGACGAAGGACTCATTCAAGGGGGTAGACATCGCGCTCTTTAGCGCGGGCGGCGGCATTTCGAAAGAGTTCGCGCCGGTCGCGGTCAAGGCCGGCTGCGTGGTGGTGGATAACTCCAGCGCATTTCGCATGACTCCGACCGTCCCGTTGGTTGTGCCAGAGATTAACGCCGCCGATTGCGCTCAACATCAGGGCATCATCGCCAACCCCAATTGCACCACGGCCATCACGCTGATGGCGCTCTATCCGCTGCACCAGGCCTTCGGCGTTACCCGCATCTTTGCGTCGAGCTACCAAGCGGTCTCTGGCACGGGCGCGAAGGCCATTGAGGAGCTGGAGCGCCAAGTGGACCAGATCGTGAAGAAGCAGCCCGTGACGAAGGAAGTTTACCCGCACCAGATCGCCTTTAACGTCCTGCCGCATGTGGACTCCTTCCTCGACACCGGTTACACCAAGGAAGAAATGAAGATGGAGAATGAGGGCCGCAAGATCATGCACCACCCAAGGTTCCGCGCCAGCGTCACCTGCGTCCGCGTGCCCGTATATCGCGCACACTCGGTGGCGGTCAGCGCGGAATTTCAAAAGCCCGTCAGCGTGGAGGCCGCCCGCGCGGTGTTGCAGAAAGCTCCCGGCCTCGACGTGGTGGATGACCCGGCCAACAAGTCTTACCCGATGCCGCTCTTCACCGCCGAGAAATACAACTGCGAGGTCGGTCGGCTACGCATGGATTGCGCACTGGAAAACGGCCTCTGCTTTTGGGTCTCCGGCGACCAGCTCCTCAAGGGCGCCGCGCTTAATGCGGTGCAAATCGCGGAAGTGTTGGTGGGGAGATAACGCCCCCCCAACCAACCGCAAGTACCCGCCCTCGTGTCGGTGCGCGTTTGCACACGCATCACTAATTACGAATTGGGTCTCCCTTATGTGTCCCGCGTAATTGCCTTCATGCGTGCCTCCAGCTCGCCCCGCAGTTGCTCGCGCTCCGCCTCGCTAGCCTCGCGAGGAATTCTTATGGGCTCGTCGAACTGGACCTCGCATCGCGCAAAAGGCAGCGGGACTTGGAAACGGTCCCAACTCTTCAGCCGCCACTTGCAGCTTAGGTAAAACGATACCGGGACAATCGCCAAGCCAGTGATTTGTGCCAGCGAGATGATGCCCTCTTGCACTACATAGCACGGCCCGCGTGGCCCGTCCGGGGTAATGGCCAGGTCGCGGCCGCGTTCCCCTGCCGAGACCAGCTCACGCATTGCCTGTGAGCCGCGGCGGCTCGATGACCCGCGCACCGGTTCCACTTCGAACAGCTCCAGCACACGCGCCAGCATCCCGCCATCGCGGCTTGCGCTGACGAGCGCGGAGAGCCTGCGGTGCGGTTGCCGCGCTTGAACGTAGCGCCGGAAAAGCATCAGCGAGAGCGCCAGCCGGTTGTGCCACAGGCAAAAGATGACCGGCTCCTTGTTGCCGTTCTCGAAAAGGTTCGTTTTATCGCTCCAGCGCCAGCGCAGCGTGGCAGCGAGCGGATGCGCCGCCAGCCAGATCAGTCGGGCCACCAGCCGCCCGTGCCACTTGGGCTGCTGCGGAATCACGACGTCCGGGGAACTGGTTTTAGAGGGCGGGTTCAAGCGTGCAGGGCGTAAAATCAATAGGCGTGGGCAAAAATCCTCATGCACCACGCACCGCGGAGGCAAAACTCATCGAGTCATCCTTTCTTGAGTCCGGCCCGCACTAATTCCTCCACCGTTGCCTTTTCACCCAGGATGGCTTGCGCGGCGCGGATAATCTCGTGCGCTTCGACTTGTTTGTGGCCCAGCGCCACCAGCGCGAGCGCAGCGTCGTGAATACGTTGGTCACCGGCAGATAAAGCGCGCTCTGCGCTGCTCGCCTCCCACGCACCCGCTGCGCCAATCTTGTCCTTAAGTTCGACGACGATTCGCTCGGCGGTCTTTCGGCCCACACCGGAGATGGAGGAGAGCGCCTTGACGTCGCCATTGGCCACCGCGCCGCGGAAGGCGATTGGGTTCATGCCGCTGAGAATGTTGAGTGCAATCTTGGGACCGATGCCGCTGACGGTATTGATCAACATGCGGAATAGTTCGCGTTCCGCTGCCGTCGCAAAGCCGTAGAGCACATGGGCGTCCTCACGCACCGCGAGGTGCGTGAGCAGATGCACCTCGCCACCGACGGCTGGGAGTTTGTCAAAAGATGACAAAGGGATAAGCACCTCGTAGCCGACGCCGTGGACGTCTACGGTGACTTGCGTGGGCAGCGCATCCACTAGCTTGCCGTGCAGGAACGAAATCATGCCGAGCCGTTGTAGCGGAGGCTTGTGCGGGTTGCCACACTGTTTCGTTGCTGGACTTTCCCCTTGAGCCGCCGCCGAGCCACCGCGATAACTCTCCGGCCTCATGAACATCTACGAAGAATTGCAGTGGCGCGGCTTGGTGGCGGATTGCACGGACGCGGCGGAATTGCAGCGGCAGCTTGGCCTCCGCCGGGTCACGCTCTATTGTGGCTTTGATCCCACGGCCGATTCGCTGCACGTCGGGCACCTAGTGCCCTTGCTTGCGCTGCGGCGCTTCCAGAACGCCGGCCACTGCCCCATCGCTGTGGCGGGCGGGGCTACCGGCAGCATTGGTGATCCCAGCGGCAAGTCCGCCGAGCGTTCCCTGCTAACCAAGGAGCAGATCACCGCCAATGTAGAAGCGGTGCGTCCGCAGCTTGCTCGGTTGCTGGACTTTAACCTTCAGCCCAACCGCGCCGCCCTCGTAGACAACGCCGATTGGACCGCCGGCGTCTCGTTTCTCGACTTCCTCCGCGACATTGGCAAGCACTTCACCGTGAATCAGATGGTCGCCAAGGAATCCGTTCGCGCCCGCATGGAGGACCGTGACGTGGGCATCAGTTACACCGAGTTTAGCTACATGCTGCTTCAGGCTTTCGATTTTTACGAACTCGCGCGGGCTCACGGTTGTGACCTGCAAATCGGCGGCTCCGACCAATGGGGCAACATCACCGCCGGCACCGACCTCATCCGCAAGAAGCTCGGCCGCCCTGCTTGGGGACTCACCCTCCCGCTCATCACCAAGGCCGACGGCACCAAGTTTGGCAAGACCGAGGCCGGCACTGTGTGGCTGGATGCGCGTAAGACCAGCGTTTATCGTTTCTACCAGTTTTGGATCAACACTGGAGACGGTGATGTGATCAAGTTTCTGAAATACTTTACGTTCCAGAGCCGCGAGGAAATCGAGGCGCTGGAGCAGGCACATGCCGCCAATCCCGGCGCTCGCACAGCGCATCGAGCCCTTGCGAAATCGGTGACCGACCTTATTCATGGCGAAGCTGCAACTCAGGAAGCCGTGCGGGCAAGCGAAGTTCTCTTCGGTGCGCCATTGGAGGGCATTTCGGCTGCCACTTTCACTGACATAGTCGGCGAAGTCCCCACCAAGTCGCTTGAAGCGGCTCAGCTTGCCGCTCCCGGCCTGTTGCTAAGTGAAGCTCTTGTTTTGGCCGCCCTTTGCTCAAGCAAGGGGCAGGCGCGTAAAGACATTGAGGGCGGCGGCATTTACGTGAACAACAACCGGGAGACCAATTCCCAACGTGCGCTCACCGTGGCCGATTTGCTTTTTGGCAAGCACGTCCTGCTCCGCAAGGGCAAGAAGAACTACACCGTCCTCACCGCGCATTGACGGCCGGTGAGCTGGCGCTTACTTAGGCCACTCTCCGTTCACGAAGTCGCGCGGGGCGAGCTTCGCTGGGTCAATCACCACGTGCTTCACCTTCTGCCGTTTCCACGTCCACGTCGCATGCACGAGGCCGTCACGCGTCTGAACGATCGCGGGATAACTAAACTCCGAACCGGGCGTGTTCTCCAGTTCCAGCGCAGCTTGCCAGGTTTTGCCGTCCTTCGAGACGGCGAGATTCAGCGGCGAGCGGCCCTTCGCGGTGTGGTTGTAGATGAGCAAGTGCCGGCCATCCCGCAGCGTCACGGCGTCGGTGCCGGCGCTGGGATTGGGCAATGCGGTCAGCGAAATCGCGCTCCACGACTTGCCTGAGTCGTCGCTACTGATTTGAAAAATCTTCCCCTGCCGAGTGCGGCCCAGCGCGAGCAGTTGGTCGCCGCCGAGAAACAGAATGCTCGGCTGGATGGCGCTGATGGCCAGCCCATCATGCAACGCGGGTGTGCGGGTCCAAGTCGCGCCGAGGTCTGCGCTGCGCTCGAAGTGGACGGCCCACTTGCTGGGCTTTTCGTTCGTCTCGTTGCTCGTGGGACTGAGGATGTCGCCATTGGGCAATTGCACGGGCTTGTTCTTGATGGGGCCGAGAATGCCTTCGGGCAGCCGACGTGCATCGGACCAAGTCTTGCCCCCGTCGGTTGAGGAGCGCTGCTCGCCCCACCACGTCTGCGGCGTAGGACCGACCTTGTAGAAGAGCAGCAGCGGCCCGGTCTTGGGCTGAAAGAGCACAGGGTTCCAACAAGGATGACGCGCCGGCGTGCCGGTTTTTGGGTTCGCTTGGACGCCGTTCGCGACCTCGACCGGCACGGTCCACGCCCGGCCGTCTTGCCGCGAAACCCAAATGCCCACGTCAGGATTCTTCTCGGCCGTGCCGCCGAACCACGCGGTGACAAGCCCGCCGCCCGGCAGCTCGACGATGGTCGACGCATGGCAAGAGGGAAACGGCGCGGTCTCATAGATGAACTCGGTCTTGAGCAGCGCGGCGGGCGGCGGTGGGACATCCAGCCATTTCCACGACGTCAGTTCATGACCTGCATTGCCGAGCTTTCGCCACACGACGGCTTCGGCTAGGCGAGGCTTTCCAGCGTCTAACACGCGGAGAGTCAGGCGATAGTTCATGCCGGCGACGACTTGGCGCGCGGCTTTGTCGAGAGCTTGAAAGGTGAGCTTCGCGTCCTGTTTGGCCACCGCAAACTTGGCCGCGGCGAGCGCGTCCGGGTCCGTGGCCGCGACCGGGCTGTAGCCGCCAACGATGGGTTGGGCGCACGCGAGCGTGGCGAGGAAAGAGAGGGAGAGTAAAAGTTTCATCATGGATAAGATTGAATGGGTTGTTTTTAGCGCGTGCGCGGGTTGCGCAGGTAGTAAAACCGCCCGTCTTCCGCGCCGCCAAGGAAATCGGGGATGCCATCGCCGTTGAAGTCCACGGTGGTCGGGCTGACGTCGTGGCCTTCGATGTTCTGCGCGACCAGTGGACCTTCGTCCTTGAAGA
>VHDH01000111.1 GCA_016871445.1 Verrucomicrobiota bacterium | reverse complement strand
ATGCTGATGCGTCGGGCGTCAGCAGCCAAGGCTGGTAATGCGGCTGTGACGGCGCCGGTGGCGTGAAGAAAAGCGCGGCGATTCATGTAGGCATCGTCCATGAACCTAACGGTCACGACAACGGCAATCCACGGCGAGCAAAGCAGAGCCGACCGGTACCTTGCCTTTTTTGTGGGATTGCGAAATTTCACGAGACATTTCGCCAAGGGCATGCTACGAAAACATCGGTTTCATTTGTTTAGGTTGGTTTGCTGGTGCCGGTGCAAACGAGTCTTCTTATGAATGCGCTCCGCTTCTTCTTCTTTGCCTCCTGCCTGTCCCTCGCAGTCCTGCCCTTGCGCGCCGACGTTGAAGAAGTCTGGCGGCGGGGCGTCGATGGCGGGGGGGCGATTTACACGGGATCCCTGGCCGTGGCCGACGGCACCAACGCCGTGTTCGTCGCCCACACGCTGGTCGGCGAGGGCCGCCGACGCCGCTTCTACCTCGCGCGCTACGACGGCGCGGGGGCGCTCCAGTGGTCCCGCCAGATCGGCGAGGCGCCCGCGCATACCACATTTATATTTTCCTCCATCAACCGCCTGCGGATGGACGCGAACACGAATCTCTTCATCTGCGGCAAGATCGCGGGCAACAGCCCGACGACGATTGGCACCAACTCCTTCCAGGCTTCCAATTACAACGGCGCGTGCTACGTCGCGAAGCTCGACGCGCAGGGCACCGTCCTGTGGGCGCGCCTCGTGACCGGCACGGAAACGGCGGATTTCAGCGGCCTGGCCGTGGACGCGGCCGGCAACGCGTTCCTGTGCGGCCATCTTTATTACCAGCAGAATTTTGGCAGCATCATCGTTCCGACCGCGCCGCCGGCCGGCAACCGGCCCTTCGTCGCCAAGATCAACGGCAACGGCGACTGGCAGTGGGTGAATGCGGAGAGCAGCGGACGCTTTGGCGGCTGGGCATTCGCGGTCGCGACGGACGCATCGGGCAACCCTTACATCACCGGCTTCATGGTCAGCATCAGCGCGGAGGACGCGGGGATCTCGTTCTTCGGACTGCCGTTTACGAGAGTGCGTGAGTCCCCGTTCGTGGCGAAGTTCAACGGCGCGACCGGCGCGGCCACCTGGGTCACGACCGCGCCGTGCAGGAGTGACTTCTACGTGCTGTCCAACATTGGCAGGGAAATCGCCGTGCTCTCGGATGGCAGCGCCTACGTGGGCGGGCATTTTTACGGCCGGGGCGTGTTCGGTGGCACGACGCTGACGCCGCTCCAATACGCGGAGGGTGACGTGACATTTTTCCTCGCGCGCATCAGCTCCGCCGGCCAGTGGCTCTGGGCCACGATGGGCGAGGCGACGCCCCGTGCCATCAGCGCCGTGTCTGGCCTGGCGCTCGACGCGCAGGACAACGCGTGGGTGCAGGGCTACACGGGCGCGAATTTCTTCTACGGAGCCGGCACGGACGGACGCGTCACACTCGCCGGCATCGGCATCACGAACTCCGCCTTCATCGCGAAGGTCAACCCCAGCGGCACCTTCCTGCTCGCGCGCAAGACGCGTTCCGCCGGCCCCATCTCGCCGCGCGTGGACGACGCGGGTTACTTGTATTGGAGCGGCAGCACCGGGCTGGGCGCGGACGGCCTGATCAAGTTCGGTCCGGCGTCGGCTCCGGCCATCACGGCGCAGCCGGCGGAGCTGGTCGTCCCGCTGCAGGCGGCCACGAACTTGACTGCCACCGCCACGGGTACGCCGGTTTATTTCCAGTGGCGCAAGGACGGTGTCCCGCTCGACGAGTTGCGCGAGTCGCATTCCACGAACTTCACGCACCAGATCGCCTACTCGATTCCCCTTTTCCGCACGAACGACATCGGCAACTACACCCTCGTGCTGAGCAACTCCGCCGGCGTCGTCACCAGCGCGGTGGCGGCGGTCACGGCCCCCGTTCCCGCCATCACGGGGCTGTTCAACACAAACAACACCGCCATCACCAATGCCGCGGCCGGCAGCACGCTCGTCATCCGCGGCACCAGCTTCTCCGGGGCCACGGAAATCCGCCTCGGCGTGACGCGCTTCGCCCTGCCGTTCCACACGGACACGGAAATCCGCGTGACGCTGCCGGTGCATCACCTTGATGATTCCGTAACGGTCACGACGCCCGGCGGCGTGGCGACCAGCCCCGGCACGCTCATTGTGCCCGGCGCGATATTCTACACTGCGCTCACCAACACCGTTGGGAACTTGCAGACCTTCGACATACACAATTCCACCAACTTCACCTACCAGTGGTTCAAGGACAGCGTGGCGTTGACGAACGACAGCCGCGTGCGCGGCGCGAACACGGACCGGCTCGAAATCTACAGCCTGGTCGCGAACGACGCGGGCACCTATCACGTCACCGCCACGGCGGGCGGGCGCACTTTCCAAAGCACGAACCTTCCGCTCACGGTGCAGCCGCCGCCGCCGAATTTGAGCATCACCGGCTCCAGCCACACCGCCGGCAGCACGTCCGGCGGCGTGGCGGATTTCTCCGTGACCGCGACGGGCGACGGGCCAATCACCTATCAGTGGTTCAAGGACGGCGCGGCGCTCGTGGACGGCGGACGCGTCACGGGCAGCACCAGCAACGCGCTGCGCATCGTCAACCTGCTGGCCAGCGACAGTGGCGTCTATGTCGTGCGGCTCACGGTGCCGTCGGGGTCCATCGCCGGCCCGACCATGACGCTCCTCGTCACCGAGACGGTGCGCATCTCGTCGTCCCCCACGAACCGCGTGCTCACGCCGGGCGGCACGGCGGAGTTCTACGTTGTCGCAACCGGCAGCCCGCCGCTCGGTTATCAATGGCTCAAGGACGGCGTGCCGCTGACCAACGGTGCGCGCATCAGCGGCGTCAACACGCCCGCGCTCGCGCTCACCAGCCTCGTCATTGGCGACACCGGTGCTTACTCGTGCCGCGTCACCAACAACGCCAGCAGCACCACGTCGTTGGCCGCGCGGCTCGACCCGCTCGCGCCGCCCGTCTTCATATTGCAGCCGCAGAGCCAGACCAACCGCGCAGCAACGTTTGCCACGTTCTTCGCCATCGCCTCCGGTGCCCCGCCCATCACGCTGCAGTGGCGCAAGGACGGCGTGCCGCTGGCCGGACAGACGAACAGCTCGCTCAACTTCTCGCCCGTGCGCGTGAGCGATGCGGGCAATTACACCCTGGTCGCCAGCAATCCCGGCGGCTCCTCCACCAGCGCCGTCGCCACGCTTACCGTGATTGCCCGCAACAACCCGCCCACGGCTGCGGAGGCGGTCTGGGTCCGGCAGGCGGGCGGGCCGCACCATGACTTCGGGGCCGGCGTCGCGCTCGACGCGGCGGGGAACGTGTTCGTCACCGGCACCTTCGGCGAGCTGTTCCCCGCCAGCATATCCTCGGCGGCGGGAATGTTCGGCACGAACTCGCTGCCGCCAAACGGGCGGAAGCAGTTCTTCGTGGCGAAGCTCGATGCGGCCGGGAATTACCTCTGGGTGCGCACGGCCAGCGGCACGGCGGAGCACGACGGCTTCGCCGTGGCGTGCGATGCGTCCGGCAATGCGTTTGTCTCGGGCAGCTTCAATGGCGCGGCGACCTTCGGCACGAACGCGCTGATGAGCGCAGGGCGGGGCGACCTGTTCCTCGCCAAGCTCGACGGCGCGGGCAATTTCCTCTGGGCCGCGCAGGCCGGGCGGACCAACACCGGTTACTGGGCCGCGCTGAAGGTGGACGCCGCCGGGGACGCATGGTGGTCGGGCACGTTCGGCGGGCCGCTCAACTTGGGCACCAACTCGCTTGTCAGCGCCGGGGGCGACGACCTGTTCCTCGCCCGAGTGAGCGGGGCGGGCAGCGTGCTCTGGGCCGGACGCTACGGCGGAACGAACGACGACCAGGTCTGGTCGCTTGCGCTCGAACCCGGCGGCGCAAACCTCTACCTCGCCGGCACGTTCCACACGCACACCACGTTCGACGCGATCAACCTGACCGGCAGCGGCTTCTCGGATGGCTTCGTCGCCAAACTGTCCACGAATGGCACGGTGCAATGGGCGCTCGCGACGGGCGGGTCCGGCTCTGATGAAACGCTCGGTGTCGCGGCGGACGCGGGCGGCGTTTATCTGACCGGCAGTTCCAGCGGGACGAACTTCACCGTTGGCGCGCTGGCCCTCACCAACTTGAACGGCCGCGGCTACGGGTATCTCGCGAAGGTGAATTCCAACGGCGTGCCGGTGTGGTTGCGTCGGCTCAACGATTCCGGCGGCGGCCACGCGGTGGCCATTGATCCCGCCGGCAACCCAGTCGTGGCCGGCTGGCTGACGCTGCCGGACTACGATCAGGAAGTGTTCGTCGCGCGGTTGGATTCGTCCGGCGCTCCGCTCGGCGTGGCCGTGGCGGGCGGCGCGAGCTTCGACATTGCCTACGGTGTGGCGGCCAACGCCGCCGGCGTCTATCTCACCGGCGCGTTCGAGGCGCAAAACTTCGGCGGCGCAACCTTCGGCGCGAACCTGCTGGCCGGGCTGGGCAACTCGGACATCTTCATCGCGCGGCTCGCCAGCGTGCCGCACCGGCCGCTGCGCATCCATCAGCTCGACCGCGTCACGGCGGCGTTCACTGGAACGCTGAGCAATCGTTTGCTCTTCGGCCACGACGACCGCACGCCGCTGGATTTCAACCGCCGCACCCGGCTCAAGGTGCTGGCCTCGCCGGACGTGAATCTTCCGCGCGCCTCCTGGCAACGCCTCACAAACACCATCCTCACGGCGGACGGGGAACTGCAGCTCTACGATCCGGACTTCGAATCCGTCCAGACCCGCCGCTTCTACCTCATTGTGGACGAGCCGTAAGGCCTGGCGCAAAACCCAAAGGGGCGGGAGTGAAGCCGGCCCTTGCGTGGGAAGGTTTCCTTGGACGAGCTACTTCATCTGCGAGAGCAGCTCGTCGTTGGTCTTGAACTTCTTGAGCGCGTTCGTGAGCGTCTCCATGGCTTCGACCGGATTGAGGTCCACCATCATACGGCGCAGCTTGCGGATGGCATCGAGGTGCTTCACGGGGAAGAGCTTCTCCTCCTTGCGCGTGCCAGATTTCGGGATGTCAATCGCCGGGAACAGGCGGCGGTCGGAGAGCTTGCGGTCCAGAACCAGCTCCATGTTGCCGGTGCCCTTGAACTCCTGAAAGATGAGTTCATCCATGCGGCTGCCGGTGTCCACGAGCGCGGTGGCGAGGATGGTGAGCGAACCACCATCCTCAATCTTTCGGGCGGAGGCGAACATCTTGCGCGGAATCTCCAACGCGCGGGCGTCCACGCCGCCGGTCATCGTGCGGCCGGAGCCTCCGTGGACGGAGTTGTAGGCGCGAGCTACGCGGGTGAGGGAGTCTAACAGGACAACGACGTCCTTACCGCCCTCGACCAACCGGCGGCAGCGCTCGATCATAAAGCGGCTCAGGCGAACGTGAGTTTCGAGATCCATGTCATTTGAGCTGGCGACGACCTCGGCTTTCACCGAGCGCTGGAAGTCAGTGACTTCCTCAGGCCGCTCATCAATCAGCAGCACCATGACGAGACAGTCGGGATGATTCTCGCTGATCGCGTTGGCGATCTGCTTCATCACCGTGGTTTTGCCCGTGCGGGGCGGGGCAACGATAATACCGCGCGTGCCCTTGCCGATAGGGGTGACGAGATCAATGACTCGTGTCTCCAGCAGGTTGGGGGTGGTTTCAAGCTGGAACTTCTCGATGGGGTCAATGGAGGTGAGGTTTTCGAAACGGGACTGCTTAGTGTATTCGTTGAAGGGCAGGCCGCTGACGTTGAGCACCTCGCGGAGCTGCGGGCTGGAGCCGCGATGCGGGGGCTGAAGCCGGCCCTCGACCAACACGCCTTCGCGCAGAAAGTTTTTCTTGATGCAGTCGGGCGTGACGAAGACGTCGGTGGGCTTGGGTTGAAACTTGTTCTCGGCGGAGCGGAGGAAGCCGAAGCCCTTCTCGGCGATTTCGAGGTAGCCCGAGCCGATCTCCGGCGTGCGCGGCTGATTTTGTTGCGGCTGTTGCTGATGGTCTGGTCTGCTCATAAAATCAATTTGTGTAATCAACTAGGAACCGGGCAACCGATTGAGTGCCACTGCGGCTCCGGTAACGGAGGGTGAATGTATAATCTGCTCTCAGGAAAACCGCGCCCGGCGTGAATGCCGAAGTAGGCGCTAATTGGTAACTACTTACGAAGTAAACACCCCGGGCGAGGTTGATTGCAACTGTTATTTTTCGACCAGAAACTTTCACCGCCGCCCGTCATACCAGATCGGGCAAGCATCGCGGCGGTTGAGCGCGCGACCGAAACTTAGCGCCGTCCGCAGCATGAAGCGCAGATGTTCGCCCGGCGTATAGAGTCGCGCCTTGCGCCCGGAGGTGGTGAGCGGATGTCGGGTAAGGATGCGCATGGGCTCAAGCCGGCGCTCTCGCGCCAGCCGGTTCAGGCGCTGGCTCAAGTCAATTTCTTCCGTGGCGTAAAGCG
Source organism: Verrucomicrobiota bacterium (assembly GCA_016871445.1). Classification (GTDB taxonomy): domain Bacteria; phylum Verrucomicrobiota; class Verrucomicrobiia; order Limisphaerales; family SXTU01; genus SXTU01. The sequence goes on along the minus strand of VHDH01000111.1, from coordinate 3,611 downwards.
CCTGATTGAATCTGCCAACTGCTTGAAACGCCGCTGCCTCCACGAAGACAAATGACCCCGCAGCCCAGTTCGCCAGCCGGCTCGCCACCGTCCACAGCACCACAAAGGCCTGCGTCCACTTCGGCGCGTAGTCCAGCCTCAACACGCAGCCGCCGGCCAAATGCCGCCCGGCGCGAATGGTTTCCACCACGTCGGCGAACAGTTCCCGGCTGGGTTGCGAGTCCGCATCCACAAAGACCAACCAGTCGCCGGTGGCCGCCGCCGCGCCGGTATTGCGTGCGCGGGCGATTTGGTTCACCGGCTCGAAAACCACCGTCGCCCCGGCCGCGCGTGCGATGTCTCCGGTGCCATCGATCGAGTTGTTGTCACACACGACCAATTCGCTTTCCCAGCCGACTTCCGTGAAGGCCGCGCGCGCGGCGTGGACCGCTTGCAACGTTGCACCGATGAGTTTTTCTTCGTTGAATGCGGGGATGACGACAGACACGCGCACGAGCGCAGAGTAATGCAATCGCCAGCCAATGCACGCTCCGTCGCTCGAACCTAAAAGCTCGGACCTATGGGTTTGCGATTGAAGCCGTCTCTCCCCTAGCCGCGTCGAAATTAGCAACCACACTCACCTCATGACCCAATCCTCTCCCTCCCGCCGCAGCTTCTTGCAAGCCGCCCTCGCCGTCGTCAGCGCGCCTGCTTTGCTCACCGCCGCCAAGCCCAACAGCAAGATCGGCGTCGCCTGCATCGGCGTGCGCGGGCGCGGCAATTCGGTGATGGGCAGCTTCCTCGCCGAGCCGGACTGCGAGATCACGCACATCTGCGACCTGCGCGCCAACATCCGCGAGCAGCGCGGCGCGGAAGTCGAGAAGCGCACGGGCCGCAAGCCCAAGCTCGTGGAGAACTACCGCGACCTCCTCAACGACCCGAGCATTGACGCCTTCATGGTCGCCACGCCGGACCATTGGCACGCGCTGCTCACCATCGAGGGCTGTCTCGCCGGCAAGGACGTGTATGTCGAGAAGCCCGCCAGCCACAACATCGCCGAGGGCCGCGTGGCCGTGGCCGCCGCGCGCAAGCGCGACCGCATGGTGCAGATGGGCACGCAGATTCGCAGCGCCCCGTGGCTGCGCGAGGCGCGGGAGTTCGTCCAGAGCGGCGCGCTGGGCAAGGTGATTTCCGGCCGCGCGTGGGAGACCGAGCGCACCGGCCCCGTGAAGCTCGCGCCCGATGGCCAGCCACCGGCGGGCTTCGATTACAACATCTGGCAGGGTCCCGCGCCCGAGCGCCGCTACAACGAAACCATCGTCACCAGCGCGTGGCGCTGGATGTTCAACTACGGCACCGGTGACCTCGGCAACGACGGCGTCCACCGCATAGATTACTGCCGTTACCTCATGGGACTCGACACACTGCCCGACGCTGTGAGCTGCGCCGGCGGCAAGTTCTTCCACGACGACGACCAGCAGTGGCCGGACACGCAGTTTGTGACCTACGAGTATCCCAAAGCCATTCTCCAATACGAGATGCGCCTGTGGTCCAAGCCCCGCCTTCACGACGCGGGCGAAGGCGCGGTGATTTACGGCGAGAACGGCTGGATGCTGGTCACGAACACGTCCTGGAAAGCCTTCGACCCCGCCGGCAAGGTGATGAAGGAAGGCCGCGGCGATGTCGGCGACCGGGCGCACGTGCGGAACTTCCTCGACGCCGTGAAGAGCCGGAAGCGCGAGACACTGAACCAGGAAATTTACTCCGGCCACGTCAGCACCGTGATGTGCCACGCCGGCAACATCGCCTGGCGCACCCGCAAGCGACTGCGCATTGACCCCAAGACTGAGAATTTTGATGACCCTGAAGCGAACCAGCTCGTTGGCCGTGAGCACCGGAAGGGGTTTGAGTTGCCGAAGCTTGGCTAGGCCATGGCTTCTTTAGTCAACTTAGATGAAGGAGCGCGGCATTAGCGGACGTGGCTCCCAAGCTCGTCATTTAGATTTTCGCGCAACATGGTAATTTGGCACCGACAGCCTTGATTGATGGCGGGTCAAAGTGTCGACAGCATTGAAAACCCGTCGTCGTTTGGCATCCTGAGTCGATGAGAAGCTTGTGCGTTAAAGCAATCCAGCTTGCGTTAACCGTATCCTCGGCCGTCGCCCATGCTCAGGTTGTTGAGGTAGATCTCTGCATCTTTGGGGGCACGTCCGGCGGCATCGCTGCGGCCGTCCAAGCAGCGCGCATGGCCAAGACCGCCGTGATTGTCAACCCGACCAAATATCTCGGCGGCCTGACCACTGGCGGCCTTGGCGCGACAGATATTGGCAACAAGGCGGCCATCGGGGGCATCTCTCGAGACTTTTATCACCGCCTTGCAAAGCACTACGCCAGCGAGCAGTCGTGGACGCTAGAGACTGCTCCGGATTACTTCGCTAAACGGCGGGGCGGGCAGGCCGGCGCAAGCGCGTTGACCGGTGCGGACGCGACGATGTGGACCTTCGAACCGCGCGTGGCGGAGAAGATGTTTTTCCAAATGCTCGCTGAATCGAAGACGCCGGTTTACCTCGAACAACGCCTCCAGTCTGTGACCAAGGCCGGGCCACGCATCACGGAAATCACGATGGAGAACGGCCGCGTCTTCCGCGCCAAGGTGTTCATCGACGCGACTTACGAGGGTGATTTGCTCGCCAAGGCCGGCTGTTCCTTCCACGTCGGGCGCGAGGCCAACTCCGTTTACGGCGAGACGCTCAACGGCGTCCGCGCCCACACGCCGCACCACCAGTTCGTCGTGCCCGTGGACCCGCATGTAAAGCCAGGCGACGCCGCGAGCGGCCTGCTGCCCTTCATTCAATCGGGCGACGGCGGCAAGCCCGGGGACGGCGACAAGGCCATGCAAGCTTACAACTACCGCCTCTGCTTCACCACCGACCCGAAGAACCGCCTGCCCGCGCAAAAGCCGCAGGCGATGCCGCAGCCGAAGTGGGACGCGCTCCTCAAGGCCGCGAGCAACAGCCTGCCCGTCACCCCGCCCGCGAACTACGACGCGAAGCAGTTCGAACTGCTCGGCCGCTACCTCGAAGCGCTCATCGCGGCCGGCCGCAAGCCAGCGCTCGGCCAGTTCTGGCACCCGATTTGGATGCCGAACCACAAGACCGACATCAACAACAACGGCGGCTTCAGCACCGACTTCATCGGGCGCAACTACGATTACCCGAACGCCGACTACGCCACGCGCGACCGCATCGCAAAGGAGCATGAGAATTACATCCGGGGCTTTTGCACCTTCCTCGCCACGGACTCGCGCGTGCCCGAGGAAATGCGCCGCGAGATGCAGAGCTGGGGTGCCCCGGCGGACGAGTTCCTCGATACCGGCGGATGGCCCCGCGAGCTCTACGTGCGCGAGGGGCGCCGGCTCGTGGGCGAATACGTGATGAGCGAGAAGAACTGCCGCTACCAGGAAACCATCACCGACTCCGTGGGCCTCGGCGCCTACAACATGGATTCGCACAACTGCCAGCGCATCGTGAAAAACGGCAAGGTCGAGAACGAAGGCGACGTGCAGGTGCCGCCGATGAAGCCGTATCCCGTTTCCTACCGCTCTATCATCCCAAAGACCGCCGAGTGCGACA
>VHDH01000110.1 GCA_016871445.1 Verrucomicrobiota bacterium | reverse complement strand
ATGAGTGCTGCAGCCCGCCTCGTCGAACTTAAACTCGAACTCCCTGCCGCCCCAAAACCCGCGCATGTTTACAAGCCGGTCGTCATCACTGGGAACCTGTGCTACGTCTCCGGCCATGGTCCATTGCGCGTGGACAAGACGATGATCACCGGCGTCGTGGGCAAGGACTTAAGCCTAGAACAGGGCCAAGCCGCCGCGCGGCAAGTCGGCCTTGCTATCCTCGCGACATTGCGCAACGAACTAGGCAGTCTCGATCGCGTGAAGCGCCTCGTTAAGACCCTCGGTATGGTCAACACCGCCGCCGACTTCTATGACCACCCGAAGGTCATCAACGGCTTCAGCGAACTCATGCGCGAAGTGTTCGGCGACGACGCCGGCGTGGGCGCGCGCAGCGCTGTGGGCATGGGCCCGCTGCCGGGAAACATCGCGGTGGAGGTAGAATGTATTTTTGAACTAAGATGAAGCTTGCGGAGCAGGATTGTGAATATGAGCACAAAACCGAAGTCATCCGACCTCACCGTTCTTACGCCTGCCCGAAATCCCAATCTTCATTCTACTCTGCTTTGGCGACCGTTCTACTTTCACGGCGCTAATCCGCGCGGATGCACCACAGAGCCGGGTCAGATTCAGACAAGACTTTTCCCGTTTCCTGCATTTACCCTGTCCGTTGCCCTTTCCCTGCTCGTTCTCACCGCCTGTCAAACCCCGACGTCACCGCGAGTTTCCACTACTGCCACCCCGCTACCTGACACCATTGAACGCCGCGTAGCGGAGCTGAAGCTCACGCTGCCAGCCGTGAGCAAGCCCGGTCCCACAGCCACGCTTACGTCCGTCGTCGTCAGCGGGAACCTCGCGTTCGTCTCCGGCCACATCTCGCGCGCGGCGGACGGCCAACTCATCACCGGCCGCGTGGGCGAGGAACTCACCGTCGCACAAGGCAAAGCCGCCGCGCGGCAATGTGGGCTGGCCGTTCTTGCGTCGTTGCGACAAGAGCTCGGTAGCCTTGATCGTGTGCGACGTGTGGTGAAGGTGTTGGGTATGGTAAACTGTCCGCCCGGCTTCAAAGACCAACCGCAGGTCGTCAACGGCTTTAGCGAGCTGATGCTCGACGTGTTTGGTCGTGAGCGCGGCCTCGGCGCCCGCAGTGCCGTAGGTGTTGCCTCCCTGCCCAGCAACGTTGCGGTGGAGGTTGAGGCTGTCTTCGAACTCGCCCGGTGACTCGCAGGTTTGAATGGCGAGCGAAGAATTTTCCCTTCCGCCCTGGGGGGCTTTCCCCGATTCTCAGCCCATGAATCCTGATTGGTACCGTGTCGCCAATATGGGCGTGGTCCCTTCACCTTCCCTGCTCGTTTATCCCGACCGGGTAGCGGAGAACGTGCGGCGGATGATTACCAGCGCAGGTGGCGTAGCGCGGCTGCGTCCGCACATGAAGACACACAAGATGCCCGAACTCATCCGGCTTCAGCTTGGGCTGGGCATTACTAAGTTTAAGTGCGCCACGATCGCGGAGACGGAGATGACAGCGGGCGCAGGCGCGCCAGACGTGCTGCTGGCGTACCAGCCGGTTGGACCAAACGTCGTGCGACTGCTAGCGCTGACGCAGAAGTTTCCCGGGACGAAGTTCGCCGCCGTAGCGGACGACGCGGACGCGATCCGCGCGTTGGGCGCCGCCTTCGCAACGGCGGGACGCGTTCTTGACCTTTACCTCGATGTGGACATGGGGATGCACCGCACGGGGATTTCGCCCGGTCGAAACGCATTCGAATTGTATCGGCTTATCGGCAGCACGCCGGGGTTACGCGCGGCGGGCTTGCACTGCTACGACGGCCACAACCACGTGACTGATCTAGCCAAGCGCACCGAGCAGTGCGAACGAGAGTGGACCGCGGTCGAGCAGTTGCGCATGGAATTAAACGCGGCGAAATTAGCGGTGCCCAACATCGTCGCCGGAGGCACCCCTACATTTCCGATTCATGCACGGCGCGCCGACGTGGAATGCAGCCCCGGCACCTGTGTTTTATGGGACTTTGGTTATGAGAAAATGCTGCCAGATCTTGTTTTTTTGCCGGCAGCAATTCTTGCCACGCGTGTCATTAGCAAGCCCGGAGACAACCGGCTCTGCCTAGATCTCGGGCACAAAGCCGTCGCTGCAGAGAACCCTCATCCGCGGGTGCAGTTCTTAAACCTCCCGGAAGCGACGGCGGTGATGCAAAGCGAGGAACATTTGGTGGTCGAGACCGCCCGTGCCAATGAATTCGTTGTGGGAGACGTGCTTTATGGTGTGCCACGGCATGTCTGTCCAACGGTTGCCTTGCACTCCTTTGTCACCACGGTGCGTGCCGGCCAGGCCAGCGAACGCTGGCAAGTGACCGCGCGCGAACGGCAACTGACTGTGTGAGCGCTCGGACATTTGATGTAAAATTTCCGCCTGCTCCGGAGCAATTAAGCTGTAGGTAACGAGCGGTACGGCCGCAGGAGCGGGTAGATGTATGAGCAATCAACGACTGGGATGTACACGGCCGGAAAAAACCAGGTGACGATTTAATTACACGCTGCGATTTGCAGCTTTGCGTGCTCCGGTCTTTGCGGTGATTATCTCTTTACGTGAACGTTTCCGCTCCCGAGTCACCGCCGCGCGTAAACGTCCTTGGCGTCGGCGTCTCCATGCTGAACCTACCGGCGGCGGTCAACGCGCTTGCGGATGCGGTCAACGCACGTCGAAAGGGCTACGTGTGCGTCACTGGCGTCCATGGCGTAAGCGAGGCACAGGTGGACCCAGATTTACGGCGCATTCATAACCGCGCCTTCCTCGTCACGCCCGACGGCATGCCGATGGTCTGGCTTGGCCGACTTGCGGGCTATCGGGCGATGGACCGTGTGTATGGACCTGACTTGATGACGCTGGTCATGCGCGAATCACCCGCGCGCGGCTGGCGGCACTTTCTCTATGGCGGCAGCAACGGCACGGCGGAAAAGCTCCGCGGCGTGCTCACGGAAAAATTCCCTGGTCTGGTCATCGCGGGCACCTGCGAGCCGCCTTTTCGTCCGCTGAATGAAGCCGAGCAAGCCATGCTGACCACGCAGGTCGCGGCGGCGCGCCCGGATTTTTTCTGGGTCGGCCTCAGTACGCCGAAGCAGGAGCGTTTCATGGCGGAGTTTTTGCCGCGCCTTGATGTCACGGTGATGCTGGGTGTGGGCGCGGCGTTCGACATTCTTTCCGGCAACGTTACGCAAGCGCCACGTTGGATACAACGAGCTGGTCTGGAATGGTTTTACCGTCTATGCTGCGAGCCGCGTCGGCTCGGCCCGCGCTATTTGATCAATAATCCTCTATTCGTTGTGCGCATTGCGGCTCAACTGAGCGGTTTGCGCCACTACAAGTTGGAGAATTGAGGCGAAGTTTTCCTAGCACCCTTACACTTGCTGAGTTTTGCCTTACGCCGCGCGTCAAGTTGCTGATTCGTTAAGTTACTAATCAGTCTCGTTTTCCTCATCTCGAATGCTCCCTCGCAAGTCGCGCCTCGCTACCGGCATTTATGACTCCGTAAACTAAAGTGCCTTTTCGCCTACTGTGTGCCGTTGCCTTTCGCGCGACTGCTGGGCCGATACTTTGAAGTCTCTGCTTCATCTCGCCAGTGAGCGTCGCTCCATGCCCGTTCTTCTCCAAGAAGCCTGACGGCCCGATTGACCCTTCACGCTGCCATCCCACTAGCAGCACGCGCCTGACAGCCTCATGAATCCCCGCTTGCGGGGCGATGGTCGATTACGGCAAAATGATTCCCCCATATGGCGAGTTAAGCCGATGGGGCATTAATGCAGAGCACGCATAATTGGCACATCCAGGCTACGCGGCCCATCCTCACGCCGCGCCATCTAGCCGATTTACTTCCCCTCACCCCAGAGGTTATCCAGACGATCGTCGCTGGCCGACATGCGGTGCAGAGCATTCTCGACCGTAAGGATAATCGATTACTGGTGATCGTGGGGCCGTGCTCTATCCACGACCCCGTGGCGGCGGTGGACTACGCGCGACGCCTGCTGCCGCTACGGCAAGAATTCGCCGACCGGATGGAGATCGTGATGCGCGTGTATTTTGAAAAGCCGCGCACAATCCTCGGCTGGAAGGGCCTTATCAACGATCCGTACCTTGACGGTTCGTGCGATATCGAGGCGGGCCTCAAGGTCGGGCGCAAACTGTTGCTGGACATCGTTGGGCTTGGGATGCCGGCGGGCACAGAGTTTCTCGATCCGGTGGTGCCGCAATATCTTGCCGACCTCGTGAGCTGGGCGGCGGTGGGCGCGCGCACGACGGAATCGCAAACACATCGCGAGATGGCCAGTGGGCTTTCGATGCCCGTGGGTTTTAAGAACGGCACGGATGGCTGTCTGGAAACCGCCGTCAATGCGATGAAAGCGGCCCGCCACGAGCATAGTTTTCTCGGCATTGACCCTGACGGGCGCACTTGCATCATCCAGACCACAGGCAACCAATGGGGACACGTCGTGCTACGCGGCGGCAAGCACGCGCCGAACTACGACGAACGCAGCATTGCCGACGCGGTGCAACAACTCTGCGATGCCGGTCTCCCCGGCGCACTGATCGTGGATTGCAGTCACGCAAACTCGGGCAAGAAGCACACGCGCCAGCAGACGGTGTGGGAGCACATCATTGAGCAGCGCGCGGCGGGCAGTCCGTCGGTCATCGGCGTAATGCTGGAGAGCAACCTAGAGGAGGGCAGCCAACCGTTAGGAGCCAACTTGAAACAACTGCGTTACGGCGTTTCCATCACTGACGCGTGCCTCGGTTGGCAGGACACGGAGGCATTACTGCGTCGCGGCCACGAGTTGCTTGGTGGCGGGAAGTGACGCGCGGGCTAGTGGAAAACTCACTTGGCCTTTGTTCGCCGTTCTTGCTCAGTCAGCCTTTCCTCCACTACCGGCAGGTAAGTGTTTGGGATGGTGTAGTCCGCGCCGGGCATCTCGGCAGCGCGGCGGAGGTATTTGCGCGCGTTGGCCCAGTCCTCCAACTGTATGTAATGCCAACCGACGTGTGAGAGCGTGAACGCCCCCACCGGGTCCAGTTCTAGCGCGCGCAGGAAATGTCGCGTGGCACTCTCGCGCTCGCCCAGCAAATCTAGGCACATCCCGTAACGAAGGCGCGAAAAGGGGTCGTAGGGGTTGAGCCGCCAAACACTTTCGAACCATGGCATGGCGGCGCGCACTCCGTCTTGCTGCCCGGGCGGCATTTCCCATGCGGTCACACGCAACACCTCGCCGAGGGCGAAGTGCGTGTCCGGGTTGGTCGGCTCGAGCGCGTGTGCCTGTTGCAGCAGCGCGAACTGCTCGTCGCGGTTAGTGCGGGGATCGCTGGCCCGGCGCAGCAGGTGTTCCTCCAGCCCGCGCCGGGCCGCCGCGTGTCCAAGCACAACGGCCACCGCCAGTGCGGCCACCGTCACGGCCCCGCGTCCCAGCAGGTGCAAGGGGACGCGAAAATTCTGCGGTGTGTGGCGCAGATGCCCAGCCAACAGCGCGACTAACGCGGTGAAAGCCACGACGTTGGCGGGCATGTGAAAGTTGAAGTCCACAAACGCGTGAAATAACAGTGCCAGCACGCCCGTGCCTGCGCCGAGTACGAACGCGGCGCGATTGCTCTGCTGCGCGCGGAAGTCGTCCCCCTCCCGCTGCACGTGCGGCCAAACGCGGAGGATCGTCCATGCGATCAAGCCCAGCATGAACAGCGCGATAATCATCCCGACCAATCCATAGTCGGTCAGCAGGTTCAGGTAGTCATTGTGTACGCGGTCAGGGCGGGCCTGCACATGTAAGCTGCGAAACTGGCGGAACAAAGGATCGAAGTGCCCAGGCCCCGCGCCCCACCAAAAATGTTCGTGCCATATGCGTGTCGCCACGGGCCAGATGTAGAGGCGGACATCATTGAGCTGTTCATCGCCGAGAGCTTGGCGGATGCGTTCCGACGACACGCGAACTTCCGCAATAAACCACACCGCTGCACCGCCCAGCATGAGTAAGAGCAACAACGCTGGGACGCGCAGCCCGCGCTGTCTGAGCAGCACGGCGAAGAACACCAGCAGTGCAAGCGCTGTTGCCACCCAGCCGCCGCGCGACTGTGTGGCAGCCAGCCCCGCCACCATTACCAGCACGGCGTAGCCGGTCACGATCCGCGCCATGTGTCCGATGCGCCCGAGGAACAGGAGCGCCAGGCCGAGTGGTAGCGCCATTTCCAAGAGGCCCGCGAGATGATTTGGGCAAATGTAGGTGCCGGAGCCTCGCCCGATGTATCCCTCGGCCCGCGCGAAGTGCCAGACCTGCGAAGACCTGGTGAGTGCCTGAAAAATGGCATACATCGCCCCGAAGGCTGCCACCGCCATCAGCGCGCCCGTCACCCAACCCGCCGTGTGGCGGTGTCCGAGGTTGTTGAGCACGACGAAGAAGACCACCCCGCAAAGCCCCAGCCGCAACAGTTCGCCGAGGGTCGTGTATTCCAGCACGGCGTAATGGCCGCGCACCAATGCGTACCCTAGCGCAGCTACTACTACCCATGCCAGTGGCGGCCAGAATACCGTCGGCTCCGGCGCGACCCACAACCGCACCACCCATAGCAACAGTGCGGCTACGCCCAGTCCGGCCATCACCGCAAAGAACTCGGCGTGCGCCCCGCCGAGCAGCAGCGGTCCGATAACGAGCAACGCGACAACTAGGCAGAGAATACCATGCTCGCAAAAGTTATCCGCGCGTTCCCGCCACGTTGGCATGGCGCGGAAGCTAGGAGAGCGCCCCGCCCGGGTCACGCTCTTTTCGCACCCGTTGCCTTTTCCTCGCTCAGGTTTGCCTCCTGTCGCGTGAGCGCGAGAAACGAGTGCTCTAACACGCCATCAGAGCCGCTCTGCCGGCGCAATTCTTCGCTCGTCCCGACGGCGACGAATTTGCCTTGGTGCATGATGCCGATGCGGTCGGCCATCTCTTCCGCCACGCTCAATTGATGTGTCGAGAGGAATACCGTCATGCCCGTACGTGACCGTTCCTTCAAAATGTCCTTCACCACGCGCGCGTGATGCGGGTCGAGGCCGACCATTGGCTCGTCAATCACGAACACCTCGGGATCGTGCAGCAGCGCGGCGGCGATGGCGACGCGCTGACGCGTGCCGTGCGAGAGGCCCTCAATGGGTTTGCGCAGATAATCCTCTAGATTAAAGCGCGGGATCAGCCCGCGCGCCGCAGCTTCGATACGCTCGTCCGCCATTTGAAAGAGCTGGCCGATGAAGCGAAAGAACTCCCATGGCGTGAGTTTTTCATAGAGGAATGGAAAGTCCGGCACGTAGGCCAGCCGACGGCGCACCTCCAACGGCTCGGCCTGCACGTCGAAACCCGCCACGCGCACCGCGCCGCTGGTCGGCTTGATCAAGCCGGTGATCATTTTGATCGTAGTAGTTTTACCAGCGGCGTTCGGCCCGAGCACGGCGAAGAATTCGCCACGATGGACGGTCAGCGTCACGTCGTTCACAGCGGTCAGTTCGCCAAACCGTTTGGTAAGGTTGCGGAGTTCAATCATGCAGCGGTCTATCCTACTAAGCTTAGTTTCAGCCGAAAATTTGCCCTTTTACTAGCGTTGCTGCGGATAAGGCGCAGCGTAAATCGAGAGCAAGAGGAAAGGAATAGCTCACAGTAAGAGCATCCGTGTGTTTTGCAGCATATAGCCGTCGGGCAGCTCGACGCGGAGGATTTCGCCGACGCGGCTGACGTAAATGACCACCTGGTGTTTCTCCAGCAGGCGCGCGTGCAAGCGGTAGCAGCGCAGCTTGGCACTGCCCACCTTGAGCCAGTCCTGCCGCGAGTCCCACTGGAGGCCGAGCGAAACTTTTTGCAATACGGGCAAGGCGACCAGTTCCGCGCCCGGCCCGCCGCCGCCAAGGCCGCTGAGCAGTCCCCCCGTGAGTAAACCCAGCGGTACCGGGCCGGCTAGTTCTTGTAATAGCTTTGTCGGCTCGCGGAGTTGTGCGAACGTGAGCGTGCGTGACACCAGGTCCTCGCCCTGCCGATAAGCCAGCATGAGCGTTTCGTTGTGGGCAGAGGCGTTAACTTCGAGCGTCGCTGGGCGCTGGATGAACTGGAGGTTGAAGGTTTGCCATTGATGGTTCGGATTGAACGTGGTGTTCATCGTGAACCGAACCCGTTTGAAATTCTCACCCAAGTCAAGCCGGCCATCCAGGATGTCAATGGTGTAGCCGCTGACCTTGCGCACCATACCCTCCTGCAGATCGTCACTCGCGTTAGGCGCATTGGTGATGGCGGAATCGCCCGTGTTTGCCGCCCAACGCAGGTGGCCGATTTTCCGTTTCTGGTGAAAAATCTCGAGGTCGGAGTCGTCTGGTGCGCGGAGAATGCGCTCCCACACTGCAGCCAACGGCACAGGGTTGCCCTCGCCTTGTGCGCGAAACTCCGAACGCCACAATAGCACGTTCATCGTGAGGAAAAATGCGGTGATCGCGAGAAAGACAAGGCGTTTCATGCTAGGCGGTAAGGGGAGGGCGCCGGAGTCCAACCGGCGGGTCGGACGCTCACACTGCTTGCGGAACTTGGATTTCGAACTTCGGAATCACGATTTGGCCTTCGGATTTCGGCATTCGGGCTCGATCCTTGTCCTGCCCAAATTTTAGGGTGCCCCCTCGGGCGGTTCACCGGAAAGCTCATGGCGCGGGTAAGTTCAACGTCTGACCGATCCTGAGCCGCTTAGGATCAAGGCCGGGATTGGCCGCGAGCAAGGCCTCAACCTTCACGCCATGGCGCCGCGCGATCGTCTCAGGAATTTCACCCGCCTTCACCGTGTGTGTGCGTGTGGACGACGGCGTGACTGGTGACCCTGGCGATTTCGTCGCTATGGGCACGGGTGTTGGCGGCGCCGGGGCCTGTTTTGAGGACGCCACGGCGGGCGGCGCCGCAGTCGTCAGCACGCCGCGCGCAGCTGCCTGTGCGGTGAGCACTTCCACATGTCGACGGAGCTGGTGGTTTTCCAAACCCAACCGCTCGATCTCGCCCCTGAGTTTATCCATTTCCTTCTGCACGGATGGCGTGTTGGGAGCGATGAGGAATAACTTGGCCAACTCCATCTTACAGCTGGTCGCGCGCTGGCGGGCCACGTCGGCCTTGTCTGAGGTTGGTCGTAGCTTGAGAAACCGTTCGAAATGGAAGACAGCCGCCGCTGGATCGTTGAGCCGTGTCTCGTAGAGCAGGCCCAATTCGAAGTGCGCCGCCCCTGAGCGCGGGTTCGCCTCAACCGCACGCTCGAAGGCTTCAGCCGCGCCGCGAAAGTCCTGTGCTCGGGACATCTCGCGCCCGCGCTGAAAATGCGGCTCGCGCTCCTCGTCCCCGCCGTTATCCCGCGTCGGGATGCAGCCCACCGTGCCTGACAACAGCAGGAGCAGGCCGAAGGCGAGGCGACGGCACGCCGTAAAAATCATGACGCAAAGCCTAGCGAAACACGGCAGCGGCGCAACCATGCTCATGTGCGTGGGCCACCTTGGAAGGGATTTTTGCCCGTTGGTTCCGGCGGTGGAGCCGTCTTCCCCCCGGGTGGAGCTGGCGTGAACGGATTCGCGCCCGCGGCGGGCGCAGCGTCGTCCTTGCGCGGCAGGCAGAACGGCGCGCCTATCAAATACACCCAACCGATTACGAAGTGCAGCCCGAACGCCAAGCCCAGCCCAGCCAACGACAGTCGCTCCGCTGCGTATAGCAGGATTGCCCCACCCAACCACAGCGCGCCCGGCAGCTGAGCTGCCGCCGCCACCCGCCAGCACTTCCCAGTCGATGCCGCGCGCCCCGCTAAACCTGCTAAGATCCGCACCGGCACCGCATACAACGTCGCCAGCAAGCCCCAGCTTACGAACAGGCACGCCACCGCTCCCAATCCGCCCGCGAAGAAAAACGCCGGTCGCCACGCGTTCCACCAAGGATCGAGCACCTGCCGGTTCAGCTCGATCTCCATCTCCACTGGATAAGGTAGCGAAGCGTAGCCCAGCAGCGACACCAACTTGATGCGTTCCCGCGTGAACTCGACCTGCAAGTCCGCGATTTGTCCCGCCTCGCCGTTTTCCTCGAGGTCAATTGCGAGGCCGAGAAAGCGGTTCTGCGCCAGCACCACCGCTTCGGCTCGCGGCCACGCCAGCCGGCCGCCGCGCACGGATCCGAAATCCGTCAGCGCGTGTACCGCGTCCGTTACCGCGGGAAACCAGCCGCGCCCCAGCACCATGAGCACGGCCACGGCCACCGCCACGGCCACGGCCGCTTGCACTAGCAAAAGCCGCGTCCAGCTAGCCCGTGTCAACGCAACCACGCCGCCAAACGTCAGCGGCTGCCACGC
>VHDH01000109.1 GCA_016871445.1 Verrucomicrobiota bacterium | reverse complement strand
GACTTCCCGTTCCAGAAAGCCTGCATCGGCGCGAAATTTCCCGCCGGCAACAAGGCCAACAAAGGCATCGCCATCCGCCTCGGCACCAACGCAGCGATTTGCTTTGATCAGGATTTGCTGCGCTGGAGCGCGGGGTGGACGGGCGGCTTTGTCTCCACTAAGGGCGTGACGTTCGATGGCTCGCACGGCGGGCATCCCGAGTTGGTCGGCGAGCAGCAATGGGGCCTCGCCGTGATGCCCGGCTGGGCGGATGCCGACGGCTCCTTTAAGGACCCGCGTAAGGAACCTTACGGTCCACTTCCGCGCGCGTGGGGCCGTGTGTCGGCGTTACAAGTTCACGGCATGGAAGTGACCATCAGTTACGAAGTTCTTGGCACGCCCATCAAAGAGCGTGCGGAAATTATCGAACGAGATGGGGTTACGGCCTTTGTGCGGAACATCTCGCTCGGGAAAAACGCGAAGGAACTTCTGGCCGCTGTTTGCGAGGTGGACGGTGCGCAAGGTAAGATTGAGGGCAACCAAGCCACGCTCACCGCCAAAAGCGGTCAAGTGACAGTCGTCGCTGTGAGTGGCGCCCCAAAAAATGCAAAACTCGAGCTCGCCAACACTTCGCGTGTGATACTGCGCCTACCTTCTGGGGTCACTGGTGGAGCCTTCAAACTCGTCATCGCGCAAACGGATGCGGCCAGTGCCGGCAAGGTGGCCGCGCTCGCGCAGGGCGCACCGCGCCTCAATGATGCCACTAAAGCTGGCAAAGCCCACTGGCCCGAAGCCGTCGTCACCAACGGCGTCCTCGCCGCGAGTAGCACGCCGGACGGTGCATACGTGCAGGATGTTATCACCCCGCCCGTCCCGAACCCATGGAAACGTCGCGTTCGTTTCGGTGGCATGGACTTTTTCGGCGACGGCAAGCGCGCTGCGCTCTCCACCTGGGACGGCGACGTGTGGATTGTCAGCGGCCTCGACGAGAAGCTGGAAAAGCTGACCTGGAAGCGCTTCGCCAGCGGCGGCTTCGAGACGCTGGGCCTCAAGATTGTGGACGACGTGATATATACCTCGGGTCGCGACCAAATCACCCGCTACCGAGACCTCGACGGCGACGGTTCCTGCGATGTCTATGAGACTTTCAATGACGACATCACCAGTTCTCCTGGCTTCCACGAGTTCACTTTCGACCTGCACACAGACAAGGAAGGGAACTTCTACATGGCCAAGGCCGGCCCCGTGAAAGGCGGCGGACGCGGCTTCGGCGGCGGCGGCGGCAACGGCGAAATCTCCGCGCACGCCGGCTGTTTGCTGAAGGTGGACAAATACGGCCACAAGCTCGAAGTCGTCGCCACGGGGCTGCGCGCGCCCACGGGCATCGGCGTTGGTCCCAACGGCGAACTGACAACTGGCGACAACGAGGGCACCTGGGTGCCGATGTGCCCCGTCAACTGGGTCAAGCCCGGCGGCTTTTACGGCGTCGAGGATCTTGCGCACGGCCGCGACGTGAAGACCTTCAGCCAACCGCTCTGCTGGCTTGCGAAGAGCTGGGATAACTCCGGCGGTGGTCAGGCCTGGGTCACGAGCACCAAGTGGGGCCCGTTCAGCGGCGAACTCCTCCATTGCTCCTACGGCCAGTCCAGCATTTACCTCGTGCTGAAAGAATTTATCGGCGGTCAGCCGCAAGGCGGCGTGGTGAAAATTCCCGTCAAGCTTACCTCCTCCGCGATGCGGCCGCGCTTCAACCCCGCCGACGGACAGCTCTATAACGCCGGCCTGCGAGGCTGGCAGAGCAACGCCGCGAAGGAAGGCGGCTTCGATCGGATCCGCTACACCGGCAAATCCGTTATGTCCATCGCCAAGCTCAACGTGTCGAAAGCCGGCGTCGCCCTCACCTTCACGCAACCCCTTGAAAAAGCCGTCGCCGAGGACGTGCAAAACTACTCTGGCGAACGCTGGAATTACCAACGCACCAGCAACTACGGTTCCCCCGAATTTAAGCTCACCAAAGGCGCCGACGGCAAAGAGCAACGCGGCCACGACAAGCTCGACATCACCGCTGCTAAACTCTCGGCCGATGGCAAGACCGTAACCCTAGCTATCACCGACCTCCAGCCGGTGAACCAGCAACTCCTCAAATTTCAGCTCAAGACAGCCGCGGGAGTTGAGTTCAAACAAGACATCTTGCACACCATCAATGTGGTGCCGTGACTCGGTAACTTTCCCGCTTGGCGGGCCAAATCCATAAGTAAACGAAGTGAGGCAAGAAGTAGTTGCTGACTTCAGCACCGTAGATTCAAGGTGGCCAAGGTGGGCATCGTAATCAGTTGCCGTTTTGAATTTGCGGGAGGTTCCCGTGGTGAAAGTCCGTCGCGGCCTTGCTTCCAGTCTGCGCTCCGCGTGATTCTCCCCAGGTGACTGCTGACGCGCCAGCTTTGTCGCCGGGACAACTCATCACGGTGACGATTCACGATCTCGCCTTCGGCGGCGAGGGCGTAGGGCGAGCGGGTGAGTTGGTAGTGTTCGTGCCGTTTGTAATTCCCGGTGAGGTGGTTGAGGCGGAAGTGACGGAGGTGAAGAAAAAGTTCGCGCGCGCGCGGCTGGTGCGGGTGGTCACGGTGTCGCCGGACCGGGTGGAGCCGCGTTGCAAGTATTTTGGCGAGTGTGGGGGGTGTCAGTATCAGCATGTCGCATACGCCACGCAGTTGCGGGCGAAGCACAAGCAAATCGCGGACCTCTTCCAGCGTGTGGGTGGGCTCAGCGGCGCGGTGATTGATCCAGTGGTGCCGTGCCCGGAACCTTACGGCTACCGGAATCGCATCATGGTGCGGACGCAATGGAACAGGCGGCGGCAGCGCATCGAGTTGGGATTCTTGGGCTGTGATAACGAATTTGTGGTGAGCATCAACGAGTGCGCCATCGCAGAGCCCGGGCTGAACGAAGATTTGCAGAAGGTGATTGCGAATCCGCCGCCGCGCGGGGGCTTGAAGGTGACGTTGCGGGTGACGCCGGAGGGCTGGGTGGTGCCGCGTGATTCGTTCTTCCAGAATAATTTCTTCTTGTTGCCAAAGCTGGTGGCAACGGTGCGTGAGCGGTTGCGCGAGGCAGGGTCGCGTCGGCTGATTGATGCGTACTGCGGTGTGGGCTTCTTCGCGCTGGAGTTGGCAGACTTGGTAACTTCGTTTGTGGGCGTGGAGTATGACGGGCTGGCGATCAAGGCGGCGAAGGAGAACATGGCGTTGCGCGGGGTGACGAACGGGCAGTTCGTGGGCGGCGCGGCGGAGGATTACCTTGGCGGCCTGCTGGCGCGGCATCCCGGCGAGCCGACGACGTTGGTGGTGGACCCGCCCCGCACGGGCATCCCGCGCCCGGCGCTAGAGCGCATCCGTCGGGCGCATCCCCAGCAGGTGATTTATGTGTCGTGCCATCCCGCCACGCTTGCGCGGGACTTGCAGGTTTTATGCGCGGATGGGGCTTACACGCTCGCGCGCGTGACGCCGCACGACATGTTCCCGCAAACGCAGCATGTGGAGTGTGTGGCGGACTTGCGGGCGGCGGCTCCGCCGCAGAGGGCATCAGTAAGCCGCTAAACTTCACTCGCAATAGTTATTTCGCTTCACATCCTTGAGGCGGAAATAGAATATCTCCTCGGCAGCGTTTTTTGTAGGTGGGTGTGCTTCTAAGTTTGGACAAGTACACGCTGTCTCATAGGGTATTCACGATTATGACTTCACGCCGTAACGCCAAGAGGAGTTCTTCCTCGAAGGCAGCCTCCCTCCCGGCTGGGCCGAAGACGTTCAGCAAGCTGATGGCGGCCAACCGTTCTGAGATTGCCATCCGCATCTTTCGCGCGGCAACGGAGTTAGGGTTGCGCACGGTGGCTGTTTACGCGCAGGAGGACCGGTTTGGCGTGCATCGCTTTAAAGCGGACGAGGCGTATCTGGTAGGGCAGGGGAAGGGACCGGTCGGCGCGTATCTGGACATCGAGAGTATTGTGGCTCTGGCGAAGGAGCGCGGGGTGGACCTAATTCACCCAGGTTATGGATTCCTCTCGGAAAACGCGGCTTTCGCTCGCGCATGTGCCAAGTCGGGCATCACTTTCGTCGGGCCTCGCCCTGAGCTTTTGGAAATGATGGGCGACAAGACGGCGGCGCGAACACTGGCACAAAAGATTGGTGTACCCACGCTGCCCGGCACGGAAGAACCCATTTCTGAGCGTGCCGGAGCGCTGAAGTTGGCCAAGGAGATTGGTTTTCCGCTGATCATCAAAGCGGCTTTCGGCGGCGGCGGACGCGGGATGCGCGTAGTGCACAAGGCCTCGGACTTGGCAAACTTACTCGATGAGGCACAGGCGGAGGCGGGCCGGGCGTTTGGCAATCCGGCGGTCTTTCTGGAGAAGTACATCCCTAACGCGAAGCACATCGAGGTGCAGATTCTCGGTGACCAGCATGGGAACGTTATTCATCTCCACGAACGTGACTGCTCAGTGCAGCGCCGGCACCAGAAGGTTGTCGAGGTGGCGCCGTCCTTTGGCCTACCGGAGCAAGTCATCAAGGAGCTGTGTGCCGCCGCGGCGCGCATGGCTTACGAGGTGCGTTATGATAACGCCGGCACCATTGAATTCCTCTACGATTTAGACAAGCACGAGTGGTTCTTTATCGAGATGAACCCTCGTATCCAGGTCGAACATACCGTCACCGAGGTCATCACCGGCCTCGATCTCGTGCGCGCGCAGATTCTTATCGCTCAGGGTTATCCACTGCATGGGCCGGAAGTCGGGATGCCACCGCAAAATCAGATCCCGCGCAACGGCTTTGCAGTGCAGTGCCGCGTCACCACCGAGGATCCGGAAAACAAGTTCACGCCGGACTACGGCAAAATTCTAACTTACCGCAGCGCGGGCGGTTTCGGCGTGCGGCTCGATGGTGGCATGGGTTTCGCGGGCGCGGTCATTACGCCGTTTTACGATTCGATGCTGGTTAAGGTCACGAGCTCCGGGCAGTCATTCGAGATGGCACTCCAGCGCACAGACCGTGCGCTGCGCGAGTTTCGCATTCGAGGTGTAAAGACGAACATCCCGTTTCTCGAAAACCTAATTCATAACCCCACCTTCCGCAGTGGGCAGGCCACAACCACCCTAATTGACAACACGCCGGAACTCTTCCAGTTCAAGTCGCGCAAAGACCGGGCTTCGAAGCTGTTGAACTTCCTCGGTAATGTTATTGTGAACGGCAATCCTCACGCGAAAGGGTTTCGACCTGAGAAGCCCTTCGCGCCCGCGCAGCCGCCAGCCTACGATCACAAGCAAGTTCCCGCCAACGGCACGCGCGACCTGCTGCACAAGCTCGGACCGAAGAAGTTCGCCCAGTGGACGCTCAAGCAGAAGCGCCTCCTGATCACGGACACGACCTTTCGCGACGCGCATCAGTCGCTCATGGCCACGCGTGTGCGCACCTACGACATGCTTGCCGTGGCAGACGCCCTCGCCCGCCGCGCGCCGGGCCTGTTCTCGCTGGAGATGTGGGGCGGCGCGACCTTCGACACGGCGATGCGCTTCCTGCATGAGGACCCATGGGAGCGACTGCGCGAGTTGCGCAAGCGCGTGCCCAACATCTGTTTTCAGATGCTATTCCGTGGCAGCAATGCCGTGGGTTACACCAACTATCCTGACAACGTCGTCGCCGGCTTTGTCCGGCATGCCGCCGCGTCCGGCATGGATATTTTCCGCGTATTTGACTCGCTTAACTACACGCCGAACCTGCGTGCCGCGATGGAGGCGGTGCAGGACACGCACGCGATTTGCGAGGCCACCGTCTGTTACACCGGCGATATCCTCGACTCGAGACGCGACAAATACTCACTCAAGTATTACGTCGAGCTGGCCAAGGAGTTGGAGCGCATGGGCGCGCACATGATTGCCATCAAGGACATGGCCGGACTCTGCCGTCCCTACGCGGCGCACAAGCTCGTCAAGGCGCTCAAGGAAGCCGTTGGCCTGCCCATCCACTTCCATACGCACGACACCAGCGGCATCAATGCGAGTTCAGTTCTTCGTGCGGCTGATGCGGGCGTGGACGTGGTGGATCTCGCCATCGCCAGCATGAGCGGCAGCACCAGCCAGCCGAATTTGAACAGCGTCGTCGCCGCGCTGCACAACACGCCGCGTGACACCAAGCTGGATCTCGACGCGCTCAATGAGTTCTCCGATTATTGGGAGCTGGCGCGAGAGTATTATCGACCGTTTGACACCGCGCCCAAGGCCGGCAGCGCGGAGGTCTACCTGCACGAGATGCCCGGCGGGCAATACACGAACCTTAAGGAACAGGCCGCCAGCCTTGGGCTGGCTAACCGCTGGCGTGAAATCGCCCGCACTTACGCCGAGGTCAATCAGCTCTTCGGCGACATCGTGAAAGTCACGCCCAGCAGCAAAGTGGTTGGTGACATGACGATGTTCCTCATCTCGCGCGGCATCAAACCCGCTGATGTGGTCAACCTCGAGCCGGGCAGCGTGCCATTTCCCGCCAGTGTAATTGATATGCTCTCCGGCGGCCTCGGTCAGCCGATGGGCGGGTGGCCGGCTGACGTTCAGAAAGTCGTCCTTGGCCGGCAGAAGCCCATCACTGTTCGCCCCGGCGAGGATATGCCCGCAACCAACTTCAAAAAAGTGGGCGAGGAACTTGCTAATAAACTAAAGCGCGATGTGACGGATGACGATCTATTCAGCCACCTCATGTATCCCGAGGTCTTCGGGGAATTCGCGAAGCTTCAGCGCGACTTCGGCGACGTGAGCGTGCTACCCACGCCCGCATTCTTCTACGGCCTTAAGCCTGACGAGGAAGTCAGTGTAAGCATCGAGGAGGGCAAGACGCTCTTTATCAAGCTCGTGAACCTCGGCGCACCTGACAAAGACGGTCGGCGCACAGTGACTTTCGAACTAAACGGCATGACCCGAGAGACGCACATCCTCGATAAGAGCGTCGCGCCGAAGGCTAGATCTCGCGTGAAGGCTGACCCGGCGAACCCGCTGGAAGTCGCCGCCCCCATCCCCGGCGTCATCACCAGCCTCGCTGTCGGCGTCGGAGCGAAGGTGGCAAAGGACGACAAGCTCGTCACGATGGAAGCCATGAAGATGCAGACCACCATTTACGCGCAAGCCGACGGTTTGGTATCTGAAATTTTTGCTCAAGTCGGCGAAACGGTGGAGAGCAAAGATTTACTCATACGGCTCAAAGCTTGAGTGCTCGCCGCACATTATAGGCATGCGCAACCAAAATCGCTCGGCCGTAGGCTATGCGCCCTTGCTCCGCTTGCTTGTCCTGTCCATCAATCTTGCGCCGCTAACATGACTCGACCTGCGCTGTTCCGCCAGCTTCTCGCTGCCGCACTCACGATGGCCTCCGCCCTGCAGGCCGCCTCCCTCACCTCGGCTGACTGGCCGGCTTGGCGTGGGCCGACGCGCGATGGCCTCGCCGCGCCGGGGCAAAACCCGCCGACCGAGTGGAGTGAGACGCAAAACATCTTGTGGAAAGTGCCGCTGCCTGGACGCGGGCATAGTTCGCCGACGGTTGTGGGTGAATGCATTTACCTCGCCACGGCGGACCCGGTGAAGCGCGCGCAATCCGTCCTCTGCCTCGACCGCCAGACGGGCAAGCTGGTCTGGCAGACCGAGGTTCACGCCGCTAATGCCGAAACAGGTAAGCACGCGAATTCAACCGCCGCGTCTTCCACCGTGGCCTGTGATGGCGAGCGGTTGTTCATCAACTTCCTCAACGGCGGTGCGGTTCACACGAGCGCGCTGGACTTGTCCGGAAAGCTGCTTTGGCAGCGGAAGGTCTGTGACTTTATCGCCCACCAAGGCTTCGCGTCGTCGCCAGTTTTACACGCAGGGTTGGTGCTTGTTTCCGCGGACCATCGCGGAGGGGGAGTCATCGCCGGATTAAGCCAAAAAACCGGCGAGCCGATTTGGAGCGTGAGCCGGCCGAAAGTGGCGAACTACACCACGCCGGCCATCGTGCAGGCGGCGGGTCGCACGCAAGCCGTGCTGGCGGGCGTAAACCTGCTCACGAGCCTCGACCCGCTCACGGGCAAGAAACTCTGGGAAATTGACGGCTCCACCGAGGAGTGCGTCGTGACGATGGTCACGGATGGCGAGCGCGTTTTTGCGAGCGGAGGCTATCCGAAGAATCACACCCTGGCCGTGCTGGCCGATGGCTCGGGCAAGGTGGCATGGCAAAACCCGGCGCGTGTTTACGTGCCGTCTATGATAGCCAAGGCCGGCCATCTTTTCGCCGTGATGGACGCGGGCGTGGCGGTCTGCTGGAAGTCTGACACTGGCGAGGAATTGTGGAAGGAGCGATTAGGCGGGGATTTCTTTGCGTCCCCAGTGATGGTGGACGACCGCATCTACGCGTCAAATGTGAATGGCAAAACCTTCGTATTCACCGCCACGCCGAAAGAATTTAAGCTGCTCGCCCAAAACCAGCTCGGCGAGGAAGCCTTCGCTTCGCCTGTGATTTGCGGCGGTCGTATTTACCTGCGCGTAGCGTTGAAATCCGAGTCCCGCAAAGAGTATTTGTATTGCGTCGGGGCGTTGGGAAAATAATACCAATCCAGCGACACAAGGGGTGATCGAAGTGGATTCGATGCGTTCAGGTATTTAGCGTGTCACTCTATCGATTACCATGCACGACTCAAAACAAAGAAACCGTAATTGCGTGGCGATGTGAGTCACGCGCTTGATTTGCTAAGTTGCAAAGAACCGCACCGGTTCATTTGTGAACACTCGACTGGCTTAAGTCAGGGCAAATTTACCTATTTGTTCGGCTGCGGTGTATAGCGGAGGTAGGGTTTTACCTTGCGTGCGCCTTTAGGAAACAGCGCGGGGATTTCCTCGTCCTTCACCGCGAGCGTCACGATGCAGTCTTGACCGTCCTGCCAGTCAGCGGGTGTAGCGACCTTAAATTTCGACGTAAGTTGAAGCGAGTCCACTACGCGGAGAATCTCTGCGAAGTTGCGCCCGCAGGACATCGGGTAGGTGAGCGTTAGCTTCACTTTTTTGTCCGGCCCGATGACGAAGACGGACCGGACAGTGGCCTTGTCATCCACATTCGGGTGGATCATGTCGTAGAGTGCTGCAACGGTCTTTGTAGGGTCGGCGATGATGGGAAAGTTCATCGTGGTGGCCTGCGTTTCATTAATGTCGCGTATCCAGCCATGATGCGCGTCCACCGGGTCCACGGAGATGGCAATGCACTTGACGTTGCGCTTGGCGAACTCGTCCTTGAGCTTGGATACCGCGCCCAACTCGGTGGTGCAGACGGGCGTGTAGTCGGCGGGATGGGAAAAGAGAATGCCCCAGCCGGTGCCGAGCCATTGATGGAAGTCTATCTGACCTTCGGTAGTGTTGGCCTGAAAGTTCGGAGCGGTATCGCCAAGTCGGAGTGCCATAGTAATGCTTATTGCTAAATGCCTGCTTAAGCTAAGGGAACCCGGCGACTAGACACAAGCCTGCGCTAGCAAAAAGGCGGTCAGTTCAGCGCGGCAGGTAAAGCCAAAGGTAAAACCAGTTTGCTGCGACGGCTAGCGCGAGGAGCCACTTAAAAACCGGATGGGCGATGAGCGCGGCACCCAACTGTTTCAGCCATTGATCTCCGCAAAAAAGTGATAGCAGCCAAACCAGACTCGCGCCGAGTGCGCTGAGGGAAACCAACGGATTCATGCGCAGCGCGGTAGAAAAATCCAGTTGAGCCATCGCCGCGAAGGCCCGTGTGCTTCCGCAGCACGGGCAGGGCACATCCGTCGCAGCGCGCAGCGGACAGGTTGGAAGCGGCAGCGAAAAGCGCATCGCCAGCCAAGCAAGGGCCATCAGACCTGCGAGCCCAGTAAGCGAAAGTAGTGCCCGCCGGATGGTTGAGGTCGACGCGCGGACGGCTGTTGGTGGCGGCAATTTATCGGGGTTCATGGCGTAAGGCCTCGGCGCGGACGCACAGGCTAGTGATCAAGGCCCAGCCCATCGCGATGCTGAAGAAAATTAGGCTGCCAAGACCAAGCAGCAGGTATTTCAACCAATCCGCCGGCAGGCGGCCGTCATTTTCCATTACAACGAGCATGGGCAGCTTGCCGGCCCGCGCCCACTCCGACAAGAACCAAGCAAACCAGGCCAGCGCCAGCACGAGGGCGCAGCCGGCCAACGCCAGTTGAAGCGCGCCGGACAAGCGCCAACCTGCGCGCCACGAGCCAAGGCCCGGCATGCTGAGGTTGCTCCAGAAGCACACTTGTGCGTCGGCTCGAGAAAGCAACTTGGGCGGAAGGGCAGGCGGCTGGGGGCTCATTGGCGCGCGGGGCTTCAATGGCGGGTTAATTCCCGCAGCTTTGCGGCAGCTTGGCCGCTCTCGAGCACCTGCTCGGCCAGTTCCCAGCCTGCGGAAAAGGATTTTGCCAGGCCGGCTACGAATAAGGCGGCCGCGGCATTAAGCAACACGGCGTCGCGGCGCGGGCCTCG
>VHDH01000108.1 GCA_016871445.1 Verrucomicrobiota bacterium | reverse complement strand
CTTGGCTGCCCGATTGTCCCTGGCTGCCCGACTGTCCTTGGTTACCCGACTGTCCTTGGTTACCCGATTGTCCTTGGTTACCCGATTGTCCTTGGTTACCCGATTGTCCTTGGTTACCCGATTGTCCTTGGTTACCCGATTGTCCTTGGTTACCCGATTGTCCTTGGCTGCCCGACTGTCCTTGGTTGCCCGACTGTCCTTGGCTGCCCGATTGTCCCTGACTGCCCGACTGTCCTTGGTTACCCGACTGTCCTTGGCTGCCCGATTGTCCCTGACTGCCCGACTGTCCGCCTTGTGAAGCCGCACTCTGCTGCCCAGCTGATTGCTGGCCCGGGCTGGGTGGGCGGGAGTCTTCTTGTCCCGCAGTCTGCGAACCAGAACCCGATTGCGGAGGCTTGGGTTCGCTGCCACTTGAAGCGTTCATCTGGCCCTGCATTTGCGCCAGGCCCGCGCCTTGTTGCTCGAGCTGATTGCCTAACTGCGCTGCGTTCTGCCCGGCTTGCATGGGCGACTGTTGGCCGTCCTGCGCCGCCCGCCGCGCGCGGTCCGCCATGTCGGTGCTGGCCTGCGCCTGCTGCGCACTCTGCTGCAGCGACTGGGCCGCTGGTTGATTGCCCATCGCCTGCGCATTCCGACTCGCGCGCTGCAAGTGCTCCGCTGCACCGCGCAACTGGTTAGCTACCTCGCCCTGTTGCTGGGCGGCGCGAGCGAGCGCCTGCTCCGATGAATTCTTGCCTGCGTTTGCAGCCGCCTCCATCTGCCGCGCAAGCGCGCGTTCCGTTTCTGCCGCCTCCTGCAAACGCTGTTGCGCGCCGTCCACCGCCTCGCGGGAAAGCCGCGCCAGTTCCTCGCGCATCGCGGGGTTGCGCTGCACCTCCGCCGTCAACTCGCGTTGCAACTCATCCGGTGGCAGGTTCGCCAGCTGTTGCAGCCGCTCCAGCTGTGCGAATCGCTCGTCCTGCGCTGCCCGCGTGCCGAGTGCCGCCTCCTGTTTGCGCAACTCCGTCCGCTTGCCGTCTGCATGGCCTGCTTCAAGCTGGCGGTGATGTTCCGCGAGCAGCTTCAATCGATCAGCCAATTCTTTATCGTGCCGCGCCGCGTCCCCGAGCGACTGCGCCAGCGCGTCGCGTAACGCCGCCTCCGCTTTGGTCGGTGGCTCACGTAATAATTCCACCGCCGCCTCTGCGTCCCGTGCCTGCTCGCGCCCTGCCGACGTAGCCAAGTCCTGTGCGCTTCCGCCGCGCCGCAACGCACTCGCCGCATCCCTCACACGGGCGTTCAATGCGAGCTGTCGCCCGTGCCAATTCGTGCCCGAGGCGCCCGGGGTGGGGCTGTTGCCGCGTTTCAAGTCACTCTCTAACTCAGCGGCCTCGCGCGCCAATGCCGCAAGCCGCTCGCTCAACTTCGCCGTCGCGCCTGCGAGGGATTCCCGCGCCTCCGCCTGCGCTTGGGTCGCCTCGGCCTGCACGCGCTGCAGCTGCCCAGCAAGTTGATCCAACTGATCCGCCTGCGGTCGGGGCACACGCTGCCCGTCGCGCCGCTCCGCCATCTCGCGCGTTACCTCGCGGACTGGCTCGCTCCGTGCCACGTCGGCCAAAGCGTTCGCCGTCTTTTCGCCCAGCCCAGCGTTCCGGGCTTCGCGTTGCGCTGCCGCAATCTGCTTTTCCAACCAGCTCCAATCACGCGGCCGACTCGTGGTTGCGTCCATGGCGCTGGCTTCAAACCGCTCCTGCCGTGCGAGCGCTTTGGCCGTACTTTCGAGTTCGCCCAATTGCCGACCCGCCTCCAGTGCGCGCAAAGACTTGGCTAAAGCCGCCAGTCGCTCCGGAATCGCCGCGTTTTGCGTGCCCCGCTCGGCTGCCGCGCGCATCGCATCAAGGGCATCCCGCGCCTGCCCAAGCTGCGCAGCGAACTGCGGGTCGCTGTCCTTGCGCGCTTCTTCGGCCTGGGCGCGGTCTTCAAGTTGCTTCATTGCCGCGCGCCACGCCGCTTCAGCCTGCTCACGATCGGTCTCGGCTTGCAATTTTAGTTTGGCGTTCTCGTCGCCGTTCTTCGTCGTGTCCGCAAGCTTCCGCTCGCTCGCCGCGAGCTGCTCCACATCCTTCCGCAGCCGGGCAACATTTTCCGCGCTGGATTCATTAAGTTTAGCCAACTCGGCCCGCGCCTTGTCGGCGCGCAGACCCAGCTCGCGCGCCGCCGTGCGCGTATCGGCCGCGGCTTGCTCGGTTGCGTTTTTCAACTGCCGGGTGGGCGTGGCCAGCTCCCGCCCCGGCTGGTTTTTTAGAGCGTTTTCCATGTTGCCGCGGGCGGACTTCAGGTTGTCCTGTGGCCTGCCTAGCCGGTCGGCCACCGATTTCGGTGCGCGCTGCCGCAGGTCCGCCAACTGCTGCTCCGCCTTGGCTGTCTCACTCGTCGCAGCGGTCTCGCGGCGAGCGACGCGCTGCCACTCGCGTGCGTCCAAGCCGGCGTTGTCCGCAACCTGCGCAACGCGCTGCTGCTCCTTGACCAGCTGATCCAACCGTTCTGTCAACGCGTTAGCCTGGTCGGCCGCGACTAAGTCGTTGAAATGCGCCGCCATCTGCGCCGTGAAATCCGCGAGGCGCTGCGAAGACTTTGCGACCTCGTTAGCTTGGCTGAGGTCGGGCGTCTCACGCTTTTCACGGGCGAGTGCCACGCGGTCCGCCTGCGCGCGGGGCAGCAGCTCGCGCCGCGCCGTGCTCAGCGCGCCGCCCAGCATCGCGAGTTCCGCCGCCTCGCGACCCGCGTCCGCCTCGCGCAAGGCGCCGGCCAGTTGCTGGTCCGCGCGTTCTAACTGGCGCGCCGTCTCGGCCAACGCGACGGCAGCGCCCGCCACGGTTTGCTGCCGTTGGAGTTCATCGCCTGCGCGAATTTTTGCGAGGGCCTCCGCCGGGTAGGCCCGGCGCAACTCCGCCGTTGCCTTCGCCGCCGCTTCGAGTGCCTCGCGCACCTGTTGCCGTGCGGCCAACGACTTCGCCCGCGCTGAATCATACTGCTCCGCGCCCACCGTGAGCAACGCGAGCACGGACTCAGCGCGTGCCCCACGCCCGTCTATGGCCACGAGCTTCGTGCCGAGGCGGTCGCCGGTGGCGAGGCCCAGCAGCAGCAAATCCCAACGGTGCGCGAGCGGGGAGTTGGTCTTGTTGATAGGCGTCAGCGGAACCTCTACCCATGGACCGCCGTTGACTTGAAAATGCTGCGCTACCGCCGCAAGCCCAATGTCATCGGCTGCCGATCCACGTAAAGCGATGACTTCGTCCGGCGCGACCACGAGGTCGCTGCGCGGGCTGTCAAGTGTGACGCGGGGCGCGAGGTCAGGTTCCGCGCGGATTTCAAACGAAGGACTAAATTTATTCGTCAGCCCAGTCTCCGCCGCAACGAGCCGAACTTGATACGTGGCCGACTCGCGCACGGGCAAACGGACGTGAACCAAGTCTGGTGCGGGCGCGGTGAGCGGAACCAGATTGGTCTTGCCATTTGCGATGAGCACCAGTTCGCCCGCCCGGACGGGCTGGTTCACGCGCATCCGAAGGTCAACCGTGCTGCCGTCGAGCGCAGAAACATTACCGTGGTCCTCCTCAACTTGCCGCGTGGGCCACTGCGCGTAGGCCGGCGCCTCGACGATTTTCCTGTACCCAGCGACCGCTGGGCGTGCGCGCGTGGCAATCGTCACTGGCTTCGTCATCGCGTCGCCCGCCCGCACACGGAAAACGAATGCGCCCGTCCCCACCGGGACCGCGGCGGTGAACTGCCCGCCGCTGCCGGGCGACATCACCACGCGCTCACCCTTGCCATCGGCGGCAAGGACTTCCAGTTCAGCGCGGTCAGTGTTCGCACCGGCTAGCTCGACGACAATGGGTTGATGATCACCTTGTGCGAGCCAGTGCGTGTCGGCAGCGGGTTCCACAATGCGAATCTTTGTCCGTGCTACGCGCTCAATGTCTGCCATCGGAACGAGCGCGCGGGCGAGTTGCCGAGGAAATTCCAAGGCCGGCACTGCAAGCAGGATCACCACACCCACCCCTGCGACGGTCGCCGCGCGTAACCACGGCGCGACCATCGCACGGGGGAGCACGACCTCCATGCGCAGATCACCTATTCGGCGGGCAGCACCCGCCTGCACAAGCTCGCGGAAAGTATGAGAATCGTGCTGACCTTCAGTATTCTTCTCCGCTAATTCAACGGCAGCGACGAGATGATTGCGCAAGCCGGGCCAAGCTTTTTCCAGCCGCTTCGCCAGTTCGCGGGCGGATGGCGGCTTGGCCAGCGTGCGCCCAGCCAAGAACCAAAAGACCAGCGCCACCGCCGCATAACCGCCGAAGCTCAAGAGCCAGCGGGTGAGCTCCGTCAACACCATCAGGCGGTCAACCCAAGCTATCGCGGTGAACGTCGCGAGCATGGAGACTGCGGCCGCGCATAGCCCGCGGACCCAGACCATGCTCGTCAACCGTTGAGCAAAAGCGCGGAGCTGCTCCGCAACCACCGGGTTAAGTGTGGGAGGCATGACAAATCGAAAGTAGCCTTGTCGGGCGCAAGAGGAAATACAGAAATGGCGGTAGGAGTATGTGCTTTTAGGTGTCCCAGCGCGCGCTAACCGGGCCAGTCAAATCCAGACTCGCAACCGTCAATAGCGGCGCCATGGCCATGGCGCTGGCTGGCCGACCATCACATCGACTACGCCTCAAACACCATCACGCTCAATGGCGGGATGGTGAACTCGGCCGAAAAGGGCTGGCCGTGCATTTCCATTTCCTCGGCTTGCACGCCGCCTAGGTTGCCTTGGTTGCTGCCACCGTATACGGCGGCGTCGCTGTTGAGCAACTCGCGCCAACAGCCACCATGGGGCAGACCGATACGGTAGTTGGAATGCATCTCCGGCGTGAGATGCAGAATGACAAGGAGCTGTTGACCGCCGTCCTGGGTGCGCCGGAGGAAAGAGAAGACGCTGTGCTGGTTATCGGAACAGTCCACCCACTGAAAGCCTTCCACCTCGTAGTCCGCTTCCCAGAGTGCGGCGTGGCGGCGATATAGCGCGTTGAGGTCAGCGACGAAGCGCTGCGCTCCAGCGTGATACGGCCCCTGCTCTAGCAGCCCCCAATCAAGCTGGGCATTTTCATTCCATTCGACGGACTGGCCGAACTCGCCGCCCATGAAGATCAGTTGCTTGCCGGGAAAAAGCCATTGGTACCCGAGGAGCGCTCGTAGGTTCGCGAACTTCTGCCAGTCATCGCCGGGCATCTTGCCGACGAGCGAGCGTTTGCCGTGGACAATTTCATCGTGTGAAAGCGGCAGGATGAAATTCTCGTTGTGGTGGTAAAGCATCGCGAACGTGAGATCGTTCTGATGGTAGCGGCGGTGAACGGGTTCGCGGCTGTAGTAACGCAGCGTGTCATGCATCCAACCCATGTTCCACTTGAAGCTAAAGCCCAGTCCACCCAAGTAAGGCGGCCGCGTGACCAACGGCCAAGCGGTGCTTTCCTCAGCGATGGTGAGCACGCCGGGTGTTTCGGTGTGGACGAGGTGATTGAATTCGCGCAGGAAATCAATCGCCTCCAAATTTTCGCGCCCGCCGTATTTATTTGGCACCCACTCGCCCTCCTTGCGGGAGTAATCGAGATAAAGCATCGAGGCAACGGCGTCCACACGGAGGCCATCGATGTGGAAGCGTTCGCACCAGAAGAGCGCATTGGCCGTGAGGAAATTGCGCACCTCATGACGGCCGTAATTAAAAATAAGCGTGCCCCAGTCCTGGTGTGCGCCCTGCCGCGGGTCTTCATGCTCGTAGAGCGCGGTGCCGTCGAAGCGCGCCAGCGCCCAAGCGTCACGCGGGAAATGCGCTGGCACCCAATCCACGATGACGCCGATGCCTGCTTCATGCAGGGCGTTGACGAGGAACTGAAAATCATCCGGAGTTCCGTAGCGGCATGTGGGCGAGTAAAAGCCCGTAACCTGGTACCCCCAACTCGGGTAGTAAGCATGCTCGGCCACGGGTAAAAACTCGACGTGCGTGAAGCCCAATCGTTGCACGTATTGCACAAGCAGCGGCGCGAGTTCGCGATAACTATAAGACTCGGCTAAACTCTTCTTCATCCACGAGCTTAGGTGGATTTCATAGATGCTCAACGGCTCGCGCAACGGTTGCCGTGCGCGACGGCGCTCCATCCATGCGGCGTCGGACCAAACGAACTTACGATTGTTCCAGACGATGGAAGCGTTTTGCGGAGCCGGTTCGAAGAAAAAGCCGTAAGGATCGGTTTTGAGCACGAGCTGGCCATGGGCATTTCGCACCTCATACTTGTAGAGGGCGCCTTCCGCCAAACCGGGCACAAATAGCTCCCACACGCCGGAAGCGCCAAGCATTCGCATCGGATGGTAGCGACCATCCCAATTGTTGAACGGCCCGACCACGCTGATGCGCTGTGCCGCAGGCGCCCAAACGGCGAAGCTCACCCCACACACACCATCCACCTTGCGGAGCTGCGCCCCGAGCTTGTCGTAAATGCGGCGCTCATTGCCCTGCCCAAAAAGGTAAAGGTCCGTCTCGCCCAGCGACGGCCAAAAGGAGTATGGATCGCGGGTACGCCGAGTGTTGCCCTGATAATCCGTGATGACGAGGTCATAGGCGTAGGGGCGCTGTGCGGCAGTAGTGACGCCTTCAAACAACCCACTCGGGTCGAGTTGCTCCAACGCAAAGCTCGGCTTATGCGGCTCGTGTACCGGCACGACTTCGACCCGCGCTGCGTGCTGGAGCAAGGCGCGCACGACCAGCCCGGTGCCATCACCCAACGGATGCATGCCAAGCAGTTGGTGCGGGGAGGAATGCTGCGCTTGAACGAGGCTCTCCAGTTCAGCCGGCGTCAGAACCATAAAGGCAGAGTGGCAAAGCACTGTTAGGAAGACACGAAAAAAGCTTCGGCAGCGCCCCAGCAAATACTTGATTCGGTCTTAGTAATCCTGTGACCACACTTCGTGCGTATCACACCGTAAGTTCGCGCTGTGACATAATCCTCTGGCTCGCAATTAGCGAGGCCGTGAATGGATTGCCTAGCCCGCAATGTTGACGCAACAGCCGCTGAGCGAAGATCGCGGCCAGGGCACTGGGTAAAATGCCGTCCGCTGGCCTGAATGAGAAAAAGTTCGCCGGGCTTCGTCACCTCGCCCATAGTTCACGCACATGAAGTCGATGACGGGTTACGGGCGCGGCGAATGCGCGCAGGACGGCGTCAAGGTCACGGTGGAACTTAGCTCGGTGAACCGGAAGTCCGGCGAAATCTCACTGAACCTTCCCCGCAACCTCGAACCGCTCGAGGCACAGATGCGCGATGAAATCAACAAACGCATCTCACGCGGCCGACTCAACGTGCGCGTTACCGTCCTTGTGAGCGGGGACGCTGAGACGGCCGTCAAGATCAACACGGTGCTGGCGAAGGGGTATGCGGCGGAGTTCGCGAAGCTGGCCGCAGAATTGCGTCTCTCGGATGGCGTGACGCTGGCGGCCTTGATGCGCGCGCCCGGCGTGCTGGAGACGGAGAAAGAACCGGCGGACGCCGAAAGTTTTTGGCCGCCGGTGCAAACGGCGCTGCAGCAAGCGCTCGACGCACTGGTGAAGATGCGCGAGCGCGAGGGTGAGCATTTGGCGGCGGACTTGACGGCCCGCATCGAACTGATCCGGCTGGCGGCGGGTCGCATTACATCACAGGCCCCACAAGTGCAGGTGCAGTTCCGCAGCAGATTGCTGGAGCGCATCAAGGCGGCGGGCCTCGAGGGAATCGCACCGGATGACGAGCGGATGTTAAAGGAGGTCGTGCTCTTTGCGGACCGCTCGGACATCACGGAAGAACTTACACGTCTGCAGAGCCATTTTAAGCAATTCACCGACTGTTTGAAGGCGCAGGACCCGATCGGGCGTACCTTGGACTTTCTGTCGCAGGAAATGAATCGGGAGATCAACACCATTGGCACCAAGGCTCAAGATGCAGCCATCTCGCGCGAGGTCGTACAAGTAAAAGCCGAATTGGAACGCTTTCGCGAACAAGTACAAAACGTCGAGTGACGGCATGAGCCAGAAAAGCAATACCTTGTTGATCGTGCTTTCCGCCCCGTCCGGCGGCGGGAAGACGACGCTGTGCGAGCATATGCTCAAGGTCAACCCGCTCCTCTCGCGCGCAGTGACGTGTACCACGCGGGCGCCGCGCGCCGGCGAACGCGACGGCGTGGATTACTACTTCTTGACGGCAGAGGATTTTCTTAAACGCGTGCAGGCCGGAAATTTTCTGGAGCACGCCACAGTATACGGCAACAGCTATGGCACATTAAAATCGGAGGTGCTGGGCAAGCTGCGCACAGGCAAGGACGTGCTACTAGCCGTGGACGTGCAGGGCGCGGCGGCCATCCGCGCGCAAGCAGAGGGAGACCCCGAGTTAGCGCGCGCGCTGGTGCAAGTGTTTCTCACGCCTGAATCACTCGCCGTCTTGGAGCAACGGCTCAAGAAGCGCGGCAAGGACTCGCCCGACGCCATTAAGAAACGATTAGCCGTGGCGAAACAGGAAATAGCTCAGTGGAAACACTTCGGCTATCTGCTCAACAGCACCAGTGTACGCGAGGACGTGCGGCGTATGCAGGCGATTTACGACGCAGAGAAGATGCGACAGACGCGGGCCAGCGCCCCGGAGGTGTGATGTGACGGTCAAAACCTGCCCAACTCCAGAATTCGTGGTGCGTATTGCGAGGTGCGTGACTTCGACAGGGACGCGGCTATGCTCCCCGCACTAACTCACCCCGCACCAACCCGCGCGCATGAGCAAGCCAACCAAAACCGCCGCCGCCCGCCCACCGGTCGTGGTCCTCGGTGTCACAGGGTCGATTGCAGCTTACAAAGCGGCGGATTTATGCAGCCAGCTTGTAAAGGCCGGCTGCGCCGTGCGTGCGGTAATGACCGCTGACGCGCAGAAATTCATTACACCGCTGCCTTTCAAGACCCTCTCCCGCCATGCAGTGGTGACGGACTTGTATGATGAGGAAGATGGGTGGCAGCCCACGCATATCCGACTCGCGGATGAAGCCGACCTGCTGCTCATCGCTCCGGCCACGGCAAACTTTATTGCAAAGCTGGCGCATGGGCTGGCAGACGATGCCCTGAGTTGTATCGCGCTGGCTTTGAACCCAAAAGCGAAGCTGCTCCTCGCGCCCGCGATGAATGGCAAGATGTGGACCCACGCGGCAACGCAGGCAAACGTCCGCACGCTTCAAAGCCGAGGCGCACTGTTCATCGGGCCGGAGGCCGGCGTTTTAGCCTGCGGCTACGAGGGGCTAGGGCGTTTGTGGGATGTGGACGGTATCGTGGCCCGGGCGTTACAAGTGCTGAAGTGACTTTATGCCGCTGTTGCGTGCCTCCATTGCCCAGGCGCTCACAAGCCTGTTCAAGGCGCCAGAGACCTCCTACGAGCAGCAGGTTGACCGCATCCGGTTCGTGGAGCGCGATGTTTGCCTGACTATCAAGGTCGTTTTGCTGGGCGCGTTGGCGTTTGTCTTCCTGTCAGATTGGTTTGAGGGAGTCGCGACCATTGGTGAGTTGGGCATTGAGACCGTGCGTGGCGCGTTCCGCGCCTACCTAATAGCTAACATCTTCATCGGCGTGATGTTGCTGGCGATGGATTACCTGCCGGTGGGTTGGATTCAGGGGGCCGTTTTCGTGATAAATATCGTGGACGGCACGTTTGTAGCACTACTAACCGTAATCACTGGCGGCTTGGAGAGCACGATATACTGGGTGTTCCTCGTGTTGGTGATCCGCAGTGCAATTGGCATCAGCCGGGCTCGACTCCAGATCATTGTCAATCTGTTCATCATCCTTTGTTACCTTTTTGCTGGGTTGCTGGACTTAACGATGGTGGAACTCAAGCAGACGCAGGCACACGTTGAAAGCCAAGCGACCAGACAAGGGTTGCTGCTCGGCAACTCACCCGGCACCAATACAACGCGCAGCGCGAATGCGGTTACAAAACTCCCGATCACCGCCACGAGCCTCCCGGTGGCCACCAATGCGGCTCCGATTAAGGCCCTAACCCGCCCAAGTACCGCCAAGCCTGACTCGGACGACGAAACCGGCGACCTCGGCCGCGCGGCCATCCTCGCAATCTCAAATATGACTGAAGGCAAGGCCATGCAGTCAATGTTCTTACGCGTGTTGCTGCTGCTGCTGCTGGCCTTTGCATGTTATGGCATTAATGTGCTGGCCCAAATCCAACTGCGGGCGCGGGAGGAAGCCCGCGAGTTCGCGGTGCGGCAAGAACAGTTGCGCTCGACTGGCCGGTTAGCAGCAGAAATCGCGCATCAACTAAAGAACCCGCTAGCCATCATCAACAACGCCGCCTTTAGCCTCCAGAAGTCGTTAGCCGAGGCTAAGCCCGCTGCGCTCCAGCAAGTTGAGATGATCCGCGAGGAAGTCAGCCGCTCGGACCGCATCATCACCGAACTCATGGGCTACGCGCAGCTCGCGGAGGGCCGCGTTGAACGGCTGGACGTTCGCGCGGAGGTCGAGCAC
>VHDH01000107.1 GCA_016871445.1 Verrucomicrobiota bacterium | reverse complement strand
AGCCCGTGGCGCTGAGCGCAAGTGGATTGTTGGGCTCGAACTCATCGCCCGCGAGCTGCCAGCTCAGGAATTGGTCGAAGGGCATGTCGCTGTTGAGTGCCTTAATGACGAAATCGCGATAGTGAAACGCGCCGGGGCGGTCGTAGTCGTGTTCGAAGCCGCTGCTCTCCGCGAAGCGCGCGACGTCCAGCCAATGGCGCCCCCACCGCTCACCGAAGCGCGGGGAGTCGAGGAGTTGCGTGACGAGCTTCGGCCAAGCGTCGGGCGAAGTGTCCTTCAGAAAAGCCTCCACGGCCTCGGGCGTGGGCGGGATGCCGTGCAGGTCGAGGTAAGCCCGGCGGATGAGCGTGCGCCGGTCGGCGGGCGGGGCGAGTTGGCGCGGGGCGGCTTTGGCGAGGAGGAAGCGGTCGAGGGGAGAGTGTTCAGTGTTCAGTGGGTCAGTATTCAGTTTGGCACCCCGGCGAGGTTGCCCCGACTGAACACTGGATACTGAAGACTGAACACTCGGAGGTTGGACCTTCGCCAACGGCTGAAACGCCCACCACTTTCGGTCGTCCTCGGTCACCTTTGATTTGTCCCTCGTCACGCGACCCGGGATGAGCGAGCCGTCGTAAGGCGCGCCGTCGTCAATCCATGACGCGAGCCGGGCGATGACTTCGGGCGAGAGCTTCTCCGCCTTTTCTGGCATGTGCGGTTCCTCGGCGTGACGAACGAGTTTGAGCAACCGGCTGTTCTGTGCGCTGAACGGCACGATGGCCGCGCCCTCGGTGCCGCCTTTAAGCAAGTCTTCACGGGTGGCGAGGTCGAGACCACCCTTGGTCTTCTCCCCGCCATGGCAGGACAAGCAGCTCTTCACCAGCACCGGGCGGACGTGCTGCGTGAACGTGGTAAGCCCGCGTGTCATGCGCTCAGCATGATCCACCGGGAGGGGAGCGGCGGCAGAAGCGAGGCAAGCTCCGCCTAAGCTCCAAATCGCAAAGAGACTCCAAGCTCTAAGCTCTAAAATTCGCGGCACTGACGGGAGGGAAAATACCAAAACACAGCCCATAGGGCGGTTGGGGCTTAATCGACCCTCCAAGCCAACCTCAGAAGCCCAGCCCTTTTTGATTATCGAACACGCGCCAACTTTTAGCATCCGAGCGAA
This sequence comes from Verrucomicrobiota bacterium, assembly GCA_016871445.1. Classification (GTDB taxonomy): domain Bacteria; phylum Verrucomicrobiota; class Verrucomicrobiia; order Limisphaerales; family SXTU01; genus SXTU01. Next base: position 9,467 of record VHDH01000107.1, on the reverse strand, counting down.
ACGGTCTCGGATTTCTGCGAGCGACTTCCATTCCGCCGAACAGCAGGACTGGGCCATTTTAGGTTCTTTTGAGCTCAGGGTTTGGATTTTTGGATTATTGCCGCTCATTCGCGCGTGACGGCTTCGTCGAGGTTGAGGAGGACGTTTGCCGTAACTGTATAAGCGGCGAGTTCGGCGGCGTCCAGTTTCGCATCAGATTTGAACTGGCCTTGGGCGAGCAGCGACTTCGCGGCATCAGCGTCGGCGCGGTATTTGGCGAGGCGCTTTTCCAAGCCAGCAGTGAGCACCGCCAAGTCAGCTTTGTCCGGCATACGGCCAGTCACGCGGCGGAAACCGTGCGTGATGCGATCGCCCGCCGTTACCCCGCCTTCTGTCAACATCCGCTGCGCGAGGGCGCGGGCGGCTTCGACGTAAGTGACTTCATTCAACAGCGCCAGCGCCTGCAACGGCGTGTTCGTGCGGCTGCGTTTGACGGTGCAAACCTCGCGCGTGGGCGAATCAAATAGCAACATCGTGGGCGGCGCAGCGGTGCGCTTCCAAATCGTGTAAAGCGTGCGGCGGTAGAGGCCGTCGGCGGTGTCGGGCTTGTAACCGCGCAAGTCACCATACCGGCTCGTCTCATCCCACACGCCCTCGGGCATGTAGGGGCGCACGCTCGGTCCGCCGAGCCGCTCGACGAGCAATCCGCTCGCGGCCAGCGCTTGGTCGCGGATGAGTTCAGCGGGCAGGCGGAAGCGCGGGCCGTGAGCGAGCAGGCGGTTCTCCGGGTCGCGGGCCACCAACTCGGGCGTGACCTTCGACGACTGCCGATACGCCGCCGACATCACGAGCGTTTTCTGAAACGCCTTCATGTCCCAGCCTAGCCGGATGAATTCAGTCGCCAGCCAGTCGAGCAGTTCGGGGTGACTCGGCGGCTCCGCTTGCGAGCCAAAGTTCTCAGTCGTCTTCACCAGCCCGTGGCCGAAGAATTTTTCCCAAGTGCGGTTCACCCACACACGCGCGGTCAGCGGGTTTTCCGGTGCGACGAGCCACTGCGCGAGGCCGAGGCGATTTGTCGGTGCGCCGACAGGCAACGGGGGCAACACGGCGGGCACGCCAGCCGCGACCTTGTCGCCCTTCTTGTCATATTCGCCGCGCACGAGCACGAAGGCGTCGCGCGGCGTGGCGACTTCCTTCATCACCATCGTGGTCGGCAACTTCGCCTCGTAGTCGTCCACGGCTTTCTTCGCGGCGGCGACGGCGGCATCGGCGGACTTCGCGGGGCTTTCGGCGTTGGCGCGGAAAAACTTCGTCAACTCCGCACGCTGGGCGGCGGTGCGCTTGCTCGGCTCGGTCGCAAGAATCTTCTTCAACGACTCCGGCACCTGCGGGCCGCCGTCGAGTTTCGCCAAGCCCGGCGGGAGCGAAGTCGCCGAAAGCCGGAAGCGGCCGATGGCATGCTGCCCGCTGGACTTCTGCACCAGCCGCACGGTGAGCGTGGCCTCGGCGGGCACACTCACGGGGCGGTCAGCGAGGAACATCGCCTTGAGCGGCTCCTTGCGCGTCGGCCCGTCCACGGCCCAGCCCTTGCCGCCCTTGCCGTCCAAGACCAGCGCGACTTCGTAGCCCTTCTGCGAATAGCTGGCCTCGGCTTTGCTGAACTGGATGACCTCGGGCTTCGCCAATGACGGCGCGGAGATTTCTGCTTCGATGCCGCTGAGGATGAAGTTGCCGTTCGGCGCACGGCCCACGGACTGTGCGGGCAACGAGGCATCCGGCAGCGACTCCAACAACACGCCGCCGAGCTGCCCCGCCGCGACGGGCGCGGTAACGGTGTAAGTCTCCTGCGGCGCGGCGGCGCCGACGGCGAGCCACGAGGCATCGGCCTGCCGCGTGAAAGTGGTTTTGCTCGCGGCCTTCACCGACGTGGGTTCGAGCAACTTCCAAGGCGCGGCGGACGGGTCGAGCTTCGTCAGGAACGTCGGCTCCCATTCCTCGATGAACTTGGGCAACTGCTTCTCCACCTCGGCTTGGCGCGCTTCCGCCGTCGCGTAGGCTTTCTCCAACTCCGCGAGCTTCGCTTCCTGCTCCGGCGACTTCACGTGAATGGTTGGCTCGGGGTTCCCGCCGCCGCGATTGGCGCGAGTGCCGCTCAACGTGCCGCTCTCCTCGATGCTGTTGAAGAAGGCGAAGAAGGAATAAAACTCGCGCTGGGTGATGGGGTCGTATTTGTGGTCGTGGCAGCGGCAGCAGTTGAAAGTGAGGCCGAGCCAAGTCGTGCCGGTGGTTTCGACGCGGTCGATGATGGTCTCGATGCGCCACTCCTCAGCAATCAACCCGCCCTCGCCGTTGATGCGGTGATTGCGGTTGAAGCCCGTCGCGACGAGCTGGTCTTGACGCGGGTTGGGTAAGAGGTCGCCCGCGAGTTGCTCGACGGTGAAGCGGTCAAACGGGACGTTGTCGTTGAACGACTTGATGACCCAGTCGCGCCACGGCCACATGCTGCGCGAGCTGTCGGTCTGGAAGCCGTGGCTGTCCGCGTAGCGCGCGTAGTCGAGCCAGAGCATGGCCATGCGCTCGCCGTAGCGTGGCGACGCGAGTAAGCGATCCACGACGCGCTCGTAGGCGTTCGGTAGTTTGTCCGCGAGGAACGCGTCCACTTCGGACGGCGAGGGCGGAATGCCCGTGAGATCGAGCGAGAGACGGCGAATGAGCGTGGTGCGGTCGGCCTCGGGGGAAAATGTGAGGCCGTCCTTCTTGAGCCGGGCGAGGAGGAGCGAGTCAATGGGATTGCCGATGACCGGCGGACTCGGGCGCTGCGGCGGGACGAACGCCCAATGCGCCGAGTAATTCGCGCCCTCGGCAATCCACCGTCGCAGCGTGTCCTTCTGCGCGATGGTCAGCGTCTTGTGCGACTCCGGTGGCGGCATGAGGTCCGTTGCCGACTTTGCCGTGATGCGCTGAACGAGCGCGGATTTTTCCGGCTTGCCGGGGACGAGGGCGAGGGCGCCAGACTTGGCAGGCTTTAGTGCTGCTTCGCGCGAGTCCAGTCGCAGACCGCCCTTCATTTTCTGCGTGTCCGGCCCGTGGCAGGCAAAGCAGTTGTCCGAGAGGATAGGCCGGACATCGCGGCTGAAATCGAGCTTGGGTGCCGCACCTAAGGCACAGGCCGCACAAGACACAACGGCAAAGGAAACATACCTGAGGAATCGCATGAACTTTCTGTAACTCTTTTTGAAAGTAAGGGGCGATGGGTTATTCACCTTTGACGGACACACTGCGACCGCCATGCGATGTCTGTAACCGATTGCCCCAGCCGCCAGTCCTTAATTAGCGAAATTTACGTCTTTTTGGCCACATGAAACACCCTGCCGTCCTACTTCTCGTCGTTAACCTTTTCTCCATCCCCGCGCGCGCCGATGTGAAACTTCCCGCCATCTTTGGCGATCACATGGTGCTCCAGCGTGACACCGCCGTGCCTGTGTGGGGCACCGCCACGCCGGGCGAGGAAATCACCGTCAGCATCGCCGGCCAGACCGTGAGCGCGAAGGCCGGCGCAGACGGCAAGTGGTCCGTGAAGCTCGCCAAACTCTCCGCCGCCGGTCCGCACGCGCTCACCGTGAAAGGCAAGAACACCCTGACCTTCACCGACGTGCTGGTGGGCGAAGTCTGGCTCGGCTCCGGCCAGTCCAACATGGCGATGACCGTGGATCGCGCGAAGGACTTCGCGGTCGAGCAGGCGGCGGCGAAGTTCCCGCAAATCCGAATGTTCACCGAGGCTTCGGCCGCATCTGCCACCGCACAGTCCGAGGGCAAAGGCGCGTGGGTGGTCTGCACGCCGGAGAGCGTCGGGCGCTTTTCGGCCACCGCGTATTTCTTCGGACGCGAGCTGCACAAGGCGCTCGGCGTGCCCGTCGGCCTCATCAATTCGTCCGTCGGCGGCACGCCCATCGAGTCGTGGATTGCGCTGGAGGCGCAGCAGGCTTCGCCCGCGCTGAAGGGATTTTTCGCCGCCCAGGAACAAGCCGCGAAGCAGCTCGACCCGGTGAAGGCGAAGGCGAAGTTCGAGCAGGATGACTTAAAGTGGCGCGAGGCCGCGAAGCAGGCAAAGGCTGAAGGCAAGCCCGCCCCGAAGCGCCCCAAAGACCCTGTCGCGCTCGCGGAGCGCAAAGGCAACGTGGGCGGGCTCTTCAACGGGAAGATTGCACCGCTCATCCCGTATGCCATTCGCGGGGCGGTCTGGTATCAGGGCGAGGCAAATTCCACGCCGGAGAAAGCGCCGTATTATCACGCGCAGCTTTCGTTGCTCGTGAGCGACTGGCGGAAGCTATGGGGCCACGAGTTTCCGTTTGCGTGGGTGCAGCTTCCGAACTTCGGCGGCGCCGGCCGCAACTGGCCGGCGGTGCGCGAGGGAATGTTGCGGACGCTCGCCCTTCCGCACACCGGCATGGCCATCACGATTGATATTGGCGAGGAGAAGGACATTCACCCCAAGAACAAACAAGACGTGGGCCGCCGCCTCGCCGCGTGGGCCCTTGGCACGGTGTATGGCCAAAAGGTCGCCACGAGCGGTCCGCTACCCGCCGGCCATCAAGTGCGCGGGAGCGAAATTGTCCTGAGCTTCAAACACACCGATGGCGGCCTGACGGCGAAGGGTGGCGACTTGAAAGGCTTCGTCATCGCGGGCGCCGACCAGCAATGGAAGCCCGCCTCCGCGCGCATCGAGGGCGACAAAGTCATCGTGAGCAGTGCCGAAGTGAAGCAACCCACCGCCGCCCGTTACGCGTGGGAAAACTGGCCGACCTGCAACCTGTTCAACGGAGCCGGCCTGCCCGCCTCGCCTTTCCGCACGGATGACTGGAAATGAGCGCAATTTTACCAATAACAACCGCAGCGCACGATGGCAATCAAACCACAACTGATTCGCCTTGATGCACAGCGCTTCCTGAAAACCAAATCGGCGTGGGTGTTGGTGCTGGCCAACCTCATTCCCATCTGGGGCGTGCTCTACGACCAGTGGAGCATCTTCAGCATCGTGTTCCTGTTCTGGACCGAGAACGTCGTCATTGGCATCTTCAACATCGCCAAGATGCTGGTCTGCGGCTTTGTCGGAAACGCAGTTGGCGGCGACGCGAATGTCAGCCCCGCCCGCACATCCGTTGGCCGTGGGTTCACGAGTGTCAGCGCGATGTTTCTTTCCGCGTTCTTCACCTTCCACTACGGCATGTTCTGCTTCGTGCATGGCGTCTTCGTCATCGAGCTCCTTGGCCGCGACAAACTGCCCGGTGGCTTCCCAAACCCGTTTGAGCGCGCGATCCGGGAGCTTTCGGGCGACTTGAGCTTTGCCATCCTCGCACTGATCGCAAGCCACGGTTTCTCCTTCGTCGCCAACTACCTCAAAGCCGGCGAATACAAACAGGTCGCGCTCATCCAGCTCATGGGCGCGCCCTACGGACGCATCGTGGTCTTGCATCTGGCCATCATCGTCGGCGCGTTCGTCAGTCTCGCCCTCGGTTCCGGGGCCGGGATTCTGCTCGTGCTCATTGCCGGCAAAATCATCCTCGACCTTGCGCTGCACCTCAAAGAACGCGAGCGCGGCGCCATCAACCTGTTCCCACGAAGAACACCATGAAAGCAACCCTCCGCATCCTCATCATGACCGCAAGCGCGCTTGTTGATCGGGAATTGCTTTCTGGTCGCTGCGCGATTCAGGGAGAATCGCTTTTGCGTCGGGTTCATTGGCAGTGAGTTTTCCCCTCTCTAAGCCGCTCACAAGCAATTTTTGGTGGCGGTTGCCAGCTCGCGCCGGTTTTGCTGAACGAGCGCTGTTCGCCATTAAGAAATGTCCAGCAATCGCGCTTTGAGCGACCGCCTCGATGGCGCAAGTAATGCGGGCTTCCCGGGCAGCGGGGTACCGCCGACCATTCGATTGATGCAGTTCCTGCAGCTGGCCTTTCAGTTTGAGGACTTGGGCGCTTTCCCGGCCTCAACGACCTTGAGCTTGACCGGGTCGGCTTTGGCGGTCACCGCCCCCGCGCCCCGGCCACCGCTGGTGTAGGAGGCGGTCAACGTGTATTCACCGGTCTCAGTCCAGTAGCTCAGCTTCGTGATCCCCCTCATGCCGGAGGACAAAGACTCGATCGGCAGGTCATAAGACTTGCCCGGCTCGATGGTGACTGGCTGGCCCATGCGAAATTCCCTGGTCATCATAACCCGCGGCTGGAGATTAACCGCGCCCGGCCCCTGCAGGTCGAGCTCCAGCTTGGAACTGTCTGCGCCAACATTGATCGTGACCGGCTGCGTGTCCAAGTTGGAGAGGCGGAGGCTCAGGTTGACCTTGGGTGGCCGCGCCGGGACCGGACCCTGCTTCTCGGCGGCGCGGAGCTTCTCGGCGAAGTCCTTGCCCGCCGCTGCCGGATCGAGTTCATAGGTGTCTTTCCCCACGATGATCTCAGCCTTGAGCGGGCCCTTGCCGGCTTCGGCCGCCGGCGCAACGCAGTTGAAGGCGGCCAGAACCGCCGCAACTAAGGATGGAATGATGTTCTTCATGATTTGCTGAGCATCGCATATTGGTTTCGAGTCGCAAGCCAACTCCGTGCCAGCTTCACAGCCACTCCATCGGCTTAGCCCGGAGCGCTGTTGCTGACCCAGTAAACCCGCCGGCCCGACCGATGCCGGCTACAAAGCCAAAGCCGGCTCTGCAACCTCACTTGGGCGGCTTCCCAGCCCTTCAAGTTTCGTCTGGGTAAAGGCAGGCCTATTTGCCAGACTTGCAGGAGGAGGTCGCCCTAATTTTCGAGGAAAGTCTCCTGCCGGCGGAGGGATGCTCAGCCGGCGAGGGGTGCGAAGGGACAGAACCAGCGGCTTTTGTCCGCCAACATAGTTGCTTAACTTCTTGAATCCGCTCGACTATCAGCAGCGTCTGCTTACGGTGTCTCTGATTTCGTTGATTGAGTCGTTCAACAGGCAAGCCGACCTCCAAACATGAACTCCAAAAACTTCCTGGCACTGGTATTCGCTGCGGCTGCCCTGTTCACCACCACTGCTCGCGCCGACCTCGCCAAGGCGGGCGACAAGCTGCTCCAGCAGGAGTTGCGGCAAGAGCAAATCAAGGCCACCACTAGCCGCGTCGGCAATCAGCTCGGCGCAGTCATTGAGGAATACGAACGAAACGGTCTCGAAGGCGATGACGTGGTCGTGCTCAAGGCCATCCGCAGCGTACTCGACAAGCTGACCGAGAAGGAAATCGCCCGCGTCGTCACACTGCTTCAGCAAACTCGCACCACTACGGACGCCGACGCCGGCCGCCGCAACGCACTCGACGCCTTCGCAGGGCAGAAGACCGTGACCGTGCAACTCCGTGCGCTGCTGCTCGAATACCAGCGGCAGCAAGCCCTGCAAGAAATCGCCGCCCGTTTCAATGCACTCGCCCGCCGCCAAGGCGACAATCTCAATGAAGCCGTCGGCCTGGCCACGTTGACCAAAGGCCGCGACGCCCGCCGCAGCGAAACCGCGCACCTGGTCGCACTCCAATTGCAGGAAACCGAGCAGAGCACCATCGGTGATGAGGTCAAAATCGTCCTCGCAAAGCTGGCCAAGGTCGTTGCCTCAATGGATGGAGCTGCTGCCGAGCGCCCGCAGACGGCGTTGAAGAAGGCGCAAGATTCCCGACTCACGGCGATGCTTGATTCTGCAACCGGCGACCTCAAGTCCGCAAACCTACTCTCCGCCGCCGGCAACGAGAAACGCGCCCGCGACGTGATGGCCGACCTGGCCAAACTGCTCCTGCCCGCCCGCGACAACCTCGAGGTGATGAAGCAAGCCTTGCGCGATTTGGAGAAAACGATTCCCGAGCAAAAGGCCGCCATCGAGGAGACCAAGCAGGCCACGAAGAACAAGGATGATGTCGTCGAGGCAGAGAAGAAGCAGGCCGAAGTCGTGGACAAGACCGATTCCATCCGTGAGGACGTGGAGAAGGCCGCGCCCAAAGCCGCCGAGGAATTAAAGGCTGCCGTGGAGAAGCAGCAGGAGGCCCGGGCGCAATTGCAGGATCAAAACAACAGCCGCACGCAGCCCAAGGATTCTCCCGCCGTCGAAAAACAGGAGCAGGCGCTCAACAAGATGGAGGCCGCGAAAAAAACCTTGGAACAACTTATCGCAAAGGCCGAATCCCAGCAGCAGAAGCCCAAGGACAAGCTTGCTGACTTAAAAGAGCTGAAAAAGAAGGTCGATGAGCTCGCCGCCAAGCAGGAGCAAGTGAAGGAGACCACCGCAGCGGCCGAGAAAGCCGCCGCCGCCGAGAAGAAGCCCGAGCTGCTCGCTGAGCAGGCCACGAAACAAGAATCCGTAAAGGCCGAGACCCAGCAGACGCAGCAGGACGCCGCCGCGAACGCTCCCGACGCCGCGAAGACCCTCAGCGAGGCCGTCCGGCAGCAGGAAAAGTCGCAGCAGGCGCTGGAGAACAAAGCCAACGCCCCGATGGCCCAACAAGCCGCCAAGGACGCACTTGAAAAAGCCAGCGAGCAGATCGCCGCGCAAATCGCTAAACTGGAGAAGGCAAAGGAGGACTTGGCCAAGCTCGACAAGCTCGGCAAAGAAATCGGCAAGCTCATGCAGGAACAGCAGAAGGTTGCGATGGATACCGCGAAGGCCGCCGAGAAACCCGAAAACAACGCCGGCAAAGAGACCGCGAAGGAACAGGGCGACCTCGCCAAGCAAACGGAAGCCACTAAAGCCGAGGCTGCCGAAGTCGCGCCCGAGGCCGCGAGCAATTTGAACGCTGCGAAGGAAAACATGCAGGCCGCCAAAGCAAACTTGGAAAAGCCCGACGCCGCGAAAGCCCGACCCGACCAAGCGCAAGCGATGGCGAACCTTCAAGCCGCCAAAAACGCTGTCGAGCAAAAGCAGCAGGAATTGGCCAAGGAACTCGGTCAGCCCCCGCCCGACAATACGCCGCAACTCGCGAAGGCGTCCGAGGCCGTCGCCGCTGCGCAGCAGCAAGTCAATCAGGCGCTAGCTAAGCTCGACCAACCCGCCGGCCTCCAGGAGATGCTCAAGCAAAAGCAGCAGGAAATCGCTGCCGCTGCCGGCGAACAAGCGAAGGCCAAGCCCCAATCCAAGCCGCTTGCCGAGGCTAAGGCCGCTGCCGAGAAAGCCGCCGAACAACTCGGCAAGAACGACTTAAAGAACGCCGTCGCCGAAATGGCGAAAGCTCAGAAAGGCTTGCAGGAAGCTGCGCAGGGCGAGCCTGCGCCGACGGGTGAGAAGCCTGGCGAGGGCGAACCCAGCGAAGGTAAGCCCGGTGAAGGTAAGCCCGGTGAAGGTAAGCCCGGTGAAGGTAAGCCTAGTGAAGGTAAGCCCAGTGAAGGTAAGCCTGGTGAAGGTAAGCCTGGTGAAGGTAAGCCTGGTGAAGGTAAGCCTGGTGAAGGTAAGCCTGGTGAAGGTAAGCCTGGTGAAGGTAAGCCTGGTGAAGGTAAGCCTGGTGAAGG
>VHDH01000106.1 GCA_016871445.1 Verrucomicrobiota bacterium | reverse complement strand
AGCCTCGCGCGCGGCGGTGCACATGGCGTTGACCGCATTCTTAAAAACTTCTTTGCCGTCCATCTTCAAAAAGTGCAGCCGCTGATCCACGCTGTCCCGCGTGGCCGGGAAACGACAGCCGCCGCCGGGCTGGGAGAGTAGCGCCGCCTTCCCGCCATCTGCGCCCATGCAAGCCGTCAGCAGCCCGTGCGATTCCGGCCGATGTTGCAACACCGCCGCGCCCGCGCCATCGCCAAACAGCACACAGGTCGTGCGGTCTTTCCAGTCAATGATCGAAGAAAGTTTCTCCGCCCCGATCACCAGCACACACTCGCTGGTGCGCGACATGATGAACTGTTGGCCAACCTCCAAGGCATAAATGAAACCCGAGCAAGCCGCCTCCAAGTCAAATGCCGCCGCGCGTTTCGCTCCAATCTTATGCTGCACCAAGCAGGCTGTGGATGGGAACGGCATATCCGGCGTGATGGTAGCGACAATGATGAGGTCAATCTGATCCGCCGTGACGCCGGCTTGCGCCATCGCGCGCTCCGCCGCCTTGGCTGCGAGGTCCGAGCAAAACTCGTTTTCCTCAGCAAACCGCCGTGCCTTGATGCCCGTGCGCGAAGTAATCCACTCGTCCGTGGTTTCCACGACCTTCTCCAAGTCGGTGTTCGTCACCACCCGCTCCGGCACGTAGGCTCCGACACCTGTTAACGAACAGGTGCGCCCCTGAAAGCCATGCTTGGCGCGGGGGTTGGTGAAATTGCGGGCGGGCAGTGAAGAACTCATTACCGTGTCCGGTGATTGCAAATTTCTGATGCTGAAAAGTCAATTCGGCATTTAAGTCCCCTTTAGATTTCCCATTGCCACTCCTGCCGCTTAAGCAAAACATTCGCCAACGCACATGGCTACTCTTGTCTTTGACCTCGAAACCTCGCGGCTGCCCGTCGAGCAATTCGACGAGGCACAGCAGGAATACCTCTTCCGCGAGGCGGCGAAGCTGCCGGAGGAGCAGCGGGCGGCAAAGCGCGATGAAATTACCCACCTCTTCACCCTCTGGCCGTTCACCGCGCAGGTCGTGTGCATCGCCATGCTAAACGCCGACACGCAGCGCGGGCAGGTGCTTTTCCAAGCCGAGGACTACGAGGACGACGCCGAGGCTGGGCCGGTCGAATTTGTTCCGTGCGCGGACGAGCACGAGCTGCTCACCGCGTTTTGGGATGCGGCAAAGCATTACCAGCAAGTCGTAACCTTCAACGGCCGCGGCTTCGACGTACCGTTCCTGTACCTCCGCTCGGCACAACTGAACGTGCCCATCGCGCGTAAGGATTGGCTAGGTTACCGCTACGCCACCGACCCGCACTGCGACCTCGCCGAGCAGTTCACCTTCTACGGCGTGAGCGGACGCGACGGCGCGGCGCGGAAGTTCAACCTAGATTTCTACTGCAAGGCCTTTGGCATCGAGTCGCCGAAAAGCCACGGCGTCACTGGCATGGACGTGACGGACATGATGGAGGAAGGCCGCCATAAAGAAATCGCCGAATACTGCCTGCGCGACGTGCGCGCCACTGTGCTGCTGCACAAAATTTGGAAGGAGCGGCTGGCGGACATCAAGTAAGTGTTTCTGTCGCTGCGGGCGCGTGAGCGAGTCTGGATAGCCACGGCTCGGTGGTGCTAGAAAGCGCGACGCCGAATGTTGACCTGGTTCATGTGCCATAAATTAAGCGCGGCTGACCGCGTCTGCCCCCTCCGCTTGACTTGCCCGCGCCCTCGCCAGACGCTGAAGATCGATGCAGCAGCCAGATAACATCCTAAAACACGTTGCTCTCGTGGGCGTCCTCGCGGTGGCAAGTTACTTTGGCCTCTACGCGCTAGACACCCACCTGCGCGCGCGCAAGGGGCCATGGGAAGTAACGTTCGCAGCGGAGTCCGACGGCACGCCATTCCTCCTCATCAACCAGCCGGCGTTGGGAGTGCGCGACGTGAAAGTGAAATTTCTGAATGAAACCTGTCCGCTCACTAACGCGCCGCAGAAGATCCGGTTTACGGAGCCGGGCGTGAAGCCAGCTTTCGGCGAGCTACGCTTCCAAGACGCGACTTATTTGCCGGGCACGGTGACATTACTAGCTTTCAACCACGAGGTGGAACTGATCCAACGCGGGCTGGTGCTGGATCGTCAAGAGCATCGGTGGCAAACCGGGCTGACGGTGGGACTCATGCCCACCAACCAGCCGCCGCCTGTGCTACAATCCAAGCGAAAGCGGAACTACTAAACGCGCCGACGCCGGCACGGGGTGGCCGCCAAAAGGCCCGGTCCAAGCGCTGCAAAAATCTCAACAGCCTTAGTTCAAGAACGTCAATTCGTTCGTTTCCAAAAGCACTTGCGCGAGCTTCTCCCACGGGTAAAGCCGCAGACCACGGACAGGGGCGGCGAAATCGCGCTGAGCGTTCCACTGCTTGCCGGTCGCGACCGCGCTGGTCGCCGTCGTTTGCTTCGCGTCGAGTTCCTTAATCACCGGCGACCACGTGAATGTGTCGTTTGCGCCGCTGGCACGGCAGTCCACCACAAAGTCTATCGTTTCGCCGGCCTTCACCGCCAAACGCGGGACAGCGAGCGTAATACTATTGCGCATGGCCACGCCACGCACGAGCACACCTACCCCGCTGTAAACGATCTGGCCCTGCACGCCGTCGCTGTTCTGGCCAGTGTGCGTTAGCGCGCCTTCGATGCTCACCAACATGTCGTCCATCGCGGTCCAGCGGCGGATGGCCGACTGCGTCAGCAACGGGCCGGGATGACCACCGTTGTCGGAGAGGTGAAGGTAGCCTGTGCGCCCGTCCGGAATTCGTTGCGCAGCTTGATAAAAGCGTGACTGCGGCGCGTAGAACATCGGCCAAAAGGCTCCTACGCGGGCCGTGCGCGAGTCCACGAGGCCAAGGCCGTATTCCCACGGCGGCTGGCCGGGCAGCGGTCCCTTGGGAGCGGACAACTCGGTGGCGAGATACAATAGCGCCAGCTTCAGCTCCGTATCCGTGGGCGGGCGCGAATAAATGAGGCGGTAAAGCATCTTCACACGCTCGGCATCGTTAGTTAGAGATTTCAAATCGGCACGTTGAACCGTGTTGCGCGCCTGCTCAATGACTAACGGGCTGTTCATCATGAAAAGTGCCTGCTGCGGAACGATGGTGTGGTTGCGCTGCCCGGTGCTGATGTCAGGATTCGCAAAGTCAAAAGCCCCTAGCATGTTCGGTAGGTTCGCGCGATCCACGAGGCCATAAACACTGCGGCGGTCAGAATACTCGCCGTCGCTGTCAGGCCGGTCGAGCCGCTCACCTGGCCCACCCATCTTGAAGTTCAGCCGCCCGCCAATGTGCAGGATGGTGTCGCGCAACGCCTCGAACTCCAGCCGCCGCCGATTCTGCTGCCAGAGCCACCGGTTCTCTGGATCCGCCTGCGCAAAGCGCGGCCGGTCCTCACTGCTCTGCTGCCAAGTGTGGGAAAGTAAAATGAACTTCTGAAGCTTCTTCACCGACCAGCCTTGCTCCATGAACTGCCACGCGAGGTAATCAAGCAACTCCGGGTGCGTGGGCGGCTCGGCACGAAGGCCGAAGTCATTCGCCGTCCGTACAATGCCCTCGCCGAATTGGTGCAGCCAAATCCGGTTCACCATCACCCGCGCGGTAAGCGGGTTGTCGGGCGAGGCGATTTCATTCGCGAGTTCCAACCGCCCGCTTCCGTCGCGGAATGGCTCGCGCCCATCGCCGGACAAGATTTCGAGGAACTGACGCGGAACGTTCGGACCACGGCTACCGCGGTTGCCCTTGATGTAAACGTAGCTGTCACGCGGTTGGCCGTCAAAAAGCACGACCGCACGCGGCGGCGCACCGCGATGGCTGGCGCGCACGTCGTCCACTGCGCGCGCAAGCCGCTGCTGTTGGTCACGTGTCTGACCCATGTCGCGGAGGCGGCGCAGCGCGGCCTCGACTTTCTCGTCGGTGAACAGATGCGCGGGCGACTTGGTGTCGTGGATGATGCGGCGGACCTGCTCTTGCGCAGCATCGGGTAGGCCGGTGGGCGCGGGCGGGACGTTCGTGGAACCCGAGCGCACGCGCGCCGCGTGCTGGCTGGCGACCTGCGCCCAGTGGGCGTTGGCATCTATAAACAGCCGCGCCATGTTCGTCGCCACCACCGCGAGAGAGCCCGGCGGCGAGCCAAACGCACGGGCAACGAGCGGATTGACGGGCTTATTGGGGTCGCCGCTAGCCGAGTTACGGAGGCGCAATGAGATGGGTGTGGCCGAGCGGAGGAAGTTGGTGGCCGGTAACCGCGCGAATTCATGCCAGATGGACAGCACTGGGTCATGCTTCGCCTGCGCGGCATCGAGCGCGTCCTTCCAACCGGCACCCACAGCCGGCAGTAAGTTACGGCGCTGCATAAACTGGTTCAGCGTCGCGGTGTTCGTCGGGTTGGCGAAGTCGGCGAGCGCCTTGAGGTAATCACTGGTACGCAAGATTAGCTCACCGCGGGCGCGCGCGCGCAGGCCGTCCTCGAACTTCTTTAGCTCGTTCTCCGCGTCGGCGAGCGCCTTCTGGAATTCCCTGAACTCCGGCGTGTCCTTGCTGACCGGCAGCTCGAAGCCCTCGCGCGGCTCCGTGCTGCTCGCGAAGACGCCGTGCAGCGCGTAGTAATCCTTTGTCGGGATGGGGTCGAACTTGTGGTCGTGGCAGCGCGCACAGGTCACGCTCAGAGCTTGGAAGCCCTTCATCACCACATCTATGCGGTCGTCAATCAGGTCGTCGGCATTGTTGTTCAGGCGTGGACCCAGCGTGATGAAACCCAGCGCGGCAAGGTGCTGCTTCTCATCGTCCTTGGCGATGCGGTCGGCGGCGATTTGCAGTTTCGCGAACTGGTCAAACGGCAGGTCATCGTTGAATGCCTTGATGACCCAGTCGCGGTAAGTGTGAGCGTGGAGATAGCGTGTCTCGCCCCGATTGTTGTTCCGACGACCCGTGGTGTCGCCGTAACGGGCCACATCCAGCCAATGGCGACCCCATCGTTCTCCGTAACGCGGTGAAGCCAGCAGGCGGTCTACCACCTTCTCAAACGCCTTTTCCGATTCGTCCGCGAGAAAGTCGTCGACTTCCTGCAACGTCGGCGGCAGGCCAGTAAGGTTAAATGTCGCGCGGCGAATGAGCGTGACCTTGTCCGCGCGCGGCGAGGGCGCGAGTTGCTTCGCTTCCAACGTTGCGAAGACGTAGTGGTCCACCGCGTTGCGCGCGAGCGGTGTCCAGTCCTTGCGGAAGTCAGGGATGATGGGCTTGAAGATGGGCTGGAAGCTCCAGTGCTGCTTCGGGTCGGTAGGGGCCGCGCCATATTTGTTCGGCGCGTCGGCGCGCGGGTCGGGCGCGCCCAGGCGGACCCAAGCTTCAAGGTCGGCAATCTGCGCGGCGGAGAGTTTCTTATCGTCCGGCGGCATTTGGAGATTCTGGTCACGGTAGCGGATGGCGCGGATGAGCAAGCTGCGGTCGGGATTACCAGGGACGATGGCGGGGCCGGACTCACCGCCCTTGAGGAGGCCATCGCGCGTGTCCAGGCGCAGACCGCCCTTGATGCGCCCACCCTCGGCGGAATGGCACTTGTAACAATCCTTCACCAGCACGGGTCGGATTTTCTTTTCGAAGAAGTCGGACTGCGCGGGTGTGAGTTTGGGCGCGGGCGCGGCGGTCAGGCAAGCGGCGCCCAAAACGTAATACCAGCCAAACGCGAGCATTTGGCTCGCGGTTGAACGACGGAGCAGCGAGCGCATGGTCAAGGTGACAAACAGGCCCTAACAGTTTTGTAAAATCACAATGCCTCTGGTCCGGCTAAAACGCAACGGAGGGAAATACCGTAGGCCGACATACCTGCCTTGAAACCGTTGTCCATAATCCGCAAATTGCCTGCATGCGCCTAGGGTTCGTCTTTCTGTTCTGCGCCGTGCAGTTGTTCTGCGCGCAGGTTGAAGCTGCGCCTACCAAGCTCAACGTCGTCCTCATCCTCGCCGATGACCTCGGCTGGACGGACCTCGCGTGCTTCGGGAGCGACCTGCATGAGACACCGCACCTGGACCGCCTCGCGCGCGAGGGCATGAAGTTCACGCAGAACTACTCCGCCTGCACCGTCTGCTCGCCCACCCGCGCCGCGTTGATGACCGGAAAATATCCCGCCCGGCTGCACATCACCGACTGGATTCCCGGCCTCATGCCGGACAATCCAAAACTGCTCGTGCCCGACTGGTCGAAACAACTACCGCTGTCGGAGACCACCATTGCGAAGGTCTTCCAGTCCGCCGGCTGGCGCACCGCAAGCATCGGCAAGTGGCACCTCGGCAACGAGGAGTTCTACCCCGAGAAGCACGGCTTCGACGTGAACATCGCGGGCCTCAACGCCGGCTCGCCGCCGACGTATTTTTCGCCGTGGCGCATCAAGACCATCACCGACGGTCGCGCCGGCGATTACCTGACTGACCGCCTCGGCGAGGAGGCCGCGGGCCTGATGGAGAAATGGCGCGACCAGCCGTTCTTCCTCTACCTCCCGCACTTCGCTGTCCACACCCCGATTCAGGGCCGCGCCGACCTCGTGGCCAAGTATCAGGCAAAACTCAAGCCCGGCCTGCGGCACAATAACCCCGCCTACGCCGCGATGGTCGAGAGCCTCGACGCCGCCGTCGGGCGCGTGCTGACGAAGCTCGACGAACTCAAGCTCGCCGAGCGCACGCTCGTCGCCTTCACCGCAGACAACGGCGGCCTCATCACGCGAGGCGTCACCACCAACGCCCCGCTCCGTCTCGGCAAGGCCTCCGCCTACGAGGGCGGAGTGCGCGTGCCCGCCATCGTGCGCTGGCCCGGCATCACCAAGCCCGGCAGCGTGCACGACACGCCGGTCATCACGATGGACTGGTTCCCCACGCTGCTGGAGGCGGCCGCTCTAAAGCCGCCGGCCGCCACCTCGGCCACGGGCGCATCGGGCCGAGATGGCGTGAGCCTTGTCCCGCTGTTGCGCGGCGCGGGCGCGCCGCCCGCGCGCGACCTCTTCTGGCATTACCCGCACCACCAGCACTACCAGCTCGGCGGCGCGATGCCCTACGGCGCAATCCGGCGCGGCGACTTCAAGCTCGTCGAACACTTCAACGACATGCGGGTGGAGCTTTACAACCTTCGCGAGGACATCAGCGAAACGCGCGACCTGGCCGCCGCGCAGCCGCAGAAGGTCGCCGAACTTCGCGACCGCCTCCACGCGTGGCGCAAGGAAGTCGGCGCGCAGATGCCCTCGCCCAACCCCATTCACAATCCGGCCAAGCCCGAATACACGCCGCCTCCGCCGAAGGCCAAGAAGAAGGGAAACGATTGAACGCCACTTTGCCCCGCCGGTGGCCGCTCACTTCGCCGGCCACCAGCCGTCGAGCAACTTCGTGAGCTGGGCCACGCGCGCCCCGTTGGCCCCGGCGAGATTGCTCACCTCGTGCGGATCCTTGCCGAGGTCGTAAAGCTCGACCACATCGTCTGGCTGGTTGCGCTTCTCAGGCACAATGAGCTTCCAATCGCCCTCGATGATCCAGCGCCACTTAAGGCTCGATGCGGGATCCTGCATGTCCACGAAGTTATGCGTGAAGCACTCGCCGTAGATGGCCTTGCGCGCGGCGACGGCCTTCTCATCCAGCAAGTTCAACCCCGGCATTTGCGGTGTCGCTTTGAGGCCGACGGCCGCGAGCAATGTGGGCATGAGGTCAAGCGAGCTGGCCAGATGCGGGGAGCGCTGCGGTTTCACCTTGCCGGGCCAGCGAACCATGATGGGGGTGCGGAGGCCGCCGTCATATTGAGACTGCTTGGACTTCTGAGCGTAGCGGCCCGAGTTGGGGTTGGTGATCCAGCCGTTGTCGGTGACATAGACGACGATGGTGTTGTCCGCGAGCTTCTGCTCATCGAGGTGCGCGAGGAGCGCGCCACAGGTTTCATCGAACCAGTCCACCATCGCCCAGTACTTTGCGACGTGAAGTGAGGGGGTCTGGTCTTTGTATCGGTCCAGCAACCGCTGTGGTGGCGTGTGTGGATCGTGTGGCATCATCGGCGCATACCAAACGAAGAACGGCTTCTGCTCCTGTCGAGCCGTGGCGATGAAATCGTAAATCGGCTGCATGGTCTTGCGGCCGATGTCGAGGCCAGCGTCGCCGTGCCGGCCGCCTTGGGTCATGCCGTGAGTGAAACCGCCCCGGCTGAAATGTTTCTGCCACCACTTGCCGGTCTGAAGGCTGAGATAACCCTGTTTGGCTAGTTCGCGCGGGAGCGTCGGGACGGCCTCGATGAACTTGGACATCAGCTCCCGGCCGTCGGTAAACTGCTTTGACTTTTGGAACTCCGCACCTTTCATGCCCGGCACCGGCGGCGGGTCGTTGCTCGTGACTTTGTGTTGGTGTGGATACAACCCGGTGATCATGGATGCCAGGCTCGGACAGCAGAGGCTGGAAGGCACGTAGCCCCGTGTGAAGGTGAGGCTTTGCGCCGCCAACTTGTCGAGGTGCGGGGTCTTAAGATGCGGGTGTCCCATGAAGGAGTAGTCGCCCCAGTGGTGGTCGTCCGAGACGATCATCACGATATTCGGCGGCGCGGCGGTCAGACAAAGGCCGGCCAAGGACAGGACGAACACCAGCGCCATGCGACTAAACTTGAGCATGGCCGAGTCAAATCGCCATCGCGTCTCTTGTCAAACGCTCCGCGCAACCCGAGCAAAGGCAAAGCGGTTGCGAGCCATTTGGATTGAACCGCGTCTGCCGCTCCGCTTTGCTCTCCCCGTCACCTGCAAATATGCAAGCACGCTGCATCCTCTTTGGTTTTCTCCTTCTGCTGGCTATCACCACGCCATCGCCCGCAGCAGAGACGCCGAAGCTCGAGCGCCTCAAATACAATCACCCCGGCCTCGTGGTGGACCTCGGCGTCGGCCTGTGGGCGTGGCCGCTGCCGATGGACTTCGATGGCGATGGCGACCTCGACCTCGTGGTGAATTGCCCGGACAAACCCTACAACGGCGTTTACTTCTTCGAGAACACCAGCGGCGACACCGCGAAGAACAAGCTGCCCGTGTTCAAACCCGGCCGCCGCATCAGCAAGGGCTTGCAGAATGTGCAGGTCAGCCATGTCGGCGGAAAACCCGTCGTGCTCTCGCCGGGCCATGCGCATCCCGACTTTCTCCAGACCGGCCTCGACCACTCCGTGAAGCTCCCGCTGCCCGCCAACGTGCATCCCAACAAAGTCCGCGCGAACATGTGGCGCTCGGTGGACTACGACGGCGACGGCACGCAGGACTTGCTCATCGGCGTCGGCGACTGGACGGGATACGTCTGGGACAACGCCTACGACGCGCGCGGCCAGTGGACCAATGCGCCGTTGCGCGGCTTTGTCTATTTCGCGCGCGGCACGGGCACGGCGGAGAAACCAGCTTACGACCAACCGGTGAAAGTCCTCGCGAGCGGCAAGCCGCTGGAAACCTTCGGCTGGCCGTCGCCAAACTGCGCGGACTTCGATGGCGACGGTGATCTGGATTTGCTCTGCGGTGAGTTCCTCGACGGCTTCACCTACTTCGAGAACATCGGCACGCGCACCGCCCCGAAGTATGCGCCGGGGCGCAGGCTCACCTTGCCAGCGAATTATGAAGGCCCGCAGTTTCCCACCGCGTGGCTCGCGACGCAGGAGGCCTCGAAGCTCGCCGGTTCGCCGCGCCCCCTCACGATGGACTTGCAGATGATCACGCCCACCGCGATGGACTGGGACCGCGACGGCGACCTCGACCTCATTGTCGGCGACGAGGACGGGCGCGTCGCGTTCATCGAGAACACCGGGAAGTTCACCGCGGATCGCACGCCGCAATTCCTCCCGCCGCGCTACTTTCAGCAGGAGGCCGACGACGTGAAGTTCGGCGCGCTCGCCACGCCGGTCGGCTTCGATTGGGATGGCGACGGCGACACCGACATCATCTGCGGCAACACGGCGGGCTACATCGCCTTCTTCGAAAACCTCTCCGGCCCGCGCGTCGAGAAACCCAAGTGGGCCGCCCCGAAATGGCTCGAGGCGGGCGGCAAAGTCATCCGCCCGATGGCCGGCTACAACGGCAGCATCCAAGGCCCGTGCGAGGCGAAGTGGGGTTACACCACGCAGACCGTGGCGGATTGGGACGGCGACGGTTTGCCGGACCTCGTGGTCAATTCCATCCTTGGGAAAGTGGAGTGGTATCGAAACACGGGCACGCACCGCGCGCCGAAGCTCGCCACCGCGCAGCCCATCGAGGTCGAGTGGAACCGCCCGCAGCCGACACTCGCCTACGGCTGGCTCCGCCCCGAGGGCAAGGCGCTGCTCACACAATGGCGCACGACGCCGGTGGCGGTGGATTGGAACAAGGACGGCTTGATGGACCTCGTGATGCTGGACCAGGCGGGCTACCTCGCTTTCTTCGAGCGGGTGAAACGCGACGGCAAGCTCATGCTGCTCCCGCCCCAACGCGTGTTGTGCAACGAGACCAGCCAGCCGCTGCTCCTGAGCAAAGGCCTCGCCGGCAAGAGCGGCCGGCGCAAACTCAGCGTCGTGGACTGGGACGGCGACGGGAAACTCGACCTGCTGCTGAACTCGTCGAGCGCGAATTTCCTCCGGCAAGTCGGCGTGCGCGACGGCAAGTGGCTCTTCAAGGACGAAGGTCCACTGGTCGCGCAGAACATCGAAGGCCACGACGTCAGCCCGACCACCGTGGACTTCAACGGCGATGGCATCCCCGATTTCCTTGGCGGCGCGGAAGACGGGCGGTTTTA
>VHDH01000105.1 GCA_016871445.1 Verrucomicrobiota bacterium | reverse complement strand
GATGCCGCTCGATGAAGGCGATGATTTTCATCTCCGCGCCACACTGGGGACAGCGAATTGGGTCCGACGCGTACACCTGTTTGATCAGCGCCGCCCAGCCTTTGCGAGCCTCCCGCGCCGAGGGGGACGTTTTCGTAGGAGTGCATGGTTAATTTACTTTAGTCACAGATTGGACACTGATTAATTTCGGCTGGGTGCTCGCCCAACTTGAGTCTTTATCGGTGTTCAATCGGTGTTTCATCAGTGGTCGAAATTATTCCGCCTTCGGGTTATCGCCTTCCGTGCTCACCGTCTCTGCGCTGCCTTCCACCGCCGCCTTGGCTGTGTGCCACGAAAGGCTGGCGCACTTCACGCGCGCCGGGAACTTGTGCACGCCCGCGAACGCCGCGAGCTTGCCCATGCTGTCGTCCGCGTGGCCGGTGGTGACCATGGCATGCACCTTGCCGAAGAGCGCCTCCACGTCCGCGGGCGTCTTGACCTTGATGATGCCGGTGAGCAGCGAGGCCGAGGCTTTCGAGATGGCGCAACCGGAGCCTTGGAAGGTCGCCTCTTTTACCACGTCGCCCTCCATGAGCAGATAAACGGTGTAATTGTCGCCGCAGAGCGGGTTGCGCCCGTGCCCGATAGGGTTGGCGCCGGGCAGCTCGCGGAAGTTCCGCGGGTTCTTCGCGTGCTCCAGGATGACTTCTTGGTAAAGGTCGTTGAGGTCGTCGTTCATGGCGTCTCGTGGCAGCGGTGGTGGTAAGCTTTCGCAGTAGATTCAATTCACGGCGCGTTCAACTTCTTCAGCACCGCATCCGTCCGTTCGTCAAAAATCTTCCGCCACTCGGGGGCCACGAGGCAGTCGCAGTCTTCCTGCGCGTAGCCCGTGTTCTTCCGCTGCGCCTCGGTCGGCAGGTAAAAGAGGTAGCCGTTGGTGTAGCCGGCGACGAAGGTGAACTTGCCCGCCGCGCGCTTCTTCACGGCGAGACCCAGTTCGACCGTCAGTTCGCCGGGGAATGTCACCATCACGAAGTCGCCCACGCGCAGGCCGGACATCTCCGTCTCCAGCGCTGCGTTCCCGGCGGCGATGGTTCTGGCCTGATGCATCTTGAGCAACGCGAGGTTCACCTGCAAATGCTGCAGCCGCTCCATCGCCTGGATGTTTTGCAGGTAGGCCTCAATGTTCGCGCGGTTCTCCGCGTCGAGCTTCGCCAAGGCGTCGCGGCCCTGCGACTGCTCGTGCAGGTAGCCGTGGTTGTGATAGCCGGGGAAATCCGGCGAGAGCTTGTGCTGGAGGAAGAGCGGGAGAAACGCCTTGAAGTTCAGGCTCGTGCCCTTAAACGACTTCAACAGCCGCGCCTGCTCCGCCTCAATCGCCGCGATGCGCTTCTCGTAATCCGCCGCGCGCGGCAGCGACACCGCCTCGCGCACGACCCGCAGCGGCGCGGCCTCGGCAGTCTTGATGCCACGCGCCGCCCGCAGTGCGCTCAAGCCGAGCAAATTCCCGTAAGCCTCCGCGTCGTGCGGATGGCTCGTGGCCTTGTAGAGCGACGGGTTGATGTCACCCGCGCAACCCTGCACGAAGAACGCCATCACGCCCTCGCCGAAATTCTCCTCGATGACCTTGGATGCGAAGCCGGGAAAATCCGCCGTGTTCCCGCCCGCGGGCACGCCGTGAATGGGATGGCAGGCGAAGTTGTAGACCAGCGCGAAAGGCCGGCCGTCCATGCGGTCGAGGCGCAGCAGGCCGATTTCCGCATCCACGGGGCCGACGCTGGCCACGTCCTCGTCGCGCGGCGTTGCATAAGCGCGACGAAGGTCCACCTCGCTGCCGTCCTTCAGCTTGAGGCGGCGGTTCTCCATGATGCGGTCCTCGCGCCCGCGCCCCGCGCCGGCCCGCACCGGCACGAGATTTTTCACCGCCTCCTTCACCGCCTGCACCGTGAGCGCGTCCGTGTCGCGGCGCACGATACTGTGGCAATGGCTCGCGTTGACCAGCACGCTCGCAGGTGGGATGCCCAGTTCGCGCTCCAACGCGGCACGGACGTTGCCAAGATAATCGTTTCCGATGCGCCCGATGCCGCCGATCGCCACCGCGTCCACCGTGACGAGCACGACGGTGGTGGGGCCGTCCTTGAGCACGAGCGCCTTCGCGTAGGAAGGGTCATTCACCGGCCCCGCCGCGCGGTCCGTGATGTCCACCTTCGCGGCGCCGGCGAGGAGTTGGGCGGCGTTGCTTACGGTTCCCATGCTCGATGTGAGCAAGGCAGCGAGTGCGATGCAGGTAGCCCTCATGCTGTTGTCACTTTTTCTCAATCAACTCTTCCAGCCGCCCCCAAAGCACCTGTTCCAGATGCTCGCGCACCGGCTCGACGGTGATGCGGTTCACGATTTCGCTGGCGAAGGCGTGCGTGAGCAGACGGCGGGCGTCCACCTCGCCGAGGCCGCGCGTGCGGCAGTAAAAGAGCGCGTCGTCATTCATCTGGCCCACGGTCGCGCCGTGCGTGCACTTCACGTCGTCGGCCAGGATTTCGAGCTGCGGCTTGGCGTTGACCGTCGCGGTGTCGGTGAGCAGGAGGTTGCGGCTGGTTTGCTTCGCGTCGGTCTTCTGCGCGTCCTTGCGGACGAAGATTTTGCCGTTGAACACGCCGCGCGAGCTGCCGCCGAGGATGCCGTGGTAAAACTCATGGCTGCCGCAGTGCGGCTGGGCGTGGTCGGCGACGGTGTGGTGGTCCACGAGCTGTTTGCCGCCCACGGCGTAGAGGCCGTTCATCACGCAATCCACGCCCTGGCCGGTCATGACGAGGTTGATGTTGTGCCGCGCCAGCCGCGCGCCGGTGCTGATGCTATGGGAAAGGAACCGACTATCACGCGCGAGCGTGGCCTGAATGGTGGCGATGTGAAAGGCCTCGAGATTTTCCTCCTGAAACTTCGCGTGCTCGACGTGCGCGCCTTCGCCGACAGAGACCTCCGTGATGGCGTTCGTGAAGTGCGCCGCGCCGCCGAGGCTAACGTAGTGCTCGACGACTTTCGCCGAACTGTTCGCGCCCGCGACGATGAGGTTGCGCGGCTGCGCGGTGTTCGCCGCATCGCCGGGGGCGCTGACGAAGAGCAAGTGAATCGGCTCGGCTGCGACGGCGTTCGGCGCGAGCGAGATGAATGCGCCGTCGGCGATGAACGCGGTGTTCAACGCGGAGAAGCCGCTGGCGTCGAGGCCTGCGTGGTGGGCGAGCTGGGCTTGGACTTGCTGGTCACCGGTCGCAAGCGCGGCGGCGAGATTGGTGATGGTCACGCCCTTCTGCGGCGCGGGCAGCACCGAGAGCGTGGACGCGAAGTGGCCGTTCACGAAGACGAGACGCGGGCCGGTCCACCCGGGGAAGGCGAAGGGCGCGAGTTGCTTCGCGGTCACGCCAGCGTCGGTGCCGGCGGCGGGCTTGAAGGCGAGCTTCGTGACGGGCGCGACGTTGCAGTAAATCCAGTCTTCGAGCTTCGGGGTGGGGAAGCCTAGTTCCGTGAAGTGCGTCACGCCGTTGCGCCGGAGCGTGCGGAGCCACTCCGGGCCGGGCGCGGAGTTGGCGAACGCCTCGGCCGCGGCGAGGTGAGTCGCCACGTCGCCGGCAGGTTTTAGTTTCGTCGTGGTCATCGTGCGCTTCGTTACTTGCCATTCTTGCCGATGAGCCAGTCGTAGCCTTTTTCCTCCAACTCCAGCGCGAGGTCTTTGCCGCCGGACTTAATGAGGCGGCCATCGAAGAGCACGTGCACGAAGTCGGGCACGATGTAGTTGAGCAGGCGCTGGTAGTGCGTGATGACGATGGTGGCGTTGTCGGGGCGCTTCAGCTTGTTCACGCCCTCGGCCACGATGCGCAACGCGTCAATGTCCAGGCCGGAATCGGTCT
The DNA here is from genome assembly GCA_016871445.1 of Verrucomicrobiota bacterium. GTDB lineage: Bacteria > Verrucomicrobiota > Verrucomicrobiia > Limisphaerales > SXTU01 > SXTU01. The sequence goes on along the minus strand of VHDH01000105.1, from coordinate 7,152 downwards.
CGTCGAGGATGGCGAGTTTCGGGTCGAGCACGGCCATCTGGAAGATTTCGTTGCGCTTCTTTTCGCCGCCGGAGAAGCCTTCATTGACGGAGCGCTTGAGCATGCCCTCGGGGAGTTCGAGCAGCTTCATCTTCTCCTTCACGATGGCGAGGAAGTCCACGGCGTCCACCTCCTCCTGACCGCGATGCTTGCGCTGCTCGTTGTAGGCGGCGCGGAGGAAGTAAGTGTTGTTCACGCCGGGAATCTCGACGGGATACTGGAAGGCGAGGAACAGCCCCTCGCGCGCGCGATCCTCGGGCGGCAGCTCAATCAAGTCCTTGCCGGCGTAGGTCACGGAGCCGCCGGTGACGTCGTAGCCTTTGCGGCCGGCGAGGACGTAGCCCAGCGTGCTCTTGCCGGAGCCGTTGGGGCCCATGATGGCGTGGACTTCGCCGGGGCGGACGGAGAGGTTGATGCCCTTGAGGATTTGCTTGCCGTTGATGCCGCCGGAGAGGTTTTTGATTTCGATTAATGGTTTGCTCATTTAAAAAGATATTTTCAGCCACGGATTGAACACGGAACAAACACGGATGAAGACAAGGGAAAGCGGTCGATGCCGCTCTTCTCGAATTCCGTGTCTAATCTGTGTTTCATCCGTGGCTAAAGAATCGGTGGTTAAAATACCCGGCGCTGAAATTCGACTTTGGTGCGGCCGAAGTTGATGAGGAGGCCGACTTTGATGCCAGTGGCTTTGAGTTCGTTCAGCAACTGAGGCTCGTCTTCCGAGTTGTATTCCTTGGCAGTTTTCAACTCGACGATGATCACCTCATTCACGAACAGGTCAGCGCGGAACTCGCCGACAACCACGCCCTTGTAGAGCACTTTGATGGGCGCTTCGATTTCAGCCTTGAGGCCTTGACGCTGAAGCTCCGCCTGCATCGCACGCTGATAAACCGATTCAAGGAAGCCATACCCCAGCACGCGATAAACTTCATAGGCTGCGCCAATGATTTTCTCGGTCACGTCCGCATGGAGCAGTTCCGTCTTCATCCGTGTTTCTTCCGTGTTCAATCCGTGGCTAAAACTTATCCCACACTTCCGTCGAGGCTCACGCCCAGCAGCTTCTGCGCTTCGACGGCGAATTCCATCGGCAGCTCGCGGAAGACTTCCTTGCAGAAGCCGTTCACAATCATGTTCACGGCGTCCTGCGTCTCGAGGCCGCGCTGGTTCAGGTAGAAAATCTGGTCCTCGCCAATCTTCGACGTGCTGGCTTCGTGCTCGACCTGCGCGGTCGGGTTTTGCACGTCAATGTAGGGGAAGGTGTGCGCGCCGCATCGGTCGCCAAGCAGCAGCGAGTCGCACTGCGAGAAGTTCCGGGCGTTGGCCGCGCCCTTCATGATTTTTACCTGGCCGCGATAGCTGTTCTGGCCGCGCCCCGCACTTATGCCCTTGCTCACGATGGTGCTGCGGGTGTTCTTGCCGATGTGAATCATCTTCGTGCCGGTGTCGGCCTGCTGGAGGTTGTTCGTCAGTGCGACGGAGTAAAACTCGCCCTGTGAGTTGTCGCCCTGCAACACGCAGCTCGGATACTTCCACGTGATGGCGGAGCCGGTCTCGACTTGCGTCCAGGAAATCTTCGAGTTCGCGCCTTTGCAGAGGCCGCGCTTGGTGACGAAGTTGAAGATGCCGCCCTTGCCTTCCTTGTCGCCGGGATACCAGTTCTGAACGGTGCTGTATTTGATTTGCGCGTTGTCCATCGCGACCAGTTCGACGACGGCGGCGTGAAGCTGGTTTTCGTCACGCATCGGCGCGGTGCAGCCTTCGAGGTAGCTCACGTAAGCGCCCTCGTCCGCGACGATGAGCGTGCGCTCGAACTGGCCGGTGTTCGCGGCCTCGATGCGGAAGTAAGTGGACAGCTCCATGGGGCAGCGCACGCCCTTGGGGATGTAGCAGAAGGAACCGTCGGTGAAGACGGCGGAGTTCAGCGCGGCGTAGAAGTTGTCGGTGTGCGGCACGACGGAGCCGAGATATTTCTGCACGAGGGCGGGATGTTCCTTCACCGCCTCGGAGAACGAGCAGAAGATGATGCCCTGCTTGGCGAGTTCGCCCTTGAAGGTCGTCGCGACGGACACGCTGTCCACCACGGCGTCCACGGCCACGCCGGTGAGGCGCTTCTGTTCGTTGAGCGAGATGCCGAGCTTGTCGAAGGTCTTGCGCAACTCGGGGTCCACCTCGTCGAGCGAGTTGAGCGCCTTCTTTTGCTTCGGCGCGGAGTAGTAGCTGATGGCTTGGTAATCCGGCTGCGCGTAGGTGACATTCGGCCACTTTGGCTCGGTCATCGTCTGCCAATGGCGGAAGGCCTTGAGCCGCCACTCAGTGAGCCACACCGGCTCGTGCTTCTTGGCCGAGATGAAGCGGATGACGTCCTCGCTCAAGCCCGGCGGGACGGTGTCGGACTCGATGTTGGTGACGAAGCCGTATTTGTAGTCGGAGGCGACGAACTCTTCGATGGTGTTAAGGGATTCGCTCATGGGAGAGGGGGTGAAACGGATTTCACGGATTTACACGGATGGGCAATTTCTTGAGAAAGCCCCATTCTGAATCCGTGCCAATCGGTGCAATCCGTGTCTTCATTTTGCCTTGGCCGCGCACTCGGGGCAGAGGCCGTGGAGGTTGGTTTCGATGTTCTTCAAGCGGAAGCCGCGCGGGAGCTTGATGTCGGCCTCCTCGGGCAAGATGGTCTGGAGGATGTCGTGAACGCTGCCGCACACGTCGCAGTAAAAGTGCGAGTGGTCCTGCATATTCGGGCAGTAGCGCGTCGCGCCGCGGTCGAGGGTCACCTGGCGGACCATGCCGCACTGCACGAGGGCATCGAGGCAGTTGTAAACCGTCGCCATCGAGATTTCCGGCATCTTCGCCTTGGCGCGCATGAAGACCATGTCGGCAGTGGGGTGGTCCATTTTCTCGCGGAGCACCTCATGCACCTTTTGGCGCTGAGGCGTCACGCGCAGCCCGCTGTTCGCGAGGCGCTCGTCAAGGTTGATGGTGGAGGGAGATCTAGATGCAACTGCACTCATGAACTGAAACTTAAGGCGTAAACCACAGCAGTCAAGATTTAGAATTGTTCTAAATTGAACTGAATCCTGTGGCTGCTTTGACACCGGCGGAATGAGTCGCTTACCATCGCCCCATGACGTCACAGAACACACTTCTCGCCGCTCTCCTCTGTCTTGCAATGACGACGACGATTGGGTGCCGCCGTCGCGCCAAACCAACCGACCCTCAACCTTCTGCGGCTCCGACCGAATCCAGTGCCACACCCCCAAACTCAGCTTCGCCATCGCCGTCGCCACATACATCCTCGGCCAGCCAATCAGCGCCTGTCCTAAAGGGAATGGATTTGAATTCAGACAACCCCGTCGCGAAAGCCCTCAGGAGCAACGACCCTCAAGCTCACTTGAGGGTGCTGAACGAACTGGTGATGGTGTGGGATCAATCTCAAGGAAAGCCGATCACCAGCCCGGAGGACTTTGTGAAGGGTGGATTGCTTTCTCGACTTCCCAACCCGCCTCCAGGGATGCGTTTTACCTACAACGCCAGCCGTCGCCAAATTGAGATCACGCCGGCGCGCTGAAAGGATGCCTTGGATCCGACGGCAGCCGGAATCCGCTAAGGATCGGAGCCGGTATCCCACATGGCCCGCGGATCGAGGCGATTGATCTTCACGCCGGTGACCGGGTCTTGGAAGCCCATCTTGCTCACCGGCATCAACTCCGCATGTGCGTCAGTGAAGACGGCGTTGGCTTTGCCGTTCCAGCGGTTGATGATGCGTGCCGGATCCACGCTCTCCCACCAGATCGTGTTGCCAGGTGTGCGCCAGAGATAACGGCCCGCCTTCGGATTGATCGCCTTCCACTCGTCAGGTTTGACTGCAGGGCTATAGGCTTGTTGAACCGTCGCCGCATCCCCGAAAATGATGGTTTCGCTCGGGCTGAGGATCTTCGCCTCCCGCACGCAGTTCCCGTTCACGGGAATATAAAGTCCCAAGTCGGGGTGGTTCATGCCGATCCCCAGCTTATTGCCCGGCGTGAGAGGTGGGGTTCGGCCGTCACCGGCGGTGATCCCGGGAGTTTCAAAGAGCTTGTAGGACTTCACGTAGGGAAAGATGAAATCTGTCCAATATGCTCTGCCTTGAGGCACGGCGTTGGTCGGCATCACTGGGTCGTGGCTGACTTGGACACCGTCCATTTGCAGCGGCGTGATACGGCCGTCCTGGTCGTCGAGATACAACTTCGAGCCGAATGCGAGCTGGCGGGAGTTGTTCATCATCTTGGTTGACTGCGCTTTGAGCTTTGCCTTGGACAAAGCCGGCAGCAGCATCCCCGCGAGGATCGCGATGATGGCGATGACGACGAGCAGTTCGATGAGGGTGAACCCGGGGCGGCGATTTGAGGCGACGAGCTTCATAGCGACTGGCGTTGGTCAGTTTTCACTCTCGTATGACGCATTTGTCAACCATTGGCTTCGTTCTTCTTCGGGAATGAACTGGCTTCCCGCCCACGCTTGCCCGCACCTTCCGCCGTGCCCAAGTGGCTCAAGTTCATCGTCGGCCTGCTCCTGCTGCCACTGTGCGCGGGAGCGGTGCCGGCCCTGCTCCGGGTGGTCGGCGAGAGCGGGCGAGCCACGGAGGTTTGGGTGCCAATCGGAGCAGGAGCGGCGTGCTGGCTGATTGTTTTTGCGCTGTTGCCCAAGCCGATGTGGATTTACGTGGTCGGGCATGAGCTGACGCATGTCGTTTGGTCGTGGCTCTTCGGTGGCAGCGTGAAGAAGTTCCGTGCGTCGGCCTCGGGTGGCGAGGTGGTGGTGACGAAGTCGAATTTCCTCGTCGCGCTCGCCCCGTATTTCTTCCCGCTCTACGCGGTGTTGGTGGTGCTGGTGTTTCTCGCCGGGCACCTAATCTGGGGCTGGGCGCGATGGACGCCATTCTTCCACCTGCTGCTAGGCGCGGCCTACGCCTTCCACGTCACGTTGACATGGGAGATTCTCAAGACGCGGCAATCGGACATCACCGGGCAAGGTTACCTCTTTTCCGGCGTCGTCATCTGGCTCGGCAACGTGCTTGTGCTGCTGGTAAGCATCCCGTTGCTGACCGGACAGGGGCGCTTGCTTACCGTGCTGGGCTGGTGGCTGGAGGCGACGGGGGCGCTGCTAAGGCGGCTGAGCTCGCTGTTGTGACCTAGAAGTGACAAATTGCATTACTCAACGTGCAAGGCGCGTGTTCTGTGGTTGAAAATTGAGCGTTGTACGTCGGAAGTTTCCCTAACTTTTTTTGGCGTTCACCCGTGAAAAATCTACTAACACCAACGAGACAGCCTGCTTAGAATTTGACTAAATGAAAAAAACCTTGAGGACGCTTCTGCTGCTCGCCCTTGCGAGTGCCGTTCTTACCGCCGCTTCTGCCGCGCCGGCCATCTTCGACCGAACCAATCTAGTCGCGTGGTGCATCGTGCCGTTCGATGCCAAGAAACGCGGCCCCGCCGAGCGCGCGGAGATGGCGGCGAAACTGGGCTTCAAACACATCGCCTACGACTGGCGGCAGGAACACGTCGCAGAGTTCGAGACGGAGATTTTGGAATACCGGAAGCATGGCCTTAACTACTTCGCGTTCTGGGCCATGCACGACGAGGCCTTCAAGCAATTCGCCAGGCACAGCCTCCGCCCGCAAATCTGGATGACCGTACCGAGTCCCGCCGGCGCGACGCCCGCTGAGCGCGTCGAGAGGGCAGCGGCGCAACTGCTTCCGGCGGTCCAGCGGGCGGGGAAAGCGGGCAGCCAGTTCGGCCTCTACAACCACGGCGGCTGGGGCGGCGAACCGGAGAACATGGTCGCCATCTGCGAGTTGCTCCGCACCAAGCACGGCGCGACCAACGTCGGGATTGTCTACAACCAGCACCACGGCCATGACCATGTGGACCGGTTCGCCATGGCGCTCGCTGCGATGAGGCCGCACTTGCTCTGCCTAAACCTTAACGGCATGACCCGCGAAGGCGACAAGCGCGGGCAGAAGATTCTCCCGCTCGGCTCGGGCGAACTGGATTTGCCGCTCCTGAAAGTCATCGCGGCCTCCGGTTATCGCGGTCCCATCGGCATCATCGGCCACACGCAGGACGACGTGGAGCAGCGCCTCCGCGACAATCTCGACGGCCTCGATTGGCTCCTCCCGCAACTCGACGGCAAACCCGCCGGGCCGAAGCCGCAGTATCGCACTGTTGCCCTTGCCGACGGCTTGCAATTACCGCCGGTTTTAGCCAGCACGCCAAAGCAGCCACGAGCCGCCGGCACAAACCAATCAGCTCCCCCATCCCTCTCCAAAGATTTTGGTCGCGCACTCGCCTACAGTTTGGTCGAGGCAGGTAAGCCGGCTTACCGAGAACTACCCATCACCGTTGAATTGCGCGCGCAGTTAAACTCAAAGCACGGCTTTAATATCCTTATTGCATCCGACCCGAAGGCTTCCGCTCAACATTGGGAACTTTACAGCTACACAAAGAGCGGGGTGTTCAGCCTCTACCTGCCGGGCCGTGGTGGAGAATTCAAATCATCCGTGAACATCTGCGACGGCCAATGGCACGCGCTCGCCGCAATCATCGAGCCGGCGCGCGTTCGCTTGTTCGTAGACGGCAAGCAAGTGCTTGACGCTCCAGCCAAGCCCCTCACCGGCACACCGCAGCCCGGAGGCATCGCGTTTGGTCAACTCGTGGAGGGTGGCCTTGGCTGCGACGGTTCACTTGACGACATCCGCATCTCAAAGGGTGTGCGTGAAATCACCGGCGTCCCCAGCAATCCACTTAAATCGGACGGGCAGACCATCGGACTGTGGAACTTCGATGACACAAAGCCTGCGACTCCCGGCAAGGCTAGCCTACCGAGCGGTGAAAAGCATGTCGTGTCGGTCGCAATCCTCGACGCGCAGCAACGGATTCCTGCCAAGAAGGCAGAGCTTCGCTACTCCAAGCTCGCCACGCGCGAGGCCACCGAACAAGCCACTGCGGCCGCGACGCTCAAAGAGCTTCCCGCCGCGCGACTGGCGAGCATTCACGCCCTTGCCGCCGCGCCCACGCTCAAGCCCGACGGTTCCGCTGACGTGACCGGCGCTAAGTCCATTTCTCTGCC
>VHDH01000104.1 GCA_016871445.1 Verrucomicrobiota bacterium | reverse complement strand
ACGAATTTTCTTTGTGAGGGAGCGGACTTCGCGGACTTCAATAAGGACGGGAAGAAGGATGTCGTCGCCGGGCCGTATCTCTTCCTCGGGCCGGACTTTAAGCAGCGCGTGGAATACACGCCGCCCGCCGCCAAGCCTTATGACCCCGCGAAGGGTTACTCGGATTACTTTCTCACCTTCGCGCACGATTTTAACAGCGATGGCTGGCCAGACATTTTGGTGTATTCGTGGCCGGGCAAAGAGACCGCGTGGTATGAAAACCCGAAAGGCGTCGCAGGCCACTGGCCGCGCCACGTCATCTTCGGGGTGACGGACAACGAGTCGCCGCAGCTCGGCGACATGAACGGCGACGGCAAGCCCGAACTCATCTTCCACACCGGCGGGCAGCTCGGCTTTGGTGAACTCGATTGGAAAGACCCCACTAAGCCCGCGAAGTTTTGGGCGATCTCGCCAACGGATACAAAGAAGTATTTCCGATACACGCATGGTTATGGCTTTGGCGACGTGAACGGCGATGGCCGCGCGGACATTCTCGACCGCGACGGATGGTGGGAGCAGCCGAAGGATTACCGCACGGGCGAGCAGTGGAAGTTCCACGCCGTGCCCTTCGCGCCTGTCGGCCTCCGGGGCGGCGGCCAGATGCTGGTCTATGACGTGAACGGCGACGGAATCGCCGATGTCATCACGAGCTGGGACGCGCACGGCTACGGCCTCGCCTGGTATGAAGGCCAGCGCGAGGGCGGCGCGGTGAAGTTCAAGGAACATGTCATCATGAATAACAAGCCCGAGCACAACCGCTTTGGCATTAAGTTCAGCCAACTCCACGCGCAGACCCTCGCGGACATGGATGGTGACGGGACGAAGGATCTCGTCACGGGCAAGCGCTTCTGGGCACACGGCCCTGCCGGCGATGCTGAGCCCAACGCGCCGGCCGTGCTCTACTGGTTCAAGCTCCAGCGCAACGCGGATAAGACCGTGGATTTCATCCCGCACCTAATTGATGACAACTCTGGCGTTGGCACCCAAATCACCGCCGGTGACATTAATGGCGACGGTCTTCCCGATGTGATTTCTGGCAACAAGAAAGGCCTTTCCGTTTTTCTGCACCAAACGAAAAAAGTTTCGAAGGCCGAGTGGGAGAAAGCTCAACCGCAGCCCTTGGCGAAGTAGACAGGCCAATTACCGGACATCATCGGCGCCTCATGGGCGTGCTTGGCTGCATCCTCTTCAGCAGCGCGCGGCCGACGTTGCGGGGTACGAAGGTACTCACGTCGCCGCCCAACTGAGCGATTTCCTTGACCAGCCGCGAGCTAAGAAACGTGTAGGTGTCCTTGGGCATCATGAAGATGGTCTCCACCCGCTCGTCGAGTTTGCGGTTCATCAGCGCCATTTGGAACTCGAACTCGAAGTCCGACACTGCGCGCAGTCCGCGGATGACGGCCTGCGCGCCGCAGCCGCGCACGTAGTCCACCAGCAGCCCATCGAAGGCGCGCACTTCGACGTTGCGCAGCCGACGGGTCGCGCCAACCACGAGCTTGCACCGTTCCTCCGTCGTGAAGAGCGGGTGTTTCTCGGAGTTTGGCGCGACAGCCACGATCACGCGGTCAAACAGCCGCGCAGCTCGCTCGATGACATCGAGGTGGCCGTTGGTGAGTGGATCAAAACTGCCGGGATAGACAACCGCGCGCACGCCGAGAACTTCCGGGCCGGGCTGCAAAATCGCAAGGGAATTCCCCGGCCGCCGCGTGCCAATGCGCTTTACTTGATCGGATGCGGGAAATAAAAAAGCATACTCACAACGGTTGCTGGCCGAGTGATTAGCTGATGGCTGACCAATCCATATTCATTGCCGGACATCGCGGTCTCGCGGGCAGCGCGCTGGTGCGCCACTACGCGACCCTCCCTAGTTGGCGGATCATTACGCGTACTCATGCCGAGTTGGAGTTGCGGGACACCGCCGCCGTGCGTGCGTTCTTTGAGCGGGAGCGGCCGTCGCACGTGATCCTCGCCGCTGCGCGCGTGGGTGGGATCAAGGCGAACTCTGAGTCGCAGGTCGAGTTCCTCCTCGACAACCTCCGCATCCAGAACAACGTCATCGAGGCGGCCGCTTACTTCGATGTCCGCAAGCTGCTCTTCCTCGGTAGCTCGTGCGTGTATCCGAAGCATGCTCCGCAACCGCTGCACGAAGACTCCCTGCTCACCAGTGCCCTTGAACCCACGAATGAGGGCTACGCGCTGGCCAAGATCGCCGGACTTAAATTGTGTGCCTACTACCGCCGTCAACAAGGGCGCAACTTCATCAGTGCGATGCCCACCAACCTTTACGGGCCGAATGACAATTTCGACCTCGATAAGTCGCACGTGCTGCCTGCGCTGATCCGCCGCTTTCACGAGGCTAAGATGGCCGGTACACCGGTGGTCACCCTGTGGGGTACGGGTAGTCCGCGCCGCGAGTTTTTGCACGTGGATGACTTTGCTGCCGCCTGCGTCGCGCTCATGGAGCGTTACGAGACTGATCAACTCATTAACGTAGGCGTGGGCGAAGATGTGACCATCCGCGAGTTGGCTGAGTTGATTCGTGGCATCATTGGTTATTCGGGCGAAGTCCAATGGAACTCGGCGATGCCCGATGGCACGCCGCGTAAGCTGCTCGACGTATCGCGTATCCAGGCGCTGGATTGGCGGGCCCGCATTTCCCTCGCTGAGGGGATTCGACGCACCTACGAGTGGTTCCTCGCAAACTGGATTGACCGATGACCTTGCCGTAGGTGAAGCGTAACTTTTCATCGCCTGAGAACTTACAGGCTGGTTAGTCTCCCTGACCGATGACACAACCCGTGTCCACCAAACGCCGGGCCGCGCTTGCCGCTCAGGTCGAGAAGACCCTTGCCAATACGCCGGTCTATGACATCCACACGCACCTCTACGACCCCGCGTTCGGCGAGCTGTTGCTATGGGGCATTGATGACCTGCTGGTCTATCATTACCTAGTGGCCGAAGCGTTCCGTCAATTTGACGTGCCTTACGACAAGTTCTGGGCGATGTCCAAGCAACAGCAAGCGGACGTGATCTGGGACACCCTGTTTATCCAGCACTCGCCCATTTCGGAATCCTGCCGGGGCGTGCTCACCACGCTGAACCGCCTCGGCTTGGACGTGAAGAAGCGTGACCTGCCAAAACTACGGAAGTGGTTCGCCAAGTGGAACGTGGCTGACTACACCACGCACGTAATGGAGCGCGCGGGCGTGAACCGCATCTGCATGACTAACTCGCCGTTCGATGACATCGAGCGCGCGGTGTGGGAGCGTGGCTTCGAGCGCGACCCGCGCTTCACCGCCGCGCTGCGCATTGACCCGTTGCTGCTCTCGTGGAGCGATTCCGCCGCGCCGCGCCTGCGTGACTGGGGCTACAACGTGACCCCCGAGCTGTCTGAGAAAACGGTCAAAGAAGTGCGTCGGTTCCTCGCTGACTGGACGCGCCGCATTGATGCGCAATACCTCATGGTATCCCTCCCGCCGGACTTCATCTATCCCGGCAACAACTCATGTGCGCGGCTCATGGAAACCGCCGTGCTTCCGCACTGCCGCGAGTTTGGCTTGCCGTTTGCGATGATGCCCGGTGTGAAGCGCGGTGTGAACCCGCTGCTCAAGTTGGCCGGTGACGGCGTGGGCTTATGCGACACCGCGTCTTACGAGAGCCTCATTGCCGCGCACCCGGACAATCAGTTCCTCATCACCGCGCTGGCGCGCGAGAACCAGTATTCTCTCTGCGTCGCTGCGCGAAAGTTCCGTAACCTGCACCTTTTTGGCTGCTGGTGGTTCACCAACATCCCGTATCTCATCGAGGAGATGACCCGGATGCGGCTCGAGCTCATCGGTCTGTCGGTCACGCCACAGCATTCTGACGCGCGCGTGCTAGACCAGATCCTCTACAAGTGGGATCACTCGCGCCGCCTCATCGCCAAGGTACTCACGGACAAATACGCCGACCTTGCTGCCACTGGATGGGAGCCAACCGGGGCGGAAATCCAGCGCGATGTGCAAGACCTCTTCGGCGGCGCATTCGAGCGTTTCTGTGGGCGACATGCGGCCCGAGTCGCGCACGCATCAGTCCGTCCGCCGGTAAAGCGCGGCCAGCGGCGCGTCTGAATCGGGCGCCCCTTCATGCGCGCGTGCGTCATCTTTAACCCCACGGCCAAGGGAAATAAGGCGCGCCACTTCCGTCACGGCATAGGCGAACTCGATCCAGGCGTCACCCTGAAACCGACACAAGCCCCCGGCGACGCACAACGCCTAGCCTCAGAGGCGGTAAGACAGGGTTACGACACCATCGTCGCGGCTGGCGGTGATGGTACAGTCAACGAGGTGATCAACGGCATCGCAGATACCCCCTCAGGTTTTGTTAAAGCACGATTAGCGGTGCTGCCGCTCGGTACGGTCAACGTCTTTGCCCGTGAACTGGGCCTGCCCTTGGAGTTCCACGAAGCGTGGCGGGCAATGTTGGAAGGCCGCGAGAAGCGCATAGACGTGGGCTTCGCGGAATACGCCACCTCGGAGCGCACGCAACGGCGATACTTTGTTCAACTCGCTGGTGCGGGCTTGGACGCGCGGGCTATTAGCCTCGTGCATTGGGGCCTGAAGAAACGCATTGGCCCGCTGGCCTACGTCGTGGCCGGCGCGAAGGCCATGCGTAGCCCGCACCCGCAGATCACCGTCGAGGCCGAGGGACAGTCAGCGACGGGTGAGCTAGTGCTGGTGGGCAACGGGCGTTTTTATGGCGGGAGCCTGCCCGTCTTTCCCGATGCTCGGCTCGACGATGGGCTTTTGGACATTTGCGTGTTTCCGCGTGTCTCGTGGGTTTTAATCACGCGGTATGCGCTGGGCTACGTCACCAACGGTCCGCGCGCGCCGCGCGACATGCGGACGTTTCAGGCCGCGCGCGCCCGTCTGACTGCTTCCGTGTCGGTACCATTCCAGGTGGAAGGCGACCTCTGCGGAATGCTGCCGGTGACGCTGGGTGTACTGCCCAACGTCCTGCGGGTCGTGGCGGAGGAATTTTAGCGGGTTACTCAGGCCTTCTCAGCTTTCGTGCCCTTGCCCTTGCGCTCAGGCTTGGTGTCGACAGCGGGGGCGGGCGCAGCAGCTTCGGCAGCGGCACGCTTGCCGCGCTTCTCGGTCACGGGACCGGCAGGGGCAGGGCCGGCTTCTGGCTCGGGTAGCGGGTTGCTGCTCTTGATGACGACCTTGAGGTTCGTGCGAACCTCTTGGTGGAGGCGCATCTCAACCTCGTATTCGCCGAGACCCTTAATGGACTTCTCGATGTGAATCTTGCGCTTGTCGAGGCCAACATCGAATTGCTTCTTGAGTTCGTCGGCGATGGTACCGTTGGTGATGCTGCCGAAGAGCTTGCCTTCGTCGCCAGTCTTCACGGCGATGATGAGCGTCATCTTGCCCAAGCTCTTGGCTAGTTCGGTCATGGTGTTTAACTCGTGCGCCTCGCGCTCGGCACGGCGCTTACGAAGGGCTTCGAGGCGTTTCTTGTTGCCCTCGGTGGGCAGGATGGCACGGCGCTGCGGCAGTAGGAAGTTGCGGGCGTAGCCAGCGGTGACCTTCACCAGGTCAGACTCGGCGCCGAGGCCGATGATGGGATGCGTGAGGATGACTTCAACTTTGGGCATAAAAACTGTTTTGAGTTTCAGGTTTGAGTTTCGAATTACGCTGCGCTCAGAAAGGAACGTCGTCACCCTGCGGCGGTTCATCACTGGTGGCCTCGGCGGGCGGGGCGCCAGCAGCGGGCCGGGCCGGACGCGCGGCGGGCGCGGACGCGGCGGGTGCGCCGCCTTCACGATTGCCGCTGTCTAGGAAGGAGAAGGCCTCGAGCACGACGCCGAGGCGACTGCGCTTTTGGCCGGTCTGCTTGTCGTCCCATTGGTCGAGCTTGAGGCGGCCCTCAACGAGTACGGGGCGGCCTTTACGAAGATACTGGCCGATGACCTCAGCCTGCTTGCCAAAGGCGTCCACGTCCACGAACGTGACTTCTTCGCGCTTCTGTCCGTCTTCACCAGTCCAATTACGGTTGATGGCGAGGCCGAACTTCGCGATGGCCGTCCCCTTTGGAGTGTAGCGCAGCTCGGGATCGCGCGTCAGATTCCCGGCGAGGATGACTTTGTTGAAGTTGGCCATAGGTGGTGGCGGGTGCGGTTATTTTTTTTCGGTCACGGCCTCGGGTGCGAGCGTAAATGAAGCGCGGAACACGTCTTGGTTGAGCGCGAACTTGGCGCGCAGCGGCGCGAGCGCGGTGGGCGCGACCTCGAAGATTACGTTCACGTAAAAGCCAGAGGAGTGCTTTTTGTGGGATACGCGCGCGAATGGGCGCTTATCCATCTTCTGGACGGTTTCCACTTTGCCGCCGGCAGCGCCGATTTCCGACCGCACCTTTTCGATGATGTCGGTTACGCCTTCTTCTTTGCCAGCGGTGTTCAGGATGAACAGACCTTCGTAACGTTTCACGGTTTGTCTTTCTGCTGGGGCTGGTTCTTGACCAGCCCATTAAACTGACTCATTGCCTGCTGGATACCGGCTACGAGCCAGCACCCGATTTGTTCGCCCGCTTGCGCGAGCACTTGCGCAAAGAGTTTCTGCTCTTCCGCGCTAAATTCGCCGAGCACATGCCCGGTAATCTCTCGGACCGCCGGGTCGCGCCGACCAATACCAATCCGCAACCGCGGATAATCGCGTGTGGCGAGGTGCTGCTCCACGGACTCAAGCCCGTGATGCCCGCCGCTGCTGCCACCGGGCCGCAGCCGGATTTCCCCGAAGGGCAAATCCGCATCGTCCACCGCCACCAACACCTGCGCTGGCGACACGCGGTAAAAACTGCAAACCGCACCGACCGCTTCGCCGCTCAAATTCATATACGTTTGCGGCTGCACTAGCAGCACGCGTCTTCCGTCGCGCTCGGCCTTTGCGACACGGGCCTGGAACTTTCGTTCCAGTTCCCAGCCTGCCTGCCACTGCTGCGCCAACCGCTCGACCAGCAAGAACCCTGCGTTGTGGCGGGTCTGAGCGTAACCCGATCCCGGATTGCCCAACCCCACGATGAGATGCAAATTCTCCATGCGCGAGGACGGGCAATACGCCCGAAACTATTTTTTCTTCTCGGCGGGCTTCTTTTCTTCCGCCTTCTTGTCGCCTTCCTTCGCCGGAGTAGCGGCAGCGCCTTCCTTACCCTCTTCCTTCTTCTCTTTGATCATCTCGGGTTGGGCCGGAGCGTCGGCGGCAGCCGCAGTCGCCGCTGCCTCCTGCACCTCGGTGACCGGGGCGGCGACGGCGAGAACGGTGAGCTCTTTGTGGCCGAGAATCTCGCAGCCGGCGGGCGGCTTGATATCGCCAAGGTGAATGGCCTTGCCCACGTCGAGATGAGTCACGTCCACGATGAGAACTTCGGGCAAATCCTTGGGCAGCGCACGGATTTTGAGGCGGAACATGACGCGTTCTAGGACGCCACCGCTGGTCTTGACGCCAATAGCCTCTCCAGTGGACTCGACAGGCACATTGATGGTGACCATCTCATCCGCTGCAACCTCGTGGAAGTCCACGTGGAGTATGTGGCCATGTAAGGGGTGGTGCTGAATCTCTTGCACTAGCGCGAGACGTTGCGGGCGCCGATCACCTTTAACACTGAGATCCACGAGAATGTTCTCGCTGGCGTGTTGGGCGATGGCGTCACCAAACTCGCGGGAGTTAAGCTCCAAGTTCTGCGGGGGTGCGAGGCGGCCATAGATGACCGCGGGGATCTGGCCAGTGGCACGGAGTTTCTTGACGGCGGAGTGCTTTACCGCCGCGCGCGGCTGCGCGTTCATGGCAACTGATTTCATGTCAAATTCTACTTCGGAGCAGCGGGCTGATTCATTCAGCTCGTCCGTCCGCCCTTAAATTCAAAGAGTGATGTCACCGACGAATTACTATGAATTCGCTTGATGGCTTCACCCAGCAAGCCCGCCACGGACAAGGTTTTTATTGCCACCCGATCCAGGGCAGGGCGGAGGACAGTATCAGTCGTGATTAGTTCGTCAATCTTTGAATTTCGCAGCCGGTCTATGCCCATCGGATTGAGAATGGCATGCGAAACGCAGGCGTAGATCTTCTTTGCCCCTTTGCGTTTAAGCAGTTTTGCGGCGGCGGTCAGTGTGCCCGCTGTTTCGGTCAAATCGTCCACGAGCAGGACGTTCTTGCCGCGAATTTCGCCTATTACCGCCATCGACTCGACCTCCGTCGCGCTCTTACGGCGCTTGGCCACGATGGCCAGCCCCCCGTTGAGCACCTCGGAATAGGCGTGCGCCATTTTCAGGCCGCCTACATCTGGGCTAACCACCACGAGGTCGGTCAGGTTGAGCGAACGGAGATAGTCATACATCACCGGCGCGGCATAGAGATGGTCCACCGGGATGTCAAAGAAGCCCTGAATCTGTTGCGCGTGCAGGTCCATCGTGAGCAAGCGGTTCGCGCCGGCGGCCACAATCAAGTTGGCGACGAGCTTGGCCGTGATGGGCACGCGGGGCTGGTCTTTACGGTCTTGGCGCGCATACCCGTAGAAGGGCATTACCGCCGTAATCCGCTTGGCGCTGGCTCGGCGCAGCGCATCAATCATGATGAACATCTCCATCAGATTGTGGTTCGTCGGCGGGCTAGTTGACTGAACCACGAACACATCCTCGCCGCGCACGTTCTCGTCAATTTTTACGAAGGTCTCACCGTCGGGGAATGCGTCCACCGTGCACGCGCCTAGCGGCATGTTGATGGAGTCGCAGATCGCCTGCGCGAGGGGCCGGTTAGAGGTGCCGCTAAAGATTTTCACTGGTGCGCGTCGCCGGTTTGGATTTGGTGGAACAAAAAACCGCCCTATCGGCGGCTGAAATGTCCCCGTACTTTAACAACGAAGTCACACGTGGCAAGCCGGAAGCCGCCGCGCACTCTGGGGTTCAGCGCAATTGCTCGCGCAGCCAGCCCGGCCGGTCGGTGGTGATCCCATCCACCCCGATGGCCAGCAGCTTACGCGCGATCTCCGCGTCGTTTACCGTCCACACGTAAAACTTCAGGCCGGCCGCATGCGTCTGCTTCACGAACCCGGCGTCCAGCGGCCCCTTGTGGCTGAGGTTGAGGCCGTCCAGCCCGGCGGATTTCGCTTTTTCAATCAGCTCCGCGGCAAGCGGGGACCACGCGCCGGTGTCCTTGTCCTGCTTGAAGCTGGAGAGATAAAGCACGGGGATTTTCGGGAACAGCCGCTTGGCCTCCGCGCATACGTCGTGCTTGAAGCTGATGATGACCAGTTGCGCGTCGGGCTTGCCGGCGGCTCGCAGGTCGCGCACCAACGAGGGGAGAATCTCCACACCGGCCTTAACCTCAATGACCAGCCGTTTTCCGGAGGGAATGGCGGTGAGCGCTTCGGTGAGCGTGGGAATTTTTTCCCCGCGCCACTTCGCGTCCTTCCAAGCACCGGCCTCTAGCGCGCGCAGCTCCGCCAGCGTGCTCTCGGCGACCTTCTTCGCCACGCCGGCGGTGCGCTTGGTGTCGGCATCGTGCAGGCAGACAATCTTCCCGTCCTTGGACAGCCAGATGTCCAACTCGACCCCGTCGGCGCCCTGCTCCCATCCGAGCTTGAACGCGGCCAGCGTGTTCTCCGGCGCGTCGTGCGATGCGCCGCGATGTGCGATGATGTCCACGGCGGCACTCTGTGCCGCCAGCCCGAGCAGAAGCAAAAGCAAAGCGGGTGGTTTCATGCTGAACATCGCTATGAGCTTGGTTGGAACCCACCGCCGCAGCGAGCCTTCTTTGGCCCGCCGCGAGTGTCACTTCAAATGCGTGCGGAACAAGCCGTAAGCTTTTTCGCGCATCGCGTCGGGAAAGTCATGATCGCAGTCGGGATGTTCGACCAGCAAGTTCTGGGGCTTGCCGTGGAGCTTGTAAACTTGTGCCGCTGCCATCGCCACGCGGTCCACGCTTTCCCACTTGAAGTTCGAGTCTTTGAGCGGCGCGCTGATGAAGCATACGCGCGGGGCGAGTGCGCCGACCATTTCATGGAAGTCAAAGGGAATCTCCTCCAGTCGGCCGCGATAGCTGGCGAGCTTGAGCATGTAACGCGTCTGGCACCAGCCTTTCTCCGGCTCCCAGACTTTCGGGTTGCCGCTCATGTAGTCGAGGTAGGAATCGAGCCCGCAGCTCGACACAATCACCTTGATGCGCTGGTCAAACACGGCGGTATAGACCGAGTTATGTCCGCCGAGCGAATGGCCGATGGCACCAAAGCCAGCCTTCGCGTTAACGAACGGCAGCGACTCCAGCAGGTCGAGGCCGCGCATATTGTCCCACACGGCCTTCAGCGTGCCGCTCTCCCAGCCCAACGCCTTGAGGTCCGGCTGATAGTTCGCCAGCAACGGATACGCCGGCGCGAGCGTGACGAATCCCCGCTCCGCCAGCTCGGCCGCGTATTGGCGGTTCGGCCGGCCACCGAGGCCTACGACGACCTTGTGCCCGATGCTGTTGTCCGTCGGGTGCGGGCAAAGGATGCCGGGCACCTTCTGCTTCCCGCTCAGGGCGGCTTTTGGAATCAGCAGGTAAGCCGGCACCCGCCCGCCCGGCTCGCTGGAGTAAGTGATGAGCCGCCGAACGTAACTCCCGCAATCCGTCTCCTCCTCGATCTTCATCTCCAGCGGACCACGCTTTGCCGCGCCGGGCAGCTCGCCCATCACGCGCTCCATGCCGCGCACAATTTCGGCCCGGCGGCGCTCCCAATCCTTCACGGACTTCACCGGCAGCGCTTTCCCCGTCACATCGCGGAACACGAGCAGGTTGGTGCGCTCCGGGCGCGGTAAGCCGACGGGCGGGAGGTATTCGGCAGCTAAGCCGAGCTGAACAGTGACAACGAAGAAAACAGCGAAGGAAAGTGTGCGAATCATGTGTAAGCTCAGACGCACTTGGCGCTGGCTGGCAATCAAACAACCGGCTACCGCCCCGTGCGGGCGGCGGTGTAGAAGACTTGCGCGAGGTCGTTGCTCTTGTAGCTCTGCACGCGGCCG
>VHDH01000103.1 GCA_016871445.1 Verrucomicrobiota bacterium | reverse complement strand
TGAGCGAG
The DNA here is from genome assembly GCA_016871445.1 of Verrucomicrobiota bacterium. Classification (GTDB taxonomy): domain Bacteria; phylum Verrucomicrobiota; class Verrucomicrobiia; order Limisphaerales; family SXTU01; genus SXTU01. Next base: position 11,335 of record VHDH01000103.1, on the reverse strand, counting down.
GAAGAGGCGTTAAGGAAGCGGATGGAGGAGAAATCAAAGGAATTTGTCGAACAAGGCGCGGAGGTTTATTCCAAAGCGTAACAGCGCAAGCGTTGAAGGCATCGAGGGCAGGATCGCGGCAAGCGTACGGGTAAAATATGGGGCGTTAGACGCGCGCAGCGATGGCTTCATCAGTCGCTTCTGCTAGCACGGCCAGCGACTCCTCCAAGGCATCGCGCGGGATCGTCAGCGGCGGGGCGATCTTCACCGTCTGGCCCCACGCGCCGACGGGCGCAAAGAGGAGCAGGCCTTTCCACATGCAGCGTTCGATGATGGCGTGCGCGAGGTCGTGGTCTGGCTCCTTCTTGCCAGGCTTCACGGTCTGCATTCCCGCAACGAGCCCGCGCGCGGTGACATGGCCAATCACGCTAGGGTGCTTTGCTTGAATCGCCTTCAAGCCCGCTAGCAGCAGTGGTTCGAGTGCGGCAGCGTTATCCGCGAGCTTGTCGCGGACGATTATGCGCAAGCTAGCCAGCGCGGCAGCGGCAGACACCGGATTGCCCGTGTGCGTGCTGGTCATTGAACCGGGAGGGAACTGGTCCATGATGGCTTCGCGCCCAATGACGGCCGAAAGCGGCAGCGAGCTACTGATGCCCTTGCCGCAGCAGATAAGGTCGGGCGACACGCCGTAATGCTCAAATGCCCAGAACTTGCCCGTGCGTCCAAAGCCCGCCTGCACTTCATCGAAAGTCAGTACGATTTGGTTGGCGTCGCACCATGCACGGAGCTGCCGCACGAACTCGACTGGTGCGAAGTCCGGGCCTACGCCCTGATACGTCTCCATAATGACGCCCGCCACGTTCTCCGGTTGCAGCCCACGCGCGGCGACGGTTTTGAGGAACAACTCGAAGCTCGTGTCTGTCTGCCAATATCCGTCAGGAAACGGCGCGGTGATGATCGCGGGATCCTCGTTCACGATCCAATTCTTCTGCCCCGCCATGCCGCCGGCCTGCTGCGAGCCGAGCGTGCGCCCGTGGTAGCCACGTTCCCACCCGATGATTCCTATCTTTTTTTTGCCACCGACCTTGATGCCGTGGGCACGGCTCAACTTGATCGCACATTCGGTCGCCTCTGAGCCGGTCGTGAGCAGGAAAACTTTCTTCAGACCCTCCGGCGCCAGCGCGGCCAATTCCTCCACCAGCGCAGCGCGCTCCTCGCTCGGGAAACAGTAATTGTGCAGCAGGTTGCTGTTGACTTGGTCAAGGATAGCGCGTTTCACCTCCGGCGCGCAGTGGCCCGAGTTGGTCACCAGCACGCCACTTGACCAGTCCAGCCAACGGTTGCCGTATTTGTCATTAACAAAGATATCCTGCGCCTGTTCCCATACGATGGGGGGCTGCCCGCGCATGGACTGCGGCTCGAAGTGACGGAGTTTCTCGAGGGTCGGCACCGAGTCGGGATGCGGGATGGGAGTAACGATGCGGCGATACTTGGTCTCGATGCGCGGGACCGTACGCGGTGTGATGCTGAATTCTTTGCCCATATTTTCGACTCATAATACAGCCTGCTGCCTCGGCAGGCTAAGTAAAAAGCCCCTTTCTCCGGTGCTTTTGTAAGTAGCGGATGCAAACTCGCTTGCGCCCCCGCCGCAAGATGGTAGCCTACTCAAATGGAAACCGGAGACAATTCAATGCCACCCTCGCAGTCTCACCCGTCACTGCCACCGGCTTTACCCCCCGCGCCATCACCGCGCAAGAGTAGCCGTTGGTGGATCGTCTTTGGGTTCGTGGGTATTGGCGGGCTGATGTTAATAGGGCTGATGATGATCGGTTTAGGTAGTATTAGCCACGGCCCGCAACTAGCGCGCTTGGACGGAAAGTTTTATGAGGAGCACACAATCATCGACAAGGACACACACGATAAGATCGTGGCGATAGACGTCCAGGGTGTCATCAGCAGCTCCGATCTCGACGGCGGCGGCAGCATGGTCGAGCGCGTCAAGGACCAGCTCGAACTCGCACAAAAGGACAAACACGTCCGCGCAGTCATCCTCAAGGTGGATTCACCTGGCGGCGAAGTGCTGGCCTCAGATGAAATTTATCGCGCCATCCAGAAGTTTCAAGATGACACCGGGAAGCCCGTCGTCGCGCAGATGGGCAGCCTCGCGGCGTCGGGCGGCTACTACGTCAGCGCGCCTTGCCGCTGGATCGTGGCCAACGAGTTAACCCTCACCGGCAGCATTGGCGTCATCATGTCAGGCATGAACTTTCGCGGGTTGATGGACAAGGTCGGCATTCAGCCGCAAGTTTATAAGAGCGGGAAGTTCAAGGACATGCTGAGTAGCACGCGGCGGCCCGAGGACGAGCCAGCGGGCGAGCGGGAGATGGTGCAAGCACTGATTGACGAGACGTACGCGACATTCAAGGGCGTCGTGCGCAAGGGTCGGGCTGCGTCACAATCCGCCAATAAAAAAGACGGCTATGAGAAGGATAGCCGTGCGCTGGCGAACGACTGGGAGACCTACGCCGACGGCCGGATCTTTTCTGGCAAAGAGGGGCATCGCTTAGGCTTCGTGGACGAGCTGGGTAATTTCGACGTGGCCGTGGCACGCACGCTGAAGCTAACCGGCCTCACTGAGGCTAACATCGTCAAATACCAGCAGCCCTTCAACTTCGGCAACCTGTTCCGCTTGTTCGGCAAAGCCGATGCGCACGCGGTCAAGCTCGACCTAGGCATGGACTTTCCGCGACTTCAGGCGGGCCGCATGTACTTCCTCTCGTTCAACGTGGTGCAGTAAGCGCCTGCCCAAGCAAACTATTTCGCGAGGGCGTGGAGGAAGGTGGCCCGGCCTGCAGAGCTGAGTTTCGTTTGCGGCACGCAAACGGCGGGCACCACACAGAAACTTCCCGGCCGCAGCCGCACCTCGCTTCGGCCCGCACTCACGCTCAACTCGCCCTCCGTCACCGCGACGATCTGCACTCGGTTGCCATCCAGGGGCATTTCGTCCGGTGTGGAAAGCCTCAACAAATTGACGGCGAACAAATCGCACTCTGCGAGCCGCCGTGTTTGTGCTTTCCCCACCGTCCGCCATTCCGCCGGGGCTAGTGCCGGCTCGAAGTCCACGAAGTCTATCGAGGCCAGTGCCTGCGGGATGTGCAACTCGCGCGGCTTGCCGTCGAGGCCCACGCGGTTCCAGTCGAAGACACGGTAGGTCGTGTCTGAGTTCTGCTGAATCTCGATAATGACGTTGCCCGCACCTAGCGCGTGGGCGCGTCCGCTCGGCAGAAACATTGAGTCACCGCGCTGCACCGGGATGCGGTGAAAGCACTCTGCCACTGAACCATCTCTAATCCGCCGCTCAAACTCCTCGCGTGTGGCTCCTCGCCGCAGGCCGACAAATAGGTCTGCATCCGCCGTCGCGTCGGCCACATACCATACTTCGGTCTTTGGCTCGCCGTGCAACTCGGCGGCCTTGTGCGCGGGTGGATGCACTTGCAGCGAGAGTTTTTCCTGTGCGTCGAGGATTTTGACTAACAGAGGAAACCGACCTGCAGACGGCCGCGAGTCGCCAAGCAGTGCGCCCGCGTGGTTTTCCATCAGCCAGCGCAGGTCACGTCCGGCCAATGGGCCGTTAGCTACCACGCTTACGCCCTCGGGCCGATCAGTGATCTCCCATGACTCACCAATGGGCACGCCCGGCGGCAAAGCTTTGCCGTAAAGTTTTTCCAGCCGCCGCCCGCCCCAGACCCGGTCTTTGAAGACGGGCAGAAAAGTAAGCGGATACAGTCCGGACGTCATGGGCGGAGGGTGACGAGCGCGGCGGTGGTGGCTCAAGCGAATTTACGATGGGGCTCCGCCGCCCGCCGAAAAAGCCCTTGCGGGCGCGGGACGGGATGGCAGATTGCGCCCGCCCGAAACATAGTCGTCTAAAATCGTAATCCAATTGCTGTATGAAAAAACTCCTCGTTCCCGCTGCCGCCATCGCGCTCGCCGCGTTCGCCGCGCTGCCGTTCCTGCGCGCCGCCGATCACCACGACAAGCCCAAGCGCACACCTTCGCCCAAGGGCGCCGTGTCCTATATCGTCAGTCCCGCCGACGGCGCGACGGTGAAGCGTAAGTTCAAAGTCATCTTTGGCCTCACGGGCATGGGCATCTGCCCCGCTGGCATCCTTACCGCCGACGGCAAGCCGCTGCCTGATACCGGCCACCACCACTTGCTGGTGGACGTGGATCAGTTGCCACCGTTTGACACCCACCTCGCGCCTGACCAGCCCACGCGCGTCATGCACTTTGGCAAGGGCCAAACCGAGGCAATGCTCGACCTCGCGCCCGGCAAGCACACGCTGCAACTCGTCTTTGCCGATCACGCGCACGTGCCGCATGATCCGCCGGTGATTTCCAAGAAGATCACGGTAAACGTCGTGGAATAACCACCTGCGCCCCGGTTCATCGCACTGCGGAGCGGAGGTTGGACACCTGCGCTCCGTCCGGCCAAGCTGCATACGGTGACCGGCTTCCTCCAACGTCACGAAACCGCCTTGCGCCACGCGCTTGCCGTGGGTGCGGGCCTGTTGTTGGCGGCGGCGTTTCCCAAGCTCGGTATCGCCGGGCTGGCGTGGGTCGCGCCAGGGCTACTGCTGTTCAGTGCAGCCGGGCAGCCGGCGAAGGTTGCGTTCCGGCTTGGGTGGCTGGGCGGACTGGCCTTCAACCTCGCGGCGCTTCACTGGCTGCTGTTCATCCCCGTCACCGGCTTTCCGATTCTGGGGTGGTTGGCGTTGAGCGCGTATGCGGCGGTGTATCCCGGGCTGTGGGTGTGGCTGTGCTGGCGGCTCGCGCCGGAAGGTTTTGCTGGCGAGTGGCCCAGTTTCCTGCACCGGAACGCTTGGGCACTGAAGTGCGCCGTGCTGTGGGTGGCGCTGGAAACGATTCTGGGCTGCTTCCTTTCGGGCTTCCCGTGGCTGGCGCTGGGCGTGTCCCAGCATAAGTTATTGCCACTGATTCAAGTCGCCTCGTGCACGGGAGTTGCGGGGCTGTCGCTTTTCATTGCTTGGGTGGCTGTTTCGCTCGTGCTCGATTTAGTCACCCTTTCGCGGCGGCGAGATCTTCGGACTAGGCACATAGTCGCCATCATTCCAATGCTAGCCACCGCAGGGGCGGTGTTTTTGAGCGTAAGTGAAACGATGAACGCCTCCGTAGGTCGAGCGAGCAAACAAGTCCCGGGCGCTCATCTCCACCTCGCCCTTGTCCAGCCCAGCATTCCTCAGACGATGATTTGGAACCCGGCGGAAAATACCAACCGCTTCGCCAAGCTCGTGCAGCTCTCCGAACTCGCACTGACCACCAAACCTGATGTGCTGGTCTGGCCTGAGGCCGCGTTGCCGGAATTAAGCGAGGAAAACTTCCGTGCCATCACTAACCTCGTCGCTAGGCATCAGGTTGGGATGGTGTTTGGCATGGACGATTACGCCCTCAAACCCGGTGCGCCACGTGACTCAACTCAGCCGGCGGATTTCCAGTTCTTCAACGCCGCGTTCCTCCTCTCGCCCGAGGGGAAAGTTGTCTCCACCTATCGCAAGCGGCATTTGGTCATCTTCGGCGAATACATTCCGTTGACGGACTGGCTGCCTTTTCTCAAATGGTTTACGCCGATTCAAGGTGGCTTCACCGCGGGAAAAGAACCGGTGGCGTTCGCGCTCAACCGGCGCCGTGATGGGGATACGATTGTTTCCACCCCAACCGCCCCGCTTCGCGCCGGTCTGCTCATCTGCTTCGAAGACGCCATCGCGCCCATCGTCCGCGAGAGTGCGGCGGACGCGGACTTCCTGCTGAACCTCACCAACGACGGCTGGTTCGGCGCGGGCGCGCAGCAGTTCCAGCACGCGGCGCACAGCGTCTTCCGCGCCGTGGAGAACCGCCGGCCCGTCATCCGCTGCACGAACAACGGCCTGACCTGTTACGTGGACGAAAGCGGCTTCGTGCACGACCTCGGCGTGGGCGACGCAGCAGAGGTCTACGGTGCCGGCTTCCGCGTGGTGAAGCTCACCGTGCCCGCCGGCCCACGCGAGCCGACATTCTACCAACGGCACGGCAACTGGCTTGGCTGGACGTGCGTGGCGCTGACCGGCTGGTTCCTGCTGCGCCACGGTTGGCAGAACCGTCGGCCGACTTCAGCCTAACCTGCCCCTAATTTGGGGAATCATTCTGGGTCGGTTTGAAATCGATTAAGCATTGAATGGCGTTGGCTTTCCGCAGGTGCCAGAGCCAACTGATGGGCACTCGATGGACGTGTGAGGGTCAGCCGCCCTTGCGGATCTCGTTTACTGCGTTAATGAGGAATTGGAAGGCCAGTGCCGCGAGCAGCAGGCCCATGATGCGCGTGGTGATGCGCAGCGCAATCGGACTGAGCCAGCGTGCACCGCGCGCACTGAACCGTAGGATGAGGTAACTGGCGGCACACACGGCGACTATGCACAGGTAAAGTGCGACGCTCTGCTCCCAGCCAGCGGCCTGATTATGCAGGAGGACGGCGGTGGAGATCGCCCCTGGCCCTGCGAGCATCGGAATAGCGAGCGGCGTGATGGCGATGTCCTCCTTCTCCGTGCCGGCGGTGGTTTCCTCGGCAGTTTCCTGCACGCGCGAGCGCTGTGCCCGGATCATGTCCAGTGCCACGAGCAGCAAGACAAGACTGGCGGCCATTTGGAACGCGGGCAGCGTTATGCCGAGGTATTGGAAGATCCACTTGCCCACCAAGGCGAAGAGCACCAGCACCCCAGCAGCCACTAAGCATGCCAGCCGCGCCATGCGGACACGCTGTTCCGGAGTGTCGCGCGCGGTCATGACCAGAAATGCCGGGATGGTCGCGATCGGATCCACGATCACGAACAGCGAGCTGAACGCCATGACGGTAAAGGCCAGCAGGCTCACGGGGGAAACTGTCGAGTGCCGGCGGGCGATTGTCCAACCTGTTCCGGTCGGGTGGCTCCTACGCCGCAGACGGCACCAGAATCGCGTCTTTCATCCCATGGATGATTTTTTTGTCCGCTGGGCATATGGTGGCGAGCACACCGCCGAGCGTTGCCCGCGCGGCGTCCTGTTCGCCCGCGACGAAGTAATATGGGCACAGCCGCACGCGGCCTGGCATGGGCACGAGCTGCTGACCTTCAAAGTCAAACCACTGAGCATCGATTAGTCGGGGCTTGTGGTAGCGTTGCAGCACGTGCGGTGAATGATCGAAGTCGCGCAGGGCCTGTTCCACGGCGACGCTCCATTGCTCGCCAGATAGATCGCTGCCAAGGTGAACTCCGCGCGCCCCCCATGCGGTCTCCGAATAGCCTGAAATTTTTAGGATCAGCTCGCGTTCGCGCTGGGAGAGCACGGCGAGTTGCCGCCAGTCGGTGAGGTTCAGCTCAGGGATAGCGGCGTGCGGCGGCAACGGCGTCGGATCCACGACCCATGAGTAAGGCACGGCGTTTTGGAGGCGGTGGAGAAAACTTTCGCCCAACTCCTGATGCCAAAAGCTGCGTAAGTTGCGATTCCACAGGAGTGCGAAGAGCAGCTTCTCCTCGAAGACTGGACGAGGTGGCGGCGTAAGGCGGATTTGTTTTTCCTTGGCCAGCTCGAAGAGCCGTTTTGCTCCCTGGACATTTGCCACGTCAAACAACTCGAAGAAGCGATAAACAGCATCGCCGGGCGCGGGGGCATCAAAGCTCGCGGGCTGGACTTGGAAGACGGCTTGGCCGGCGGCATTGAGCTGGCTTGCCAGCCACTCCATCTCCGGCCGGTAGCCGGCTGACTCCTCAGAAACAACAATGTGAACCCGAGGTGCGCCGCCAAAAAGTGAGGCGAAGCCCGCGAGCATTCCCGCTGGGCCACCTAAGACGGATGAAGGGGCGAGTTGCGCGTAGGTTTGATTCAGCCACGCGGTCAGGCCAATGCCGCCGGGCACGCTGTCCAACTCAGTGATGCGAAACCCATCCTCGGTTAGCAGGATGTCCGGGCGAATGACGCGCGGCAGCTCGTGCTTGAGCGCGGAATGGCGCTGCAATTGCACCAACCACGCGGGCTTGCCCTGGTCCAGCCACCGCGCGACCCACTCCGGTTGTTTGCCCTCAGCGCTGCGTCGATAGAGCAAATTTACCGACCGATAGAATTGGAGCAGCACGCGGCCTAGCAACTCGATTTCCTTCGATAGTTCTGGGCCGAGCGGGAAGGGCTTGGGAGAAATCCGCCAGTGCTGGTCGGTGAAAAGTCCACCTGGCGGCAGCGCCTTGCGGACGGCTTCGGCCGCAGCTTCTGGAGGCAGGTTGGGCGCTAGTGAGGCGGTCATCGCGGAGCGTCAGCTCAATGAACGCTACCGGGCGGAAGCTTGGCAGTGCAAGTTTCAGACCGCAGAAATTCGCCTCGAAGGGGACGCCGTTCGCTGCCAGACTAATGGCCGAAATCCGACATGAAACTCCCGATTGTCCTCCAACTGTCCGTCGCTTGCCTTGGCTTGTTGCTTGGTCCGGTGGTGATCGCCCAAAGTCCGCAGCCCAACGTCTTGTTTCTCTTCGCCGATGACCAGTGTTTCGAAACCATCCGCGCGTTGGGCCACACGGACATCGAGACGCCGAACCTTGACCGCCTCGTGCGGCGCGGCACGACGTTCACGCACGCTTACAACATGGGCTCGTGGAGCGGCGCGGTGTGCGTGGCTAGCCGCACCATGCTCATCACCGGGCGCACCGTCTGGCGGGCGCACGCGATCTACAACACTACCGATAAGGAGCGGCAGGCCGGCGTACTCTGGCCGCAGTTGATGGCGCAGGCCGGCTACCGCACTTACTTCACCGGTAAGTGGCACATCCAGACCGATGCGGAAAAATGCTTCGATGTGGCCCGCCACATCCGTCCCGGAATGCCGAAGACTGTGCCGCAATCCTACAACCGGCCGCTTACCGGCCAACCCGACCCGTGGAGCCCGTCCGACCTCTCCATCGGCGGGTTTTGGGAGGGCGGCAAACACTGGAGCGAAGTTGTGGCAGACGACACGGTGGAATATCTCCGCGAAGCAAAACAGGCGGGCAAGCCGTTCTTCATTTACGCTGCGTTCAATGCCCCGCACGATCCTCGACAAGCTCCCAAGGAGTACTTGGACCAGTATCCGCTTAGCCGCATCGCCGTGCCCAAAAATTTCCTACCTGCGTATCCGCACGCCAATGCCATCGGTTGCGCACATAACTCGCGGGATGAAAATCTGGCCCCGATGCCACGCACCGAACTGGCGGTGAAAACCCACCGGCGCGAATATTACGCGCTTATTACACACTTGGACGCGCAGATCGGCCGCATCCTCGACGCGCTGGAGCAGGCTGGTCAGGCAGGTAACACCTGGATTTTCTTCACCGCCGACCACGGGCTGGCAGTTGGGCATCATGGCCTGTTTGGTAAGCAGAACATGTATGATCACAGCTTGCGCGTGCCGTTCATCGTCAACGGTCCCGGCGTGAAGGCGGGCGTGCGGGACGTCTCGCCCATCTATTTGCAAGACGCGATGGCCACGGCGCTGGATCTCGCCGGTGCGCCGCGCCCAGTGCACGTGGAGTTTCAAAGCCTGCGCCCGCTGCTGCGCGGGGAGCAGTCCCCGGCGGCGCGCCCGGCTATTTACGGAGGTTATCTCGGACTCCAACGCGCGATCATCCACGACGGCTGGAAACTTATCGCTTACCCAAAGGCAAAAGTGCTGCGTCTTTACCATCTCGCCGCCGATCCAGGCGAGGCGAACGACCTCAGTGCTGCGCCGCCGCACGCAAAGCGGAAGGCGGAACTATTTCAGCGTTTGCTTGGCCTGCAGCGGGAATTGGAGGACAAACTCGATCTCGCCGCCGCTTTTCCCAACGAATAGGAGGCCGCCAAAGCGATGTGGTTGAAGGTTGAACTGCGTCTTGAGGCTAATTACGCTAAGAGCATGAAACTACTGTTTGGCCTCGTGCTCGCCACTGCTTTTGCCGCGTCGCTTTCTGCCCAGTCCTACAACATCGCTGTCATCCCCAAAGGCACTAGCCACGAGTTCTGGAAGTCCATCCACGCCGGCGCGATCAAGGCGCAGCAGGAACTGGCCGCGGAGGGCGTGAAGGTGAACATCAACTGGAAAGGCCCGCTTCGCGAGGACGACCGCGACCAGCAGATTGGTGTGGTCGAGAACTTCACCATCCGTCGCGCGCACGGCATCGTGCTCGCACCGCTCGATTCGAAGGCGCTCGTCGCGCCCGTCGAGAAAGCGCTCGCGAGCAAAATTCCCGTTGTCATTATTGACTCTGGTCTCCAAAGCGATAAGCCCACCAGCTACGTGGCCACCGATAACTTCAAGGGCGGCCAGCTCGCGGGCGAACACCTCGGCCAACTCCTCGGCGGCAAGGGCAAGGCCATCATGCTACGTTATCAAGTTGGTTCCGCCAGCACTGAGGAGCGTGAGGCGGGCTTCCTCGACGTGATGAAAAAGAAGTTTCCCGGCATCGAGCTGATTTCCACTGACCAATACACCGGCGCGACGCGCGACAGCGCCCAACAGGTTGCCCAGAATGTTGTGAACCGTTTTGGCAAAGACGTGAATGGCTGCTTTGCTCCGTGCGAACCGGTGACCATCGGCCTGTTGCTCGCGCTCAAGGAAAAAGGTCTCGCTGCTGGTAAGGTTAAATTGGTTGGTTTCGACACCGGCGCGGGTAGCGTGGACGCGCTCAAGAAGGGTGACGTGCAGGCACTGGTAGTGCAAAATCCGGTCCGGATGGGTTACCTCGGCGTGATGACCGTGGTGAACCACCTCAAGGGTAAACCAGTCGAAAAGAAGATCGACACCGGCGTTGCCGTCGTGACCACCGCCAACATGGATACGCCCGCCATGCGGGAGTTGTTAAACCCGCCCTTGGATAAGTATCTGAAGTGACGGGAAGGTGCCCCCAGCACCGATTGTTCCACGGCGGTAGTTCAAAGGACAACCGTCGACTGTTCCAGCTAAAGAATTCCCTTTGACAACAGGCCTTGGATGAGCTAACAATTGTAAGTTCATCATTTCACTTATGATTACATCTGATACCGCGGCTAAGCCGACCCACAACGAGGTCATTAAGACCGCCATTCCCACGCTCGCCGGCAACATCGCAGCCACGATGGCTTCGGGCACCGACCAGTTTTCCGCGGACGACCAGCAGTTCATCAAGTTCCACGGCATTTACCAGCAGGACGACCGCGACACCCGCAAGGCCGGCAAGAAGTTCATCATGATGGTGCGCGGGCGCATCCCCGGCGGCGTGATGACCCCGGCGCAGTGGATTACCTTCGACGACCTCGCGACCAGTTTTGCCAACAACACCCTCCGCAT
>VHDH01000102.1 GCA_016871445.1 Verrucomicrobiota bacterium | reverse complement strand
CATGAAAAAGGGCGTGCCCGTCGCCGAGGCTCAGGCGAAGTGGACCGAGTTGGAGGCGAAGATTGCCGAGACTGCCGCCGCGAAGTAACGGCGTTGGTCACTTCGCCTTGAGTACCCCCGCCGCCGCCGCACCGAGTCGAGGTGGTGGTGTTTGGAGCGAAGCAGGCGGCGCGTTAAGTAACGACGGCGTTGGAATTGCGGGCTTCAGCACGCACCGCCTGCGCGTCTTGGGGGAATGTGTGTTTTTCATCGCAGGTGATGACGTGAAATAGCGAAATTGATGCAGGGACAATGCGCGCTGAAAATTGCTGAACGCCTTCTTGAATAGTCGCCGCGGGCGCACGGTCAGTGAGCTTAACAAATAATTCAGCCGCTATTTATGAAACCACTCGCTTTGATGCTCGCCCTTGCCGCCACCGTGTTCACCGCTGATGCGGACGAAAAGAAAGTTGCCATCGGCAAGGCCGCGCCGGACTTCAAGATCAAGGACTCCGCCGGGAAGGAGATTAATCTCGCTGAACTTACGGCCAAAGGTCCAGTGCTCGTGCGCCTCACCTGCGGCTGCCTCGGCTGCGACAAGGAGCTGCCTTACTTTCAGGAGTTGCACACTGCCTACAAGGCGCAGGGCCTCACCAGCCTCGCCATCTTCCGCGAGCCGGACGCGAAGGTGGAGGCCTACGTGAAGGAGAAGAAGCTCAACATGCTTTACGCCGTGGATCCGAAGGGCGTGAGTTGGACTGTTTTCGGCACCAGGTCAATGCCCAGCAACTTTCTCATCGCGAAGGGTGGGCAGATCGTGAAGATCTCTACCGGTTGTGACACGAGCGGCATGATCGCCGAGCGTCTTAGCGAAGCTACCGCCAAGCTCACCGGCACCGACAAGGTCGAAGTGAAGGCTAAGGTAGATGCGGCAAAGCCCCAACCCGCTCAGCCCGTCGCAAAGTAACTCTCCAAGCCAATCAAGCGTGTTAAGCCGCTATTTTGGGCGGTTTTTTAATTTACGCCTCCCCAGCTAGGCGGCTCCTACCTGGCTACGCTACTCGCCGTTGGCAGACGGAGGCATTGCGTGCTAGTTTTTGAGCGTGAGCGAACATGGTCTAAACAAACAGCCCGTGGACGTTTGGGTGGAGGACTTTCTCGCCCATCTCGCTACTGATCGAGGCGCTTCTGATTATACTCGTCGCAATTATACCGAAGCGCTGGCCGAGTTCCGCCGCTGGCACGAAGGCGAGCGACAGACCAGGCCAGCTTGGGCCGCACTTCAACGCGATGACTTCCGCGCCTTTCTCCGCCATCTGAGCCGTCGCGAATTTAGCCGGGCGACGATTCATCTCACCTTCAGCGCGCTGCGGACCTTCTACAAATTCCTCATCCGGCGAGGCCATGTTGCGGCGACGCCCTTAAAGAATATTGCGTTGCCCAAGCCCGAGCGCCGGTTACCAAAGTTTGTTACCGTTGAGCAGGCCACCGCGCTCCTCGCAGCGCCGCTGGGTGAATTGGAGCGCGAGCGGCGATTGAGCGAGTCGCCCGTGGATCCCGTGCCCTTCCTCCGTGATGCCGCATTATTAGAGACGATTTATTCTTGCGGCTTGCGCATCAGCGAGGCTTGTGGACTGCGCGTCGAGGATCTGAACCAACCTGAACGCCTTATCACTGTGCGCGGCAAAGGCCGTAAGGAACGGCAGGTGCCCATCGGTGGGCCAGCCTTGCGCGCAATTCTCACTTACTGGCAGGGGCTCCCGCAGCCGCTCGCGCCAAGCGCGCCGGTATTTCTGGCTGAGGCTGGCTTGACCGAAGCCATCCGTCCTGCGCAAGTGCAGTCGCGCCTTAAACGTTACTTGCTGGCCGCCGGTCTAGACCTGCGGCTCACGCCGCACAAACTCCGGCACAGTTTTGCCACGCATCTGCTCGACAACGGGGCGGATCTGCGCAGCGTTCAGGAATTGCTCGGCCATAAAAACTTAGCTGCCACGCAGGTCTATGCGCACGTTACGGTCGAACGGTTGAAACAAGCTTACCTCGACGCACACCCGCGGGCCTGATTTGCCATGCAACGCGCCGTTCAGCTCTTCCTGCTTACCGTCCTGCTGGTTAGCCTCACGACAGCCTGCCAAACTGTCCCGGCGGTCAACTGGGACGCGCGCTTGGGCAACTACACCTTTGATGACGCCGTAAGGGAACTCGGCCCGCCCGATAAAAGTGCGACGCTCTCTGACGGCACGCGCGTCGCCGAATGGATAGTAGCTCGAGGCTGGAACACGCCATCTTTCACCACGTTTCCAGACGGACGCATCATTCGTACCGACGGCCTGCGCGGGCCGGATAGCTGGTTACGGCTCACTTTTCCGCCTGACGGCAAGCTGAAAGAGTGGCGGCGCATGTGGCGGTAAAGTTGTAAATTTCCCTTCCGTTCCGCAAGGCGGTTTGCTCTACTCCGCCCGTTGCATGAAGGAAGAAGCCGTTGATTTAGGAATTTGGGATAAGTTAACCCGTGCGGTGACCTTGCTCCTCGTCATCGCAGTCGCGGTTGGTATCGCCTATCTTTGCGTGCCGCTTATGCAGCAAAACGAGCGCATGCGTCAGCGTAACCTCGACCTCGAGACCCAAATTCAGCGCGAGGAGGACGCCGGCCGACAGCTAAAGGCTGGGCTCGACGCACAGCGCTCCGACCCCAAGTCCGTCGAGCGGCTCGCGCGCGAAAAACTCGGTTACGCGAGGCCAGGCGAAGTAGTCATCCGCTTCCAAGACAAAGCCACGCAGGCAGTTCGATAGTCCGAGCTGTTTTTTCCGCGTGGATTTTTCTCCCGCGTTATCTCCCTGTGCACAAGGCGCGGTAACATGGTTAAGGCTGAAACCACCCCGCAATTCTTACTGCCGCTCACGCTTTTGGAGGCGAGAAAGTTGGTTCTCCAGTACATCGCCGACTAACCAGAGTCTTGAGTTTCTGCTTCGATTCGGCACTATCACGATGTGAAATGTCACTCGCTCCTACGCCATGTCCTGTGGCTTTTCGCAGTTTGCTCTCTTCAGTTCATCGCCTCCGCCGCGCCAAAGCCCAACTTCATCTTCTTCCTGATTGATGACCTTGGGCGCAACGACCTCGGCTGCTACGGCAGCAAGTTCTACCGCACGCCGAACCTCGACCGCATGGCCGCGCAAGGCATGAAGTTTACCGACGCCTACGCCGCTTGCCCCGTCTGCTCGCCCACGCGCGCGAGCATCATGACCGGCAAGTATCCCGCACGCCTGCACCTCACGGACTGGCTGCCCGGTCGCGGCGATTTGCCTGCGCAACGGCTCGCGCGGCCCCTCATCAACCAGCAGCTCGCGCTCGACGAAGTTACCATCGCCGAACGCCTCAAAGCCGCCGGCTACGTCACCGCGCACGTCGGCAAGTGGCACCTCGGCAGCGAAGGCTTCGAGCCCCAGAAGCAGGGCTTTGACATCAACATCGCCGGCGACCACACCGGCACGCCGATGAGCTACTTCGCGCCTTTCGGCGGCAAGGGCAAGGACGGCAAGCAACGCGCCATGCGTGGACTGGACCAGGCCAATGACGGCGAGTATTTGACCGACCGCCTCACCACCGAGGCCGAGAAAATAATCGCGGCGAACAAGGACAAGCCGTTCTTCCTCTACTTCGCGCACTACGCCGTCCACACACCGCTCAAAGCCAAGGCTGATTACATCGCCAAGTATCCGCAGGTTGTCGGCAAGGGCGGCCAACAGACCAACGCCATTTACGCTGCGATGATGGAGAGCATGGATGAAAGCATCGGGCGGATCCTTAAGCAGCTCGACGATCTCAAGCTCGCGGACAGCACCTACGTCTTCTTCACCTCGGACAACGGCGGCCTCGCCACGCTCGAAGGCCCGAGCACACCGGCGACCATCAACTCGCCGTTGCGCGAGGGCAAAGGCTACCTTTACGAAGGCGGCATTCGCGTGCCACTCCTCGTTCGCGGCCCCGGCATCGCGCCCGGCAGCACGACTACGAATGCAATGAGCAGCGTGGATTATTTCCCCACCATGCTTCAACTCGCCGGGCTCGCCGCGCCAAAGCCCGAGGACAACGTGGACGGCGTGACGCTTGCGCCGTTGCTCAAGGGTGGCGTTGCGCCCGCCGCGCGCCCGCTCTTCTGGCATTACCCGCACTACAGCAACCAAGGCGGCAAACCCGGCGGCGCCATTCGCGAGGGCGACTTCAAGCTCATCGAGTTTTACGAGACCGGCCGCGTAGAGCTCTTCGACCTCAAATCCGGGGAGGGCCGCAACCTCGCCGAGGACCCCGCGCACACCGCGCGCTTGAAGGCGATGGTCGGCAAGCTCGACACTTGGCGCATCAAGACCGGCGCGCAGATGATGCAGCCCAACCCCGCCTACCGCCCCAGCCCGCAGGCCGCCGACGGTAACATCACCATGCTCGGCAAGCACGCGGACGTGTTCGGCCCGATGCTGCGCTTCGAGCCGCTCCCGCACAAAAATACGCTCGGCTATTGGGTGAACCCGACCGACTGGGCGAGCTGGGAGTTCGAAGTGGTGAAGCCCGGCAAGTTCACGATGGAAATCACCTACGGCTGCGGCAACGGCAGCGGCGGTAGCGAAGTGGAATTCGCCGTCGGCCCGCAGAAACTGCTGTTCAAGGTCGAGCAAACCGGCGGCTTCCAAGCGTTCGTGAAGCGCGAACTGGGTGAGATGACCTTTGATAAGCCAGGCCGCTACATTCTCACGGTGAAACCCAAGTCCAAACCCGGCCCCGCCGTGATGGATCTACCCCAGGTCGTTTTGAAGGTGGCGAATTGACCAATTGTCAGCCTTCCAGCCTGCCTTCCAGCCACGCCTGCGCCCCTTCGGGGTCGTCGAACTGGCCCTCCAGTTGCGCCTCAAAGGCCTCGTCCAAAAGCGTCTTGAATTCCTTGCCGGGTTTCAGCCCTGCAGCGACGAGATGCCGGCCTTGCAGGATTGGCTTTGGAGCGCTGTCGCGCAGGCGAAGTTCTTCGGCTTTGGCCAGCAGGGTTCTTACGCCTTCCGGCGCGCCCGGCGGCTTGGGCGGACGGCCACTGTGGTCCGCGGTCATCACCACGCACAGACCCGCGATGGTCTCTGGCTCCAGCCGCTTTGCCAGCCGTCGCACGCTGCGGTCGGTGATAGTTTGCAGATGTGCGAGGTGGTTTGCTACCAGCGGTGGCACGCGGTGCAGGTAAGTGTTTGGCGCGTTGATTCGGGAAAGAAATTTTAGTGCTGGCCCCACGCCGCCTTCTTCGTGACCCGGTGACACGATGCGCATCCGCCCGTCACGCAGCGACTGGTGCGTCGCTGCCGGCTTGCCAAAGTCATGTGCCAGCACTGCCAGCATCCATGTGATACGCGACTCCTCGTCCGCCGCCTGCCACGCGGGCAGCTTTACCAAAGCATCGCAGCAGTGCGCCGTATGTGTGAATACATCGCCTTCGGGATGCCATTCCGCATCCTGCGGCGTGCCGCGGAGCGCAGCGATTTCAGGAAAATGCTCTAACCATCCCGTATCCGCGAGGAAGTGCAGCCCCGCCGAAGGTGCGGTGCTTTTCGCCGCCCATTTGAACCACTCGTCGCCAACGCGTTCTACCGGCAACTCGCTGAACGCGCCCTTAATGCTTTGGCATAACGTTACCGTCTCGGGCGCGGGCCGGAGGCCAAACCGCCCAGCGAACTGCATCCCACGCAATACTCGCAAGGGATCTTCAACAAAAGCCTCGCTCGTGTGGCGTAGCACGCGGGCGCGCCAATCATTAAGCCCGCCGAAGAAGTCCAGCACCTCGCCCCGGCGAGGGTCGAACATGAGCGCATTGATCGTAAAGTCTCGCCGGCTTGCGGCCTCCTGCGGCGTGATGTCCGCATCGAACTCAACTTCAAAGCCCTTGTGTCCGAGTGCTACCTTCCGGTCGCGGCGTGGGATGGCAAAGTCATATGCCAGTCCGCTGCCCGTGGTGAGCTTCACGACCCCAAAAGATCGCCCCACCAAATCCACCCGGCCGCACTTTGCGAGTGCATCAATAAGTGACGCGTAGCTCACGCCGAAGACTTCGACGTCGAAGTCTTTAACGGAAATCCCTAGCAGCGCGTCGCGCACGCAGCCGCCCACGAGGAAGGCCCGCGCAAGTTCAGGCGTTTTGGTGAGGATTCCCCTTAGTTCTGAGGGCAGCTCGACCAGCATCGCTACAGCTTGCCATCGGGCAGGGTGCGGCTCAACTCAGTTCCCGTGGTTTATAACCGACCGGCAGGAGAACAATAAACACCCTCTCTGCGTCACGCCAAGGCAGAGCAGGCAGTCGTGCCGCTAACGGGCCGTGGCTCAGACCGCTGGAGTACCTGCTTCTGGTTCTTGCGGCTTAGGTGCGGGCGGCAGGGCATGGATGGCGTCAATGCGGAACTTGTGTTTTGTTCCTTGCAACTCGAACTCGACTTCATCACCCACTGGGTGGTTTAGCAGCGCCTGCGCAATGGGGCTGAGGTACGCGATGATGCCGTTGTCTGGATCGGAGTCCCATGCGCCGCAAATCTTGAAAGTGACGGCTTTCTGGTTGTTCAAATCTTGGACGACGACCTTGGTGCCGATGCTGACCGCGTCGGTGCGCGCACCGCCGAAGTCAGTGCCGCGCGCACGGTTGAGTTGCACTTCCAACTCGCTCTTGCGGCGCATAAGCACCTTCTGCATCTCCTTTGCGGCCTTATATTCGTGGTTCTCGCGCAGATCGCCGTAGCTGCGGGCAAGCGCGATGTCTTTTGAGTTGGCCGGGATGCGCTTCTTACAGAGGTCATCGTATTCGTTGCGGCGGCGTTCAAGGCTCTCCCACGAGACGACGTAAGTTTGGTCCTGCTTGGTGGCTTCGCCAGTGATGAGTTCTTTCACGACCGGGAAGACTTTGACGATGCGCGCGAGCAGCGAGCGTTTGTCCATGTCGTCAAAACTCGGCGAGAGTTGGAGTGCACGGGTGAGATCTTTGACCACTTCAACGTCGGCCGAGGAAATTAATTCCGACATCAACTCGTGGTCGGAAAGGATGAAGTCGCGAAGCTTGTTGGACTTTTTCTCGTTAAAGAGGTCGCGTTCGATGGCGCTCACCATAGCACGGAAGACCTCGGGCGTGAGGATGTCGGCGAAGGTGTCAGAGCGCTCCTTGGCGAGCCAAAGGAGCAGTTCGCTGCTGGCTTGGTGCTGGCTAATGAGACGGGTGAGTGTGTCGCGGAGCAGGTCTAGCCTGCCGTTTTGCATCAGGATCGTGGTGCACTCGCCAGCCAGCTTAGCGGGGACGGAATTGAGGATGCCAATGACAGCCTCGTGCCAAAGGGTCGGGGTAGCTTCCTTGAATGAGTCAAGGGTACGCCGGTGCTTGGCAGCGGGCATCGCTTCGAGGATTCCGCCGAGCTTGTTGCCTTGATTCCAGAAGGCGGCCTCGGTTAATTCGCCCTCGCCGGCGGAAAGGCCCGCGGCCCGTTTCAGCTCGTCGCGGAGGAAGATAGCCTCCAGCGCAAGCGCCGGCTGCGTGCGCTGATGGGTGGCGATTTCCGTGTTCAATGTTGCGGCGGCCTCGCCTACGGTGCCGGCTTTGTCGTCGAGGTCGTCCACGCTCTTAAGCAGCTCGGCCGCCTCGACGAGGCGGGCCTTGAGGCCCTTCGCAGCCTTGAACTTGCCCATCACTCGCTGTTGCAGCGTGCTTTCCTGCGCTTGGTAAATGATAGGATCGGTCTTCTTGAGCGGCACGATGAAATGGCCGTCCTTCTTCATTTCGCGTTTGGCGACCTCGAGCCACTTTTTCCAGTCGTCCGTGATAACATCCGGCACGAGGTCTTTTTGGATTTGGTCTAAGGAGGCCTTGCCGCCGTGGCTCTTAAGAACCAGTTGGATGACGCCGAGGTGGTCGCGAGCGGCCATTTGGCGCAGGCCAGGCAGGTCAGCGGCCTTCTTGGCGAGGATGTGGTCGGCCGGAATGGCTTTTAGCGACTCAGCGGCAAAGGACAGATCCATCTTGTGACCAGGTTTGCCCTGAAAATCGATCGTGAACTGGCAGAAAACCGTGTCCACGGTGGTGATGCGTCCAAAGCCCCAGCTCTTGTGGGCGCAATAGCCGCCTTGGGCAAGGGTCAGGAGGGGGTCAATGTGCTTGCTGCCGATTTTACCCGCGACGGCCAACTTTTCGAGTTCTTCTCTCATAGTTCCAAAATGCTCGCGCTCTGCGAAATGTCCGCCATTGTTACGCCGTGCAGCGAGCAACACCAAGAGAAATTTCCGGTGAACATGTGAAAAGGGCAAATTCGAAACCGTTTCGCAGGCCTGATGGCAGACCAAGTGGCAAAAAGTCAGGCGCGAGCGGCGGCTTCCGCAAGAAGTTTGGCCGGCCTGAATCCACAAACCAAGCGGGCGCAACCGGTTCCCACGCCGGAAAGTTCTACGAGCGATACGCAAAGTCGCCAAAGCCTCAGCTCGATGAAGCCCGTGACGAACGAACCGGCCCGCCGCGTTCCCGTTGGCTACAATCCAGCGAACGCGCCGAACGCATCCCCTCGTCAGCGAGCACGCGGGATTTTAGTAGCCGGGACGAGCGAGTTGTTCCTCGTCCCGCATCACGTCGAGAAGATTATCGGCGGCGAGACGAGGCTCCTCAGGGAGACCGAATGTCCTCCAGTGAGCGAACTCAGCGTTTAAGCACTTCGTCTGGCTATCACCGTGCTTTCCAAGCACGCCCACGCTCTGAAGACAAAGGCAGGCGAAATGATTGGCGAAACGACCCCTATGACGATCGCAGGGAGCGGTCGCCCCAGCGCTCGAGCAGTGACAGCAGGCATCGTTTTCCGCGCGCTGAAGGCCTTACCCGCAAGCCAGTCCGGCCCGCACCCCATTTGGTGAAGCGCATCATCCGCTCCGATGGCGCGAAGGCAGACCAGCGGCCTTTGACGCCTGAACCCGCGCCTGCCGCCGTTCAAGTGGCGCGGGCGCGTGAGGTCGCCGCGCGCGTTTTGCTACGTCGTCTTCACGCGAGCGCCTTCATTGAGGATCTACTTGAGGACGCATTTATCAATACGAAGATGCGGGCCGATGACCGTCGGCTTGCGCAGGAACTGGTGTATGGCTGCGTGCGTTGGCAGGGCACGCTTGACTGGCTTGTAGCGCGCCGCACGGAGGAGCGTGCTCAGCTTGCCCCCGTTCAGATTTTCCTGCGGCTGGGGCTTTATCAGCTCTTCTTTCTCGACCGTATCCCGCCGCATGCCGCCTGTTATGAAACTGTGGAACTGTCCAAGCAACTGGGCTGCGGCAACCAGTCCAACTTCATAAACGCCATCCTTCGCCGCAGCGAAGCCGAGCGTGAAATTATCGAAGCCGAGTTGGCCGACCTGCGCGAGGCCGCACCGCATCTGGGCTGTTCTCACCCAGAATGGCTGGTTAAGAAGTGGACAGTTCGTTGGGGAGCGGCCGACACTCGCAGGCTGCTGGAATGGAATAACTCCGCGCCCGCCACCCACGTCCGCGTCAACACCCTTAAGACCTCGCCCGCTGCGCTTATCGAACGGTGGCGGCTGCGCGAAAATTTGGAATACGACCTCGCTTCTTGTCCCTGGGCTGAGGACGGTCACGTGCTTACGCTAAAAACACACCCCTCTCTGACTTCATTAGGCAGTTTCCGCGACGGCTGGTTCTACGTACAGGATCCGAGCACGTTGCTCGCCGTGCAGGCGCTGGATGCTTGGGCCGGCGAAAGTATCCTCGACCTTTGTGCCGCCCCCGGTGGGAAGACTTGTTTCCTCGCGCAGAAAATGGAGAACGACGGTGAGTTGCTTGCCTGCGATTTATCAGCCGATCGTCTCAGGCTTGTAGCAGAGAACTCCACTCGGTTGGGCGTGACCTGCGTGAAGACATTGGCCCTTGGCGAGCATCCAGATCAGGCGCTGTTTGGCAGGCGGTTCGACAAAATCCTCGTGGATGCGCCGTGCTCAAATACAGGGGTGCTGCGGCGTCGCCTTGACCTCCGCTGGCGGTTGCGGCCGGAGGAGATCACCCGCTTGCGCGGAACCCAGTCAAAACTGCTCGCGCTCGCCGCTAAGCACCTCAAGCCCGGCGGCACGCTGGTTTACAGCACCTGCAGCTTAGAGCCGGAGGAGAATACGGAAGTGGTAAAGGAATTCCTCACCGTTCAACCGACGTTCAAGCTGGAGTCTGAGCGCGAGCTTGTGCCGTTTCGCGATCACGTGGACGGGGCTTATGTGGCGAAGCTGCGGCAGGAGTCGTAAACATTTCCCCAGCGCTTCTTACTTATCAGAGCTTGCCCTTTGTTATCTGTAGTTGAATTCCGGAGTTAGGGCTTGTCCAAGCATCAGCCGCAAATTGATTCACCCCTTTTGATCATGAGCGGCCTTCGAAATTAAGAATTGAGGGAATTAAGCATTCAGGTTCATCCATGCTTTGCTCCAACCTGCCCTGACAACTAATCCTTTAACGATTCAAGTTGCTCTAACGGAACGAAAAACGGATAGAGCTTTGCCTTGCTGCGCGGTCCTTCCGACCGGATTTTTAGGCCTGTGTTATTGATCTCGAAATCACGAACGTAGCGGCCCGCAAGCACTTGGTCGTACTTGCCAGCACTGCGCACGCCCAGCGCCACGCGCAGGCCGGTGAAGCCCGCCCGCTGTTTAGTAAGGGCGACCGAGGTGGCATTCCACGCACGATCTGCTAGCTGCCGTCGGATGGCGGCCGAGGCTTTTTGTAGTCCGGGCACGCGCACGAGGAAAATCACCCGGTCCTGATGCACCTCGCAGAATGTGGTAAACACGGGCGCGTTGGTTCCTGCCACGGCTGCCTCAGGCCGGGCGCGCGCCTCCGCGAGGTAGGCGTCACCGAAAGTCTGGGCAAATGAGTAGGCCAGTTCGATGTCCTTTAGCGTGCCACCCAGCATGTTGCCTTCCTGCGCCTCCGTGACTCGTCGATCGGCCAATTCAAATTCTGCGGTGCCTGGTCCCCGCGCCGGTTCGCCGATGTGTCCCTGTGCCACGGCCCACACGAGCCAGCCGATACTTAGCCACAATGCGAGTGATAGGCCTGTCATCATGAGGCCCAAGGCGCGCATTGATCCACTTGGTGGGGCGCTGGTCTGATGCTGGGCGCAGGCGGCGGCGGCTCGTGCGTGACCGACCTGCCGCGTAAGTGTCTCAAGTGTCGCATCCCGACCTCCGCGTGCGTTGTGGCGGATGGTGCTGATCACCCAGACGGGTCCGGGAATGCCCCACCAACCGAAGCAGCAGGAAATGAGCGAATGCCTAAACGCTTGGCCGAAGCTGTCTTCTCCGGCGCGCATGAGGATAGGTTTAGTAGTATGCTTGAAAGAAATTAGCAGCGACCAGCAGTGCTCGAATACCAGAAATCGCCCACCCGCGATCACTTCTCGCTCGGCGTC
>VHDH01000101.1 GCA_016871445.1 Verrucomicrobiota bacterium | reverse complement strand
TCCAGCGCTTTATCAGTGCTCGCCGATTGCCTTTAAAAAAGCGGGGCGGATTTTCTTGTGACCTTGCCCCCCTTTCGCGGCAACATCCCGCCATGCTGACGCCCGCCACTCGCCACCGCGATTTTCCCGCGCTGGATACGATGACCTACCTCAACACCGCCGCTGAGAGCATCCCACCAGTGTGCGTGGGCGAGGCATTGCAAACTTACTGGCAGGACAAGCTGCGCGGGATGAGCGGGCGCGACGCCCACTTCAAGGAGGTCGAGGACTGCCGCGAGGTCGCCGCGCGCATGACGGGCTTCAAGCCGGCGGAAATCTCCTTCTGCTCGTGTAGTTCGGAGGCCTACAACCTCCTTGCCACCGCGCTAAACCTCCAGCCCACAGACGAAGTCATCGTCACTGACCTCGACTTTCCAGCGGGCGCGACACCTTGGCTGACCGCCGCCATCCGCCCGCAGACACGCGTGTGGCAGGCCGTCGGCGGAGAGTTGCGCGTGGACAATCTGGCCGCCTTGCTCAACGCGCACACGCGGCTGGTGCAAGTCTCGCTGGTCAGCTTCTACAACGGCCACCGGCTGGCGTGGACGCCGTTCCGCGACGCGGTGCGCCGCCTCGCGCCCAATGCGCTCATCTCCGTGGACGTGACGCAGGCGCTCGGCCGCGTGGTGCTCGACTGTGCGGATGCCGACTGCATCATCAGTAGCACACACAAGTGGACTCTCGGGATTCACGGTGGCTGCATCGTGGGCATCCCGGAGCGCGCGGCGACACGGCTCACGACGCACGCCGGCGGGTGGTTTCACCTCCGGAATGCCTTCGACGCCGACCGCTTCCAGCGGGCGGAAACTAAGGCTGGCGCGGCGAGTTTCGCAGTGGGAATGCCCAATTTTGCCGCCATCTACTCGCTCAATGCAGCACTGCGTTACGTGGAAAGCGTCGGCGTCGAGGCAATTTCGCGACATGCCGATCCTCTGGTGGCGCAAGTGCATGCCGGTCTGCTGCAACTTGGTTTGCAGCCGATGGCCCCCGCGCAACCCTCAAATCCGACCGGCATAATCGCTTTTCGCCACCCGAATACCGCCGCCATCCAAACCGTGCTCGAAGCCGAGAACATCCACGTCATGCACCACGCTGGCCGCATTCGCATCGCTTTGGCCGGTTATAACACGAAAGAGGACGTGGTGCGGTTGCTGCGCACACTAAGCGGCGCGGTGTAGTATTGCCGCTTAAGATTGAATTGCTGGATGCCAATTCACAGGCAAGGCCTGCGGCAGAGGTGCCACTACCAAGCTCATCTGCGTTTGAATAACGGGGGAAACCAACGAAGTTAAACTATCTAGAGATGGCGGCGACGGCGCAGTAAGTTCAGCTGCGCCCTTTCATCCCATCTCGCGCCACCGTTGGGCGACGGGAACCCGTCGCCCCACGCCGAACGCCTTGCTGGTTACTTTAAGTCCCGGCGCGGCCTGCCGACGCTTATATTCCGCTCCGTCGATAAGCTTTACCACCCGTTGCACTGTCGCCGCGTCGAAGCCGGCCGCGATGATTTCCCCCGCCGGCCGACTCTTTACCACGTACTCCTCCAAGATGGCGTCCAGTACGTCGTAGGGCGGCAGCGAGTCTTGGTCGGTCTGGTTCGGGCGTAGTTCAGCGCTGGGCGGCTTGATGATGGACGCCGCCGGAATAATTTCGCGCTCCCGGTTCACCCAGTTTGAAAGGCGATAGACCATCGTCTTAGGCACGTCGCTAATGACTGCCAGCCCGCCGCACATGTCGCCGTAAAGAGTGCAATAGCCGACCGCTAGCTCGCTCTTATTGCCGGTGGTCAGCAGCAGCGAGCCGAACTTGTTCGACATCGCCATCAACACCACACCGCGCAGGCGGGCCTGGATGTTCTCCTCAGTCGTGTCCTCGGGCAGGCCAGCAAAAACTTCCCCCAACTGGCCTTTCGCTGATGCGAAGATCGGCTGAATCGGAATCATGTCGTAGCGAATACCGAGATTCTCCGCCAGTGAGCGCGCGTCATCGAGGCTACCCGGCGAGGAAAACTGTGACGGCAGCGATACCCCACGCACGTTCTCCGCGCCGAGCGCGTCTACCGCCAGTGCCGCCGTCAGCGCCGAGTCAATGCCCCCGCTCAAACCGAGCAAAGCGGATTTGAAGCCGCACTTGTGCAGGTAGTCACGCAATCCCAACACCAGCGCGCGATAAACCAGTTCCTCATCTCCCACCATCGGCGGCGCGCCCGGCTTGAGCTTCTCGGTATCCACGACTAGAAAATCTTCCGCAAACAGCGCACCCTGCACCGCCAGCCGCCCCTGCTCGTCGAAGACGAGACTCGCGCCGTCGAAAACCAGTTCGTCATTCCCGCCCACGAGGTTGCAGTAGAGGAGCGGGCAGCGCGTTTTGACCGCAAGGCTGGCGAGCATCTCGCGCCGCATCGTGTTCTTGCCCAAATGCCACGGCGAAGCTGATACGTTAAAAATCAACTCCGCCCCCGCCGCCGCTAGGTCTGCCGCCGGGTTGCGCCGGTAACGGCGCTCGCGCCAGAAATCCTCGTCGTTCCAAACGTCTTCACAGACGGTCACCCCCACGCGACAACCGTTAAAAGTTAACGGCTCGTTCCCTTCTGCCGGGTCGAAGTAACGGTCCTCGTCGAACACATCATAAGTTGGTAGCAAGCTCTTGTTTCGCACCTCAGCGATCTTTCCGTGCTGTAACAGCGCGACCGAGTTCGTCAACCCACGCCCCGGCCGGCCCACGCCTCGACCCACAAAGCCAACGAGCAATCCGACCGGCCCCGTCACCGCCGCAAGACGTTCCAGCAGCGCCAGATTTTGAGCGATGAAGTGCGGCTTGATCAGCAGATCACGCGGCGGATAACCCGTCGTCGCCAGTTCTGGGCAAACGACCAGTTCCACCCCCGCCGCCACGCCGCGTTGATAAGCCGCGAGAACGCGTGCCTCATTGCCTACGAGATCACCGACGGTCGTGTTGAGTTGGGCGAGCGCAACTTTCATACCTACATCTGAGTCTAAGAGTGCGGCAGTAAACCTGTAAATTCAATGCCCACAGCACTTTTACAGTTCATTCGGCGGCCTGATCCTGATCCAAAGTTTGCTGGCTTCGCAGTCACCCACGGCGGAAGGGCAGGATGAGGACAAGATTTACGAGAAAGTAAAAACCCCACCGTTAGTCGGCGCGCAATTCGCCCACCTTGCCCTCCGCCCGCGCGTGCCGCCCATAAACCCATTCAAAAAGCGGTGCAGCCATCAGCGTCGTAACCACAGCCATTAGCACCAGCATGGAGAACAACGGCGGTTGAATGACGCCCTTTTGCAGCCCGATGTTGAGGAGGATGAGTTCCATCAAGCCACGCGCGTTCATGAGCGCGCCCACTGCCAGCGCCAACCGGTTTTCAGAGCCGGTCAGACGCGCTGCTGCCCAGCACGCGCCAAACTTGCCTAAGCACGACGCCGCCAGCACCACTATCGCCACGCCTAAAAGCGGAAGGCTGTTGACCGTGTCTAACCGCGTATTAAGCCCAGAATAGGTAAAGAACATTGGCAGCAGAAACACCACCGTGAACGGCTCCAGATTACGTTGCAACTCGCGCGTCAGCAGCCCGCGCGGCATCGCCACGCCTAATAGAAAGCCGCCGAACACTGCGTGGATGCCTGCCGCTTCCGTGGCCCAAGCTGAAAGCATGAGCAGCATCAGACAGGTCGAGAGCATTTGCGGCGTAAGCCTGCCCTCGCGCTCCGCCAATGCCCCGAGCCGCGCAAGCAGCCGGCGGCCGACGGTCAACATCAGCACAGTGAACACCACACCACCGCCAATAACTTTGATCACCACCGCCAACCCACCCCCAAAGCTCGCTAACACCACCGCTAGCATGCACCACGCCACTGCATCACCCATCGCCCCTGCCGCCAACGAGAGCGTGCCTAGCGGTGTCCCCGACAATCCGCGTTCGTAGATGATCCGTGCCAGCATCGGGAATGCCGTAATGGCAATTGCCGCGCCGAGAAAAAGCACTGCCTCGTGAGTGCGTGCCTTCTCATCAAAAAGCCCCGGGATTCCCAACAGCCACGGAGCAAGCGCCGCACCCAAAACGAATGGCACAGCTATCCCTGCCAGCGACACGGCGGCGGCGCCTCGCATTTGCCGGCGGAACATGTCCACGTCAAATTCGATACCGATGAAAAACATGTACAAACCAATGCCCATCTGAGCCACGACGAACAAAATCTTGAGTGACTCCGGAGGGAACAGTACCGCCTGCGCGCTTGGAGCGAGCAGTCCAAGTAATGACGGTCCGAGCAGCACACCTGCGACCATTTCGCCAACCACCAGAGGCTGCCCCGCGCGCCGCGCCGCGACACCCACCAGCCGACACGCCGCCAAAATGACGAGCATCTGGAGAAAGAAGAGGATGGACAATTGCGGAGCACTCATGCGAACTGGGCCATTTACTACGTGTGCGTATAACTTAGCCAAACCCGTGCGTCAACGCGTAATTATAAACGGCTCAAGCCCATGCCTTAAGTCGCCCGAAGGCTGGGGCAGCTTCTTGAGGGTCGTTTCTCTTTTCGCCAACGGCGGGTTGGCATTTTAACTCCTTACCTTCACTACGTCCCCGAAATCCTTACATGATGTGCATGGTGGCTGTCGCAGTTGGCACCACGAACCGTGGCCCCATTTCACTTTCAAACCCAGCCATATGATCAGGCCGACTTAAAGGTGAAGCCTACGTGCGATTGAGAGCATCCGGTAAGCGCAGTTTAAAAGCGCTTTAGCTCAATGCCGCCGCATTGAGAGCTGATGATTCACGCGTTTGGTTTGCTGATATTCTAGTGGCGGCAGCTCAGTCAGAGTCGGTGAGTCTGTTTCGCGCAAGATCGCACGGGCACGATCCTTGAGCATTGCCCAGCGCGGCCACTCCAAGTCGGGCGCGTGCACAACTTGCCGCAGCACGCTGCGCCACTCAATGATCATTCGGTCAATATCCCCCACACCAAGGAATTCCGAGACCCAGCCGTTTTTACCCAGCGGGTCATGGTGCACGTCCGCCGCGATTTCCTCCGCGCCCGCCCCGTATTCGGGCGGCACACCCTGCTCAAGATAGCCCGTAAAAGTCTGCGGTCCGAACAACCGCCGACACGCCAGCGCGATGCGTCCGTCCCAACGCGCATCGCCCTTCGCGAAGCGATGCCCTGCGTGAAGGTTGGCCAGCTCGTAACCAAGTTCTTCGATCGGCAGGGATTCATCCTCCAGTGCCGCCGCGACCGCGAGGCCGTCCCCTGAGTGGAAAAAACTTACGATACGCCCGCGCCGAGTTGGCTTTCCGTCCGGGCTGACTAGGCCGAGCCGCCGCCAAATCGTCGCCACGCCGGTGCCGGTGGGGAGCTGCTTGCACTGCGGCACAAAGTCGCAACCCGAGCAATCGGGCGGAAACACCTCACGCTCCGGCGGCTTCCACAACGCGACACCATGCGCGTCCACGCAGGCCTTGAGCGTGAGCTGCCCGAGCGCCACGACTGCGCGTACTGGACCAAAGCCAACTTCGGGCATGTGCTCGGCGAACTCATCCTTGAGTCGCACTGCGGGCGGATACTCTAGGGCGAGCACGGGCGTTTTCTCGCGCGCGAAGCGTTGTTCCAGCACGGGCACTACGTGCTCACGCCAAGCCGCCAGCGATACTTCGCGCGTGCCCCAACCAGTGAACTTGCGCACCCACTTGGCCAGCAACACCTGTCCGCCGCTCAACGTGTCTGCCACCGCGAGTACACGGGCGAAGGTGCCGTCCGAAAGCTTCATCAACGTCCCGCCCTCGCCCAACTTCTCCATCGCGCGCTCGACAGTGAGCGCAGAGCAGAGGGGGACGCTGGGCACCGGCGACTGGCGGTGGCTGTCCTTTGCCACAGATGTTTCCGACGGCAACTGCAAATCCCCGGTACGCCCTGCCTCCTCAACCTGATCGTCTGCTCCAGTGAGAGAAATAGAGGACGATGCGCCTACGTCGCTGATGCGCTCGACGCGATTGGGCAACACTTCCGCGGTGGTCGCTCGCCGCTTAGTCACCACCGGGCCGCTCACCTTCAACATCGCCAGCGCGCCTTCGCCGAGCGGTTCCATCACCTGCACCTGCGCGGCGGGCACGTCTCGCAGCGCCGGCCACGCCTCCCATTCCCCCCGGCTGTTGAGGAACTGCCGCACCATCTTGCGCACATGGCGAGCACGCTCGCCGTCGGTCTTGAGGCCAC
This sequence comes from Verrucomicrobiota bacterium, assembly GCA_016871445.1. Classification (GTDB taxonomy): domain Bacteria; phylum Verrucomicrobiota; class Verrucomicrobiia; order Limisphaerales; family SXTU01; genus SXTU01. The sequence goes on along the minus strand of VHDH01000101.1, from coordinate 5,168 downwards.
ACGGAGTTTGGGGATTCTTCAACGCGCCCTCGACGCCGAGCAAAATCGGCTTCGTCGTGAACAGCCGCTCCTGCACCCGCACTGCCTCTTGAAACGGATCCAAGTCCGCCTGTGCCGCGGCGGCCATGATGCCCAGCAGCGCGCTCCAGTCTACGAGGCCCGAACGGGCGAGGAACGCAGGTCGGCCGTCGAGCAACCGCAGACCATTCGCCGACACGAGCACGTAGCCAATGTCGTCAATGCCCCGCCGGCCGGCGCGCCCGAACATCTGCAAAATCTCGTCCGGCCGGATGGGCACCTCGACGTTGTCGCGCCGATACGAGTCCGCCGCGAGCGCGACGCTCCGCAAAGAGAAGTTGATGCCCGCAGCCAGGCCCATCGTGGCGACCACCACGCGCAACTGACCTGCCTTCGCTAGCGGCTCGATCACGCCCGCGCGCGCGCCATAGCTCAGGCCACTGTGGTGGTAAGCCACCCGCGCGCGCAACATACGCGCGACCTTCTCGCCAACGAGCGACTTTTGCTCGGGCGTGAGCGAAAGCGGATTGGGGTTCGGCAGAAAGCGCGCGATTTCACCCGCGAGCGCCTCGGTTTCCTTGCGGCGCGGAGCGAAGACCAGCACCGGGCCGAGGTCTTCCGCGAGCGCCTTCGCCACCAGGCGCGGCCAGTAGCCCTTTACCTCGCTGGGCACATGCACGTTGAGATTGTTGGCGTGGACTTCCTCAAGCGGCACGGGCCGTTCGAGATGCCGTACGAGCTGGGCCTTTCGCCCGAGCCGCTCCAACCATTTCACAATGTGGTGCGGGTTCTCGACGCTGCCGCTCAATAGCAGCAGGCGCGTCTGCGGCGGAGCCATCGCGATGGCCAGCTCGTAGTTAAGGCCGCGGTCGGGGTCGGCGAGCATCTGATACTCGTCAATGACCAGCAGCGCCGGCCCTTCGCCGCGAATGAGCCGATACTTCTGCGTCTCGAGCGTCGCCACGAGCACGGGCGCGTCGAGGTTTTCACTGAGGTCGCCGGTGGCGATGCCAACGTTCCAACCGCGCGCACGCCACTCGGCGAGCTTATCGTTGGCCAGTGCTCGCGTGGGCACTGTGTAAATAGCTTGCCCGTGAGGTTTGCCAAAGTTGGACCAAAGCTCGAAGATCAGCGTCTTGCCAGCCCCAGTCGGCGCATGAACGACCACGTCCTTGCCAGTGCGCAGCCCATTGACGGCCTGCTGCTGCCACAGGTCTGGGACCGTGACTTGGTTGAAGGCCGGTTGGTCGGCAAGTTGTTCTCCTAGGGAGGACACGCCTTCAAGATAGGCGAAGCATGGGAAAGGGGAACGGGATTCTTCCCTCCTACTCCCAATCGTGTTCCTAATATGCTCCTCGGGTTTGTTGGGCCAGACCGTTTAAGGTTAAGGCCAGCACCCGCTGATAACGCGCACGGTTCGTCATGCAGCGCATGAGACAATTCGGCCGAATTTGAATCGCCAATCGGCCTGCCCCGTCGCAAAGTGCGCTCATGCGCTGTTCGTTAATCTGCTTGATCCTCGCCGCTGTTTGCCTTGGCATTACCGAGCCCATGCGCAGCCACGCGCAGACCGCCAAGGCTAAGCTCGCCCCAGTCACGCCGCGCTACGACGCGCCGGACCAGCCGTTCCGCATGGCCCCGATGCCGCAGAGCACGCGCAGCATCGTGGTGCCGCTGGCGACGAACCTGCACCTAGCCTTCGACACCGAGCTGCTGCGCACGCACACGGCGTGGTCGGGCAAAGGCCTCGCGCTCCTCGGCCCGCAATACGGCCTGCCCAAGTCGCCCTTCATCAGCACCAACGACGGCACGGTGCTGTGGACCATGCCGCCGGTGTTTCCGTGGGCGGTGGGGAAAAAACCAGATGAACCCGCGCGCGAAATGCCGAAGGGAGCGCGCTTCTTTGCGGTCAACACTTGGCCCTGGCCGACTGCACTGTTGCTTGAACTGCCCACCGCCGAACCGTTTCGCGTGCGGGAAACACCGCTAGCTTTTGGCAACAGCCATGTGGTTCGCCACTTTGAGTTTCTGGGCAAACGCACCAATGAACTATGGTTCTTGGCTCACGCAGAAATCGACGTGGAGGTCGCGACAAAGGCCGACGCCCGCACCGTGCTGAAACGCGGGCAGACGACTTTGTCAGTGAGCGTCGGATCGGATTGCCAAGCGACGCTCTTTGTAGAGGACAAGCCTGTCCGTCGGGAAGTTGAGCGCGCGACTGAGGCGGGCGCGGAGAAGGGGTATCCCAAGGACATTATCGAAGGCCGCGAAACGCGTGTTTGGGTGAGAATCCCCACTGCGAGCGGCTCCGGTTCGGCGGTAGCGGTTTCAACTCAACTCGGCGACCTCCCGGCTCCGGCGAACCTGCTGACTACCGCAAGTAAACTGGCTGCCTCCGATGCGCCGCGCCCGCGAGCGGTTCATCCCAGCGACCCACTCCGAAGCCCAAGCAGCGCATCAACCCCATCCTTCAAGGCCGAGTCGTTCTCCTTGCCCAAGACGGCAAACCTCCTCATCACCGGCATGGACTTCCTGCCCAACGGCGACCTCATCGTCTGCACTTGGCCGGGCGAGGTGTGGGTCATCGAGGGTGCGCAGGGTGCGCCCACCGCCGCCAAGTATCGCCGCTTCGCGCGCGGGTTGTGTGAGCCGATGGGCGTGGCGGTGCGCGACGGGAAGATTTATATCGGCACCAAGCAGGCGCTCTACCGGCTCACGGATACCGACGGCAACGGCGAGGCGGACTTGTTCGAAAGCCTCAACCAAAACTGGACCTACACCGGCAGTTACAACGCTTTTTCCTACGGCCCGATCTTCGACAAGGCAGGCAACTTCATCCTCGCCAACGCCGGACACAGCGGGCGTTGGGACGCGCGTTACATGGGCTGGGGCCTTCGCATCTCGCCCGACGGCGCGAAGCTCGACACGATTTGCTCCGGCTTCCGCGAGCCGAACGGCATCGGCACCTTCGGCCCCGACCGCGACGTGTTCGTCTCCGAGAATCAAGGCGCGTGGATGGGCGCGTGCAAGCTGAACCACGTCACGCCCGGCAAGTTCTACGGCCACCCGAGCGCGTGGCCCGCGCCGCAGGAGGAATACGGCAAGCACACGCGCTTCGACCCGCCCGCCATCTGGTTCCCCTATAAGCTCGCGCGCTCCGTCACGGGCTTCGCGGAGATTACCGACGACCGCTTCGGACCATTCAAGGGGCAGCTCATGGTCGGTGATTTCCAAAACGCCATCGTCACGCGCGTGCAGTTGGAGACGGTCAACGGCGAGTATCAGGGCGCGGTGTGGCCGTTCCTGAAACAGTTCCAATCCGGCGTGAACCGTCTCGCTTACGGGCCGGACGGCAAGCTCTACGTCGGCGGCTGCCAGGCGCCGATTTCGTGGAAAGCCGTCGCGCCGCTGGACTTCGCGCTGGAGCGCATTAGCTACACGGGCAAGCTGCCGTTCGAGGTAAAGGAAGTTCACGCATTGCGAGATGGCTTCGAGCTGACCTTCACGCAGCCCGTCGAGCCGCAGGCCGCCGCGAACCCCGACGGCTACGACGTGACGCAATACGGCCTCAAGTATCACTCCAAATACGGCTCGCCTGAGCTGGACCACGACGGCAAGGAAAACGCCGCCACCGTCATCAAGGTCACCGGGGCCACCGTCTCGCCAGACAAACTGAAAGTCCGCCTCAAGCTCGAAGGCTGGAAGCCCGGTTTCGTCACAATGGTTCGCAGCCTCGACGTGAAGAATGCCACCGGCGAGAGCCTCGTGAACGACACCTTCTGGTACTCGCTGAACCAAATTCCCAAGTAAGGTGCGCGCTGAGGTAGTTCATTCATGTCAAAGCACTAAAGGCCCAGGGCAACACTTCAGCAGAGCAGTTGTTATGCGCACCTATCACGGCACTTGGTCAAAATACTTTTAAGTCAATTTTCCTACTCTGCCCTAAACGACACGGCTCCCGGTTTGCTTTACCCGTTCTCTTGGCAGCCTTTACGGCGTTAACTAGATACCAGTCAACTCCAGTGGGGTGAGAACTTTGGGAATAGTGATGATCCTAATTCTTGGGCGGGGGCGATGGAGAAGTGGATGCAGGCACAGGAGCGGCCAACGGCGGGGGCGTGAGGTTGGTGCTCGGCACGGCCGGGAAAGCACGATAGGAGGCATTGCCCACGGTGTCGATTGGGCCGGTGAAGTTAGGCCCGCCGGCGGCCACCGGTCCCATGCTGCGGCCCAATTGACCCGGCCCTACCCAGAAGCTGTACAGGCTAGCATTTTTTAGGTGAAAGCGAAATCGCACAGGCCGGCCAGCCAACATTGAGAGATCTTGGATGCCGTTTTGCCAGCTCACGCCCATGAGCGTCTGGTCCCCCGAAGCGGGCAAGGCCTTGTCCGGCGTGAAGGGAACGAGTTGCTCCTTGGTGTCGTTCTTATTGAGCGAAATGGGCCGACCGTCTGGGTGAAGAATCTCAATGCGCAACTCACCATCAGGCGCATTGGTCTTGAGGTTCACAAACATGAACCGTGCGCTAAACTTCACTGGGCGCGTGGTCAGCACGCCTCCCTGCGGGCCGGCATCCATCGAGCAAAAGCCGTCGCGGCGCAGTGTCGCCAGGCCCATCGCGCCGCCACCTTCGCGCTGGCCTGGCTCGCCCGAACGACCGCTAAAGTAAAAGTGAAGGTTGCGCCCAACAACGTGAAAACCGCCTGCGACAGACTGGACGTTGCCCCAATTCCAATCGCCCTTTTTCTCTGACACATCGAGGAACGGCTGACGCACGGGGCGATCCCAGTGATAACCATCGCGGCTGAAGCCAAGCCAAACCGAGTTGGGCTTGGGCCGCCCTACAGGAATGTTTTTGTCACCCCGCCAAATTGTGAATAAGCCGACCATTAAGCTCTCGTAAGCAACCGCGTCGAGGTTGTCGAGTTGCGGTGCCTCCTGCAAATCGGCGCGTGGTGGGTCGAGGCGATCTGCGCCCACCCACATTGGCGGCTCACCAATGCCCTGCCAGTGCGGGCCAGCAAGCAGGTCTTTTACTTCCCAATATCGCCGCGCCCACGGCTGACCCAAGCTCTGTCGCAAACTGTAAACCCACACCTTGCGAAACGGGTTCCAAAAAACGGTGGAGCGATCACCAGACGCACCGGTG
>VHDH01000100.1 GCA_016871445.1 Verrucomicrobiota bacterium | reverse complement strand
CAATGGCCTCGCGGAGCGTCGCGCCCGCGGCAAGTGCAGCGGTGAGGTTCGCGGTTACGGCATCGCCCGCCCCGACTATGTCAATCGGCCCGCGCAGCGGGTGGCAAGGAACGTGTTCCACCTGACCGTTCGGTGCAGCCCCGAGGATGCCGCGTTCGGAGAGCGTGATGAAGACCATGCGATTATTGCGTTTGGCCATCGTCAGTGCGGATTCCTTGAGAGTGGTTAGGTTCGCGTCGGATGCCAAACCAGTCAGCGCGCAAAGCTCGGCCAGGTTCATTTTACTCGTGATGGGCGGCCAGCCGCGCATCCCCCGCCGGCTGTCGCCGACCACCAGCACATGCGGAAGCTCCCGCACGCATTCGCCTACTGCAGCCAGCACACTCTTGGTCAACACGCCAGTTTCGGGCACATCCACCTGATCCAAAAGGATCACAGCCTTAAGTTGCTGGCTGAGTTCTCGAAAGCGGTTGATGAGCGCACCCTCAACTTGGGCCGGGGTGGGCGACCAGTTCTTACTGTCCAAACGGTTGAGTTCCACGGGTGGCTGTTCTGGGGCCACAAACAGCGGCTTGCAGTAGGTGAAGGTGCGGCGAAGCGGAGTCTGGACAAAGGCCTCTAAATTCACACCGGGCATTTGGTTAAAAGCCTGCAGCAATTCGTAGCCCTCGCCATCGTCACCACGGAAGCCGACTGGGTACAGCTCACCAATGCCCAAGGCGCAAAGGTTGTTAAGAATTGTCCCTGCGCCGCCCGGCTGTGAGCGCACGCGTACGACGTTGTGGACCGGCAGGCCGGTCTCAATAGAGGTCTCGGTCTTCGTCGGGTCTATTTCCAGATAACGGTCGAGACAGAAGTCGCCCACGAGCGCCAGCCGGAGCGAGGCGTAACACGAGGTGATTTCGGAAAAACGCGATAAAGTCACATTGCTGAGCACGTTTAGCTCAAGTTGTAGCTCGGGGATTCGGAATTTTTGCGCGCGATTTAGTTTAGTGAAGCATTACCATTTACGCCTCACCACTTGTAGCGCGGTTCCGGGTTTGGCTCACCGATGTCGGGGATGTCTTTTGTCGCGGTGCGACCGTGCAGAGTTTCCAGTTTGTGGAAGAGGTGGTGGAGGAAGGCCACGTTATCGCACTGCGCGTAGTGCATCGTGCCCCCCATGCGAGAAAAACTTTTACAAAAGCGGAGGTAGTAAGCGGAGTTGTCGCGCGGAGGCTCGCCCTTGCTCCAGTCCCAATTGCCGCCGTCCTGCAAGTCCACAACGTAAATGCTGTGGCCGCTAACGATGGGGCGGTTGGCTTGCAAGCGTAAGTTATTCACGCAACTGATACTTTTCTCAAAAACCTGCGGGCCCATGATGGCCGAGCCGACGTTTAGCACTACGCCGCCATCGAGTTTTTCGACCGAGCCACCGAATAACGCGAAGTCCACGCCCGCCGCGCGACCGATGACGCCGCCATTAAACCATGGGTGGTTCGCGATGATGTCGTAGCCAATGCCAGGGTGAACGGTGAAAGCGATCTCTTGGCGCACGGCCTGCGCTAACACGCTACTGTTCCGGTGCGCGTGCGTAAGGATGTGTGGGCCGGGCTTGAGACCGAAGCGTTGAATGGCGTGCAGTAAGTCTGCACGCGCAGGAGTGAGTGGATGACCGGGTTCGGCTTGGATTTGCCCCGCTAATTCTGCTTCGGTTGGGATATTCGCGCCGTCTTCATAAATAAACTTTCCGAGCGATTTGCCGTAGCCCCAGCCGCGCACGCCGCCAAGCAACAAGGCAAGGTGGACATACCGGCCTGTCTCATCCCATGTGCCAAAGCTGCCGGTGGCAACATTATCGCGCACGTTCTCGGTTGAGCGACCTAGCCAGGAAAACTCCCAGTCGTGAATTGTCCCTGCGCCGTTCGTCGCGAGGTGCGTGAGGAATCCGCGGTCGAGTAGCTGGCCAAGCAGAAGTTGTCCACCGTTCTTCACGAGGTGTGCGCCATAGATCAGCATCACGGAGGAACCACGCTCGAGAGCCGTCTTGATGTCCCGTGCGCAACGCTCAATTATCGCGGCGTTGAATTCACTGATCGCCGGAGGCGCAGTGGTGGGTTCGACGAGCACCTCGTCGACGGTGCTCAGGCTGTGGCGTTGCGCGAGCGGAAAGACGCGAATTCGGGAAAGATCGAGAGGTGAGAGCGGAGTGGGCATTAACGAGAGCGAAAATATTGAATGACTGAATTCTTGTGGTTGATTGATGACCAAAATCGGATGAAGTGAGTTGATGTCTTGGAGTATTGGATTTGCATGGTGAAAAGATTTTTCAGTTTTCGCCGAGCAGCAACGTAACCAATTCTTTCTCACATTGGTAATCAGGAATCACCAAATCTGCTCCGGCCGCGATGAGTTGACTACGTTTTAGCTGATGGATTTTGCCCGAGCCCATCGCCGTTTCATCGCTGGCGACAGCAACAGCAAGCCCGCCAAGTTTTTTCGTGTGTTGCAACTCGGCCGGGCCGTCGCCGAACGAGACTAACTGGGTGCCAGGAATACCGTCCTCGCGCAGGATGCGTTCGAACACAGCACCCTTGGAAAACGGCGGTTGCTCCTCGTGCCCGCCGTGGATGCGACCCTCGAAGTAATACGCTAGTTCGAGCAACGTGGCCTCTTGTCGGACGTGGGGTTCGAGTGTGGCGCTGAGGATGTAAAGTTTTATGCCGTGCGACAGCAGCCGCTCAATGAGTGCCCGTCCGCCGGGGACAACGAAGTTGTCTGGGCTGGCGCCGTCACGAATTTGCCGGCTGCGGCGGGCGATGTCGCGCTCGAGGCGGAGAGTGTATTCGGACAAATAATATTGCGGTTCGCGCGGATTACCGCCGCGCCTACGCACGCGTTCCACAAAAGCCACCATCTGATGGATGGTTTGTCGGCCGTTGAAGGACAACATCTCGTGCATCAGTTCGTTGCGTAGTGCAGCTGGGTCTTCGTCAGCACGCGGCGGGAGCATTTCCAAGAACATTGTCAGCATGATGTTCGGCCAGCCATGGCGAATAAGCGAGAGCGTGCCGTCAAAGTCAAAGACGGCGTGGGTGATGCCAGGACAGGGTTGGAAACTCGGGCAAATCTCAATCGGTGCGGCGGTGATTACGGACATCGACACGCAATGATTAGAGGGTAGGGCAGGGGAATTGGCAACGGCGTCCGGCGGTTGGGCGGAGCTCAAACCGATAGCACAAAAGGAAAGCACCCGAGGTAATGCTCCCGACTTTCCGGCTGTGATCGGATGGATTCACCCGCGCACGGTTCGGAGCCAATCCCTTTTTATCCGAGATTTTCTTTCCGCGTTCAGATTGACCTGGCTGCTTACTTAAGACTGAACGGTTTAGGCATCAACGCCTGAACGGCTTCCATGATGCGCGTCTCTTGCGTGCCGTCGAGGCGGTTGGGGTGGTTGTAATAAAGCATCGCGCCTGCCGCCTCGTAGCCGCCTTCTTCCCACACGCGACGTGACGGAATATAGCAGGGCAGGTCGTTCGCATAAGCATTGACCCACACACGCTTGCCGTCGAACTCGCGCTTGATGCGCAGGCCGTAGTCCACGACAACTTCGCCTGGGAGAAAGACCATCGCGAGGTCGCGCCCGAAAGTCCACACTTGCACGAGATAAGGTAGCCGATCAGAAATTTTTTCTTTTGCGTCCAACTTTGTCAGGGCGAGTTGCGCACGTAGGCCGACGGCGCCGGTTTTCTTGGCGTCCACCTCCCACTCAGCGCGCGTGGGAAGTTTGTCAAACGGCAGTTCGATGCGCTGTGTTACGCCATTCAGCGGACCTGTGAGAGGGATGAACGGAGCTTCCTTTAATAAGCGTGAGACTTCCGTGGCCAGCTCTTGCCCGTGTTTCTCCGCCAACTCGTAGGTGCCGCGAGGGTATGGATTCTGGTCCGCACCACAGCCGATGGCCGTAAGTGCGATTACCCCGGGATGGGCTTTCTCAATGGCAAACTGCGCGCAGCCCGCCCAGTCTGCGTGCAGCTTATTGAAGCCGCTCGTGGTGCAGTGGCAAGCGTAGTTGGCTAAGACAGCGCGTAGCTTGCCGTCGGGCGTCGTGACCCGCAGTAGGGGTAACTCGTGGTCAGTGGGACCTTCAGGGTACTCGGCGTTTTGGAAACCGGTAGGCGAAGGCTTACGGCGGTTCTTGGCAAACGTGACTTTCCCCTTGGCCCACGCGAGTCGCGCGGGTTGGCGGTCGGCGAGCGCAGCGAGACAGAGTTGTTCGAGCTTGTCGGTAAACTCTCGTGTGTAGCGGTCAATGTTCCGCTGGTGCTCCGCTGGGATGGGGATGCCGAAGATGGTTTTCAGCACGCCATTGAGTATGGGGGCTGAGTGAGTGTGGCTGGAGCAAATGGCGAATCGCTCACTGGTGACTCGCTGCGCGGCAAGGCGCTTGATGACTTCAGCACGGAGCCACTCCGGTACGCCGCAGTTGTCCACAGTGAGGAGCAGGAACGGACCCTCTGCGTCGGAGCCGATGGCAAGCGCCTTTGCGCGAATACGTTGCTCGATGCCCTCAGATTCCAACCGGCGACTGCCGTAGCCGTTGAGCCGCACCGGATAATCGGGTGTGAGGTCCACCTGCGCCACGCCAACGAGGTTGGGAGTTACCAGCGTGTTATGGGTGCTAGTGCAAGACGCAAGCGGGACAAGCAGGAGTCCGAAGACCGAGGCAAGCAAAGCGCGGCGGAACATGACTGAGTTTTCGCTGGGACGACGCGGCGTGTCAACGCGTCGCAGTGACTTACTGTTTTTGCTTTTTGGTAATAATGGCATCCGATCTTGCTGCGGTTCCACCAGCTCATCAGGAGTCTTGCCCAAACTTTCAGATTAACCTCGTCACTCCTGCGGTTGGCTGGGCATGAACTGAGTGGTGGAGCACTTCCAGCGGGCGGCTGGCAACATGGTAAAAGTGGCGGCCACCACCTTTGCCGAGCCGTTGTTCAGACAGGCCGCACTTAGTCAACTACCACCCCAAAGCAGCAAATTATTCCGCACGATTTCCCTAATGTTGGGGATTCTCGGGCGGTTCGATCACACTCGCATGCTTAAGGGACTCGCTCGGGTAAAGAGCGGAGCCGAGTAAAAGAAAACGGAGCGATCAAGGTTAGAGTTTAGAACATTCAGAATCGGCAACTCCAAATTCTCCATCACTAGGGTTTCCAGCTTAATTAGAAGTACTTTCCCATCGCCTCGCGGTCGCCAGGGGCCATGAGCAGATAGGTCAATGGGCCCTCGGTCCACGCGGCGGTGGTCCAGTCCTCACCTTCGGCGACGCGCGGCTGGCTGCGGTTGGGCGCATCAGGCAGGGCGTCGTAGTTGATGATGACGAGGTGAACCTTGTCTTGCGGCAGTGAGCGGCCAGTTTGGAAAGCGAGTAACGTGACCCGATGACCGCGCCATTCCATTATCGCGCAACCAAAGCTCAATGGCTTCTGGAGGTTACTTGGCACCGCGAATTCTGAATGACCGCCGTTTTCCCTAAGCCAGTGCCGTATGTCTTCGAGGCTGGTGCTCCGGTAATTCATCCGATAGCTCTGCGCGCCGAAATAGTTGACCTGCGTGGTGGCTAGGTGCGCTTGGCGCGGCAACACGCCGTAGCCCTTTCCGAGGTAATCGGTGATGTCACGGGTAAAGCTCACGAGATTGGCCTTGGGCCCGGGTGGCTCATGCAGTGTGAGGTAACCGATGAGTCCAAAAGTTACGGCTAATGTGGCGACCGTCGCGGCGGAGTGGACGCGAATGCGCCACCACGGCGTTACGGGAAGCGGCATTATCTTGCGCCCGGCGAGTATGCTAATCTTTAAATCTACTGGCACGGGAACAGTCTGAAGCTTGTTGCTTATTGCGGTGTCGAGCGCGGTCTGTTCGGCGAGCCATCGGGCGAGTTCGGGGTCGCGTCGCGCCTGCGCAAGAGCTTCGGCGAGCTGCGGGTCAGCGGCGTCGCGCCCATCGGAACGGTAGGCGCGGAGGATGAATTTGGCTTCGGCGTTGTTCATCGAGTCAGCTTGCTTGGCGGAATTCCATGGGCACTACTTTGCGCTCCGTGCCGGCGGATTGGTCGGCAAGCAACGTGCGCAACTGCGCTTTGCCGCGCGCGAGCCGCGACATCACGGTGCCAATGGGCACTTCGAGTACTTCCGCGATTTCGAGATATGAATGGTCTTCCAGGTAAAAGAGCGTCAGCGGCGCGCGATAGACTTCGTCCACGGCCTGCAACGCCTGCATCACGACGCGGTTATCGAGGGCGGTGACCGTGGCGGGTGTGACGGGCGGCAACTCGTGCTCCACGGATTCGAGGTCGTGGTGCGGGAAGCGAGTGGTGCGGCGGCGCGAGCCTAGGAACTCGCGATGCAACGTGGTGAAAAGCCAGGTTTTGACCTTCGAGCGATCGCGAAGCTGCTGGCCTTTTTCCGCCCAAAGGAAAAACGTCTGCTGCGTCAGGTCGCACGCCTCAACCTCGCTACCGGCCAAGCTCAATGCAAATCGGTAGAGCGGCTGGTAATAGGCGCTCACCAACTGGTCAAAATCCGGCTCGGTCACGGAGGTTAGAGGCTTTCCGCTCACCTTTTATTCCAAGCAACGAATAGGGCGTCTGCAACAGCGGGCTTTTCTTACGCCTGTCGCCGAATTAGTTTGTCGCCGTGATGCTCGCTACGCTCATTCGTCATGTCGTCCTGTTGCTCGGGGCGGCGTTGTTGCCTTGGGCGGGTATTTTCGCTGAGGCGGCAGAGGTCTCCTTCCAGACGGATGTCGCCGCGGTTATTTCCAAGGCCGGATGCAATCTCGGCACCTGCCACGGCAACGCTACGGGCAAAGGCGGCTTCAAAATGTCTCTGCGAGGCGGCGACCTAGATTACGACTTTGCTGCGCTCGTGCAGGATCAGTTTGGCCGAAGAGTGAACGCGCTTTCGCCGGAAGAAAGCCTGCTTCTGCTTAAGGCCACGCAGGCTGTCGCACACGAGGGCGGCAAGCGTTTTGATCGCGACTCATGGGAATACCGCACGCTGCGCGAGTGGATTAGTCGTGGCGCGCAGCGTTCCGTGCCCGGGGAGCCGAAGCTCACGCAAATCGAAGTCACGCCGCGCGAGCAGTTCCTCTCCGCCCCGGCCAGCTCCGTGCAAATCAAAGTGCTGGCAAAGTATTCCGACGGCTCCACGCGCGACGTCACGCAGTTCGCATGTTACGAGGTCGTAAATGTCGCCGTAGCTGAGGTGTCCGCTCATGGGTTGGTCACGCGCAAGGCATCTGGCGAAACGACCGTGGTGGCCCGCTACTTGCATTTGCAGGAGCCGGTGCGGCTGGCATTTGTGCCCGCGCGGCCTGACTTCCGATGGGCGAAACCGAAGCCGCACAACCTCGTGGACGAGCACGTCTTCGCGAAACTCCAGACGCTACGGATGAATCCAAGTGAATTGGCGAGCGACGAAGTGTTTCTCCGCCGTGCGTATCTCGACCTGCTCGGAATTCTACCCACGGCAGAAGAAGCGAGGCGCTTTGCAGACCACGCAGGGAAGCTGGCGGCGGATCCCAAGTTTAAGGCTCCAAGCTCGAGGCTTACCACCTTGGACAGGCGTGCCGCGCTCGTGGATGAGTTACTTGAGCGCGGAGAATTTGCGGATTACTGGGCGCTCAAGTGGGCCGACCTGCTGCGCGTGGAGGAAAAGACCCTTGACGCCAAGGGCATGCAAGATTTCCACAACTGGATTCGCGGCAGCCTTGCCCGCGGCAAGCCGATGGATCAATTCACTCGCGAGCTGATTGCCTCGCGCGGCAGCACTTATGCGAACCCGGAGGCAAATTTTTACCGCGCCAATCGCACGCCCGTCATTCGCGCGGAAGCGGTGGCACAAGTCTTCCTCGGCACGCGGCTTCAGTGCGCTCAATGTCACAACCACCCGTTTGACCGGTGGACGCAGGATGATTACTACGATTGGGCCGCGCTCTTCGCGCGGGTGGATTACAAGATTCTCACCAACAACCGCCAGGACCGAAACGACAAGCACGAGTTCATCGGCGAACAAATTGTCTATCTCGCGCGCAAAGGTCACGTGACCAACCCCCGCACGGATAAGGCCGCCGAGCCGCGTTTCCTCGGCGCGAGCAAGCAGGACTTTGAGCACAAGGACGAGTTGGAGGCACTAGCCGATTGGATGACTCGGCCGGACAATCCGCTCTTCGCGCGCTCTCAGGTCAACCGCATTTGGTTCCACCTTATGGGGCGTGGTATTGTGGATCCGATTGATGACTTCCGCGCGACCAACCCCGCGTCGCACCCCGCGTTGCTAGACGCACTGACGAGCGTGTTTGTAAAAAGTGGGTATAACCTTCGCCACGTCATTAGGCTCATCATGAACTCGCGCGCTTATCAAGCTGCCAGTGCTCCGAATGACACGAATGCTGAGGACGAGACCAATTATTCGCGCGCCGTTGTGCGCCGGCTAACGGCGGAGCAGATGTTCGACACGCTACATCAGGTCGCGGGCGTGACGCCGGAGTTCGCGAACTTCCCGGTCGGCACGCGCGCAGCGGAGTTGCCCGGTGCACGGTTGCAAGGCCGACGCGGCCGGCGCACGCAGCTCTCGCCCGACCTGTTCATGAACATTTTCGGTAAGCCGCCGCGTCTCACCGTGTGCGAATGTGAGCGCTCTGCAGAGACCACAATGAGCCAAGCCTTTCAGATGATCTCTGGTCCCTCGGTGAACGAATTGCTCACGCAATCCAGCAATCGCCTCGGCCCGCTGCTGGAGGCAAAACCCGCGAATCGCGACCTCGTCGAGGAACTCTATTGGGTCGTGCTCACCCGTCCGCCTACGGCAACTGAGTTGTCAAAATCCCTCGCGCATCTCGATGCAGCGAAGGAGCGCCGCACCGGCGCCGAGGACTTGTTGTGGAGCCTCGTAAACGCAAAGGAATTTTTGCTGAGGCGGTGACCTGCGCCTGTCTGCTGAGTAAAGGGAAATCAGAAATCGCGAAACGGCCCACGCGGTTCGGTTGCATCCATCTCCTTCTTCCACTCGCTGAACCTCGCCTTAATTTGTGCGGCGACGTCGGGTTTTTGCTTTGAAAGGTCGTTTTTCTCTCCGAGGTCTGTGGCGAGGTCAAAGAGACCGCCGCCGAGCGTGGACTCAACCCATTTCCAGTTGCCCAGCCGCGCAGCGCGGTCGACCCGGCGCTCCCAGAACATCTCCGTGCGCGGCGACCTAACTTTGCCTTGTAGCACGGGCGTCATATCGAACCCGTCGAACTTAACGTCGGTGGGCGGCTTCGCGCCGGTGGCAGCAAGAAGTGTGGGGAAGAGTTCGAGTGAAGTGAGGAATTCATCGGTCACCGTATTGGCTGGGAGCCGGCCCGGCCAGCGCGCAAGGAATGGAACGCGTAGGCCGCCTTCCCACAGCGAGCCTTTGCCGCCCTTAAGTGGTGCGTTGCCGCCATTTCCACTACCGCCGTTGTCGGACATGAACATGATTAGCGTGTCACGCTCCAAGCCAAGTTCGCGCAGCATATCCAGCAGTTCTCCGATGGCCTCGTCCATGCAAGTTACGGCGGCGAGGTAACGTGTTACTCCGTTCTTCGGGTCGCGATGGGGATACAGCTTCAGGTACTTTTCAGGCACTTGAACCCCAACACCAGCCTTCTTTTCCCCGGCTTTCTTGTCCGAGTCCGGCAGGAACGATGATGCTCCATGCGGTGCGTTGAAAGGGAGGTAGAGGAAGAACTGTTTATCCTTGCTCGCGCGCACAAACCGCAGTGCCTCACGGCGAAAGACATCGGTTATGTAAGTGCCCTTGTCCTCCTCGGTGCGCTGGTTACCACGAAAGAGCGATGGCACGCCATAGCGCTCGTGGGTGTAATAATCAATGCCGTTGTTCCCATGTCCGTAGAAGAAGTCGAAGCCGCGCTGCAGCGGGAGGTAACGGCGCGCCTGGCCCATGTCCCACTTGCCCACGCAGCCGGTCGTGTAGCCGGCGGACTTCAACGCGTCGCCCAGCGTGACCTCGCGCGGGTCGAGACCCAGTGTCATCTCGGGCGAGACGGCGTATTCCGCCGGCGAGTAGCGGTGGCCGAAGTTGACCATGTCGTTGCGCACCATGTCGTAGAGGCCGTTGCGCTGCGGGTAACGGCCCGTGAGCACGCTGCCGCGCGACGGCGTGCAAGCCGGCCACGTCACGTAAAAACTCGTCGCCCGTACGCCCTCGCGGGCCAGCCGGTCGAGGTTCGGCGTGATGATTTCTTCGCGGCCGAGGCAGTGCAGGTCGCGCCAGCCTTGGTCATCGCTGATGATGAGGATGACGTTAGGTGGACGCGGCGCGGCGGAGGCGCTGGTGATGAACAACACCCCGCACAGCGCGGGCAGCCAAGCGCGGGTCAGTCGGCGAAAGTAAACGTGCACGGGAAACGAATGAACTGATGCGTCAGCCCACGCCAGCAGATTTTCGCCCAGCTCGCAGCCGGCAGCTTTTCCATTGCGCGCCGGGGTAAAGGTTCACACAGTCGGCAGCATGACAACCAAGCTGCTTTCCGCCCTGATTCTCCTTGTCGCCGCTTTCGGCGTGGTCTGGCTGCCCGCGCAGGACGACAAGCCCGCGAACACCATCGGTGTTGAGGTGCCCGCCGCCGTGAAGAGCGCCCTCCAACGCGAAGCCGAGGGCGGGCGCATCGTCGAGCTGGGCCGCGTGAACGAGGACGGCCGCCAGCAATACGAGGCCACCGTCAGCCACGAGGGATTGGAATACGCCGTGCGGGTGAACCTGCGCGGCGTGGTCTTGCGCGTGGAGTTGAAGGATTACAACGACGCGGAGGACCAGTCGCTCAACCAGCTTCCGGCCGCCGTGCGCGACGCATTCAAGAAGTTGGCGCGTGGCGGGTCGGTGGGGAACACCCGGCGGCAGCGGCTGTCCTACTCGTGCGAAACTCGCATTGACGGGCGGCGCTACGCGGTCACGACCGACGAGCAGGGCCGGCTCCTGCGGAAGGAATTGCAGTCAGAGGAAGGCGAAGAAAAGTAGCTGCAGCTAGGGACCAGCAGCCAGAACGCGGCGCAGCAGCTCGAGGGCTTGCAGGCAGGTTAGATGCTTGAACGTCTCGCGGTCGTAGCGGTTGACCGGGTTGATGACTTTCGTGCCAGCCGCCATCGCCAGCGCGATGAATACCGTGCCCACAGGTTTCTCCGGTGCGCCGCCGCCGGGTCCGGCGATGCCCGTGACACCAATGGCGAAATCCGCCCCCGTCCGCGCGCGACAACCCTCGGCCATTTCGCGGGCGACTGCTTCGCTCACCGCGCCGTGGGCGGCGAGCGTTTCGGCATTCACTCCCAAGAAACTCTGCTTTGCCGCGTTGCTGTAAGTTACCAGTCCTGCTAGCAGCACGGCCGATGCGCCTGGCACGTTGGTGATGCGATTCGAGATGGATCCGCCGGTGCAGGACTCAGCCAGCGCTAAGGTCTTTTTTTGGTCTGTCAGCTGCCGAACAAGCACCTCCGCCATCTCATCGTCGCCCTCGCCGAAGACGTACTCGCCAACGAGCGAGTAAACGAT
>VHDH01000099.1 GCA_016871445.1 Verrucomicrobiota bacterium | reverse complement strand
GCAAACGGCTTTTCTTGCTTGCTGGGCCGTGCGTGATCGAGAGCGAGGCGCTGTGCTTTGAGGTGGCGCGGCATTTGCAGAGGATTTGCAGGCGGCTGGGTATCACCTATGTCTTCAAGGCCAGTTATGACAAGGCCAACCGCACTTCGGGCCAAGCCTTTCGCGGCCCTGGACTCGATGATGGCCTGGTCATCTTGGAAAAGATTCGCTCCAAGCTTGGCGTGCCCGTCATCACCGATGTCCATAACGAGGCGCAGGCGCTCGCCAGCGGCGAGGTGGTGGACATCCTGCAAATCCCCGCCTTCCTTTGCCGCCAGACGGATCTCATTGAGGCAGCCGTGACCACTGGCAAAATTGTTAACTTAAAAAAAGGTCAGTTTCTTTCGCCGCCGGAGATGGGCCGCGTGGTGGCGAAGGCGAAGCTCGCGGGCGGCGAGAAACTCCTCGTGACCGAACGCGGCACGACCTTTGGCTACAACAACCTCGTCTCGGACATGCGGGCGATTCCCGTGCTCAAACAGTCTGGCTTCCCAGTGGTGTTTGACGCGACGCACTCCGTGCAGCAGCCCGGTGCGGGCGGAGATCGGACGATTGGTCAGCGGGAATTCGCCCCGTTGCTTGCTCGGTGTGCCCTCACGGCCGGTGCGGACGGTCTTTTCATCGAGACGCACCCTGAGCCAGAGAAAGCCATGAGTGACGGGCCGAACATGATTCCGCTCAGCGAAATGGCCGGGCTGTTAAAGGGTTTGCTTAAGGTGAGGGCGGCGGTGCGGTGAAACAATCTATCCACGCATGGCCAATGCTCAAAGGCAACTTGTGCCAAAAACCGCGCACGCCTCGGACATTTGGCGGTGGGCATTCCGGGGGAGAGGATAGTTGAGTATTGGTCATTTTACGCCCTATGCCTAAGCTCTCTGCCGCTCAGCTACGCACGCGCCTCCGCCGTATCAAGCTCTTACTCTGCGACGTGGACGGTGTGCTGACGGACGGGGCCATCTTCATCACGGGGGAGGGCGAGATCAAACGCTTCCACGTCCATGATGGGTTGGGGCAGCGGCTCGCGGCGCAAGCAGGGCTAAAGATCGGCTGGGTGTCCGCGCGGCCCTCAATCATCACCACAAGACGTGCGAAGGAGCTGAAAACTGACTTCATCGTGCAGACGCGCGATGGCAAGGTGCCCGCTGTGGAGAAGATCCTCTCGAAGACGGGTCTAAATTGGGCGGATGCCTGTTTCGTCGGTGATGATGTAGTGGATCTCGGCGTGCTGCGGCGTGTTGGGCTAGCCGTTGCGCCGGCCGACGCACGGCCTGAGGCGAAGGCGCTCGCGCACTTCATCACCAAGCTAAAGGGTGGCAACGGTTGTGTGCGTGAGGTGGTCGAAATGATTTTGAAAGCTCAAGGCAAATGGGCGACGATCTTAACGAATTACGCGAAATGAGCATTGGGTCGAACAAACTTTTGCTGTTGGGGGCAGGGACACTGCTCGCGGCGGGAATTGTCGTGTGGCAACTGGCGAAACAGCATGAACAGCGGCTCACCACGACCAGTGCGATTGCGGCGGCCGTCTTGCAGGCCGAGGTGGCGAATGCCACCGGCCTTGGCATCGCGCGCGGCATTCGCATCCCGTTTTACGAGGGTGAGTCGCGGCAGCCCACTTCCATCATGCTGGGTAAGACTGCCACGCCTCTTGAGGGCGGCAGGTATTTGGTCAATGACTTGCGGGTGGAAAACTACTCTTACAGTCCCGGTGCCACGGTGACCAACTTCGTCATTGAGGCTCCGCGCTGCTTGCTGGACCCGACGCGAAAGATGGCGAGTTCAGAGGGTCGTATGGTTATCTCGCGGCCAGATGGGAGCTTTCTCATGACCGGCATGGGCTTCGAGTGGCGGCAGGCGGAGAGTTTCCTCACGATTTCCAACGAAGTGTCCACGCACCTGACTAGCGCGGGCTTAAATCCCTTTCCACCCACCAAACCATGACCGCCCGCCATCTTGTCCCGCTCGCGCTTCTAACGGCTCTCGCCTTCGCTGGAGCTCAAAATAACCTTTTTAACACATCGACTACTGCGCCTAAGGCCGCGCCCAGCGCCCAGCCCATCGAGATTCACGCCAGCGGGGCCGGTACTTTCGATCTCAACACCGGTCTCGCCACCTATCGAACCAATGTGCGCGTGAATGACCCTCAGTTTTCTTTGCGCAGCGAATCGCTGCGCCTGCTGCTCGACATGAAAGCGGTCAAGTCGGTGGGACAGGCAAACCCGCCCGTGCCCGTTCTGGGGCCGGCACCAGACGCGCTGCCATTGGTGGGTGGACCGATGAACAACCGCATTCGGGAGGCCGAGGCGGTGGGTGGCGTGATTTTCTCAAATAAAGTGGATGGCACGCAGGCCTTCGCCAATCGCGTCGTATACTATGCGACCAATGACGCCTTCGAGTTGACCGGCGACGCGAAGGTGGTGCGCGGTGATTTTACCAGCCGCGCACCGAAGTTTATGTATTACCGTGCGAGGGGAGTGTTCGAGTCCGAGGGTGAAAGCCTTACCACTTTCACGCCGACAAATACCAACAACCCGGTGAAAAAGCCTTGAGCGATGGAGCCTACCCAAACCAACAGCCAACCGCTGCTGGCCGCGCAGCAGCTTGCCAAGGCCTATCGCCATCGGCGCGTCGTGGATGGCGTTTCCATCCACGTTAACGCGGGTGAAATCGTCGGCTTGCTTGGCCCGAATGGCGCGGGCAAGACCACTACATTCAACATGGTTGTTGGTGTCGTCCCGCCGGACGAGGGCGTGGTGCGCTTTCGTGAGCACGACATCACCGACTTGCCCATGCACGAGCGTGCGCGGCTCGGTATCGGTTATTTAACCCAGGAGCCGAGCGTCTTTCGCAAGTTGAGCGTGGAGGACAATCTGCTCGCCATTCTCGAGACCTGTGTGATGGACCGCGACGAGCGGCAGGTGCGGCTCAAGTATCTCTTGGAAGAGTTGGATCTCACGGCGTTGTCTAAGAGCATGGCCTATCAGTTAAGCGGCGGCGAGAAGCGGCGCTTGGAAATTACTCGGGCGTTGGTCACCACGCCCAAGCTGTTACTGCTGGATGAACCGCTCGCGGGAATTGACCCCATCGCGCAATACGAAGTCAGCAAGATCGTTCGCCGCCTCAAGGACCGAGGTTTAGGCATCCTCATTACCGATCACAGCGCCCGCGAGATGCTCAAGCTTGTGGATCGCGCGTACCTTATCCATCGTGGCCAAGTAATGTATGAAGGCAGCGCGGAAGAACTGGTGAACGACCCGAAAGCGCGGGAGATTTATCTTGGCCCGGACTTTAACATGTGAGCGGGTCATTTCCCTTCTGCTCCGCCAGTAGAAATTGACCGCAAGCTTTTGGGCGTAGATTTTCCGCTAGCTCATTTTGGCTGGCTAAGCCGCCAAAAGCGGGTGAATTAACCGACGTTTGAACACGCACCCCAAAATCCACCGACGTTGGCTTTTCTCCTTAGTTGCGAGCTTGGTTTGGTTGCTGGCTGTGGCGCGCGTGCCGGCACAGCAGAAGTTTGCGGCAACCAAGGACAAGCCATACGCCAATAGCTTGGGCATGAAATTCGTGCCCTTGTCGGGCTCGCGTGTCTTGATGAGCATTTACGAGACGCGCGTGGCGGATTACATGCCTTTTGCCGATTCCTTCGCCAAGCAGGACTGGACCGCGTTGGGTTACAATGGCAAGACGGACTACCCCATTGGCAGTGTGACGTGGGAGGAAGCGGCCGCTTATTGCCGTTGGCTCACGGAAAAAGAACGCAAGGCCGGCTTGCTTGGTGCGAAAGATCGCTATCGCTTGCCCACGGACGCGGAATGGAGCCAGGCCGTCGGCAAGGCAAAATACGTCTGGGGTGAGAATTGGCCCAAAATGGCCGACTGGCCAAAGCTGCCCGGTTACAAGCCTGCGGATGGTGACAATACCAGCCCGGTCGGCAGTCGCCCGGCGAACGAGTTTGGTTTTCACGACCTTGGGGGTAATGTATTCGAGTGGGTCAACGATTGGTATGTGAAGTCGATGAACGACAACAAAATCAGGCAGGAAAACAAGGAGCTCAACAACGACGGCGGCGGAAGGAAGTTCAAGGTGCTGCGTGGTGCGTCGTGGGTCTTCTGGGATTCGACCAGTCTGCAAAACGGCTGCCGGCACATGGCTCTGCCCACCGGCCGCAGCACGCTTTATGGTTTCCGTTGCGTGCTGGAGCCCGATGGGGACAAGTAAGCGGGTCAAAGTGCGCGTCTACAAACAAGCTTAGGAGAGTGCAGTTTGGGGTACCTCTTTACCTGCTTGCGCTTACTCCCAATCAGAATCTTAATCGTTTTACTAAATGCCCGGCTTTCTGAAATGCAGTTGCGAGCATTGCGGTGGTCGCATTGAGTATCCTGCCACCGCCGTGGGCGCGAGTGTGCCCTGTCCGCATTGTCAGCGTGAGACGCTGCTGAAACTTGACGAGGTTGGTGACGACCCTGAAGTGCTGACTTTAGGAGGGGGAAAAGCTAAACTCGTAATAGGAACGGTCATTGCCTGCGTCGCGGCAGTAACCGCGCTCTTGGTCGCCGGGATTTGGGTGAAGAAAAAAGCGGAACAAAAAAATCAATTGGGAGGTTCTGCCGCGCCCGCTGCCGGCGTCGCTGGCACGGCCTCGGCCTCTGGAGGAGGTAGCAGCCCCAAGGTTATGCTGGATCCGGTCAAGCCCGTTACCCCCGTGGTTGGTAAGTTCCAAAATGGCCTTACTGCCGCGCAGATTAAGAATGGTCGTGCCATCATCGCCGGCCCCTGCACGGACTGCCACCGCCAATACGACCCCGCCACTTACGGCAACGAGGAGTGGAGCCGGATCGTCGGCAGCATGCGCGGCAAGGCCAAGTTACGCGGCCGCGAGAACGATGACCTCGACACTTTCGTCCGCTCGGTCAGGAATTAGTCGCTGGATCGAGCTGAAGTCCTGTCAGGCATGCAGCAAGCGGCCTGCAGTTGCCGGTAGCCCAATAGCAGAGATGCATCACGCCCTGCGCTTCGGGACGGCGAATTTCCCTCTGTTGTGGGGGTCGAAGGGGTGTACTCTTAAGCCATTGCATCGCATGAAGTTCATTGCCGTCATCGGGATGTTCGCCGTCTCTGCTGCCGTGCTGCTGGCCGCGCCGGTGGATTACGTGAAGGAAATCAAGCCGCTGCTGCGCGAGCAGTGCTACCAGTGCCACGGCGCGACGCAGCCCAAGCACGGCCTGCGGCTTGACACGGCCGCGTCCGCGCTTAAGGGCGGCAAGTCCGGTCCCGCTATCAAGCCGGGCAAATCTTCCGACAGCTTGCTCGTGCAGGTCATCTCCGGCCCGCACAAGGACATCACGCGGATGCCTTACAAAAAGCCGCCGCTTGTCGACGCACAGATCGCGCTCTTGCGCCGTTGGATTGACGAGGGCGCGCAGGCTCCAGCAGGGGAGCAGGCGGACTCGAAGGCGCACTGGGCGTTCGTCGCGCCGAAGCGGCCCATTTTGCCCGAGGTCCAAAGCCTTCCCGCCGTAAACCATCGGACGTCCGATGGCCGACCTTGGAGTTTGGACCCTGGAACTTGGACCCAAAACCCTATTGACCGATTTGTCCTCGCCCGCCTGGCGCAGGAGAAACTTTCGCCCTCACCCGAAGCCGACCGCCCCACGCTCATCCGCCGCCTCTCTCTCGACTTGCTCGGTTTACCGCCCAAGCCCGTTGACGTAGACGCGTTCGTGAATGACATGTCGCTCGACGCATATGAGAAGCTGGTCGAGCGGTTGCTGGCGTCGCCGCATTACGGCGAGCGCTGGGGTCGCTGGTGGCTTGACGTGGCGCGCTACTCGGACTCGAATGGTTATTCGATAGACGCGCCGCGTAACATCTGGCGATACCGAGATTGGGTGATTGCTGCGTTAAACCGCGATTTGCCCTTTGACCAGTTCACCATTGAGCAGCTTGCGGGCGACATGCTCCCCAACGCTACGATGGAGCAGAAAGTTGCGACTGGTTTTCATCGCAACACGCAAATTAATCAGGAAGGCGGCATCGACAAAGAGCAGTTCCGCATCGAATCAGTCGTGGACCGCGTGGCGACGACGAGCTACGCGTGGCTCGGCCTCACGCTCGCTTGCTCGCAGTGCCACGACCACAAGTTCGACCCCTTCACGCAGAAGGAATACTTCGGCTTCTTCGCGATGCTGAACAACCAGGACGAGCCGGATCTGCCGCTGACTTCGCCGGACGAATCCAAGCGCGTTGCCGCCATTGAAGCGAGAGTGGCGGGCTATATCGCCGACTTGTTTAAGAAAGAAGCTGACATTGTCGCGCGCGAGCTAAAGTGGGAAACCGGCATGACGCCTGAGCAAAGGCAGGCGATGCCGCAGCTCTGGCGCGAAATCTTCGATGTGCCGCCCGCGCAGCGCACCGACGCGCAGAAGCTTGTGATGGTCACGTCGTTCGTCGAGAACGCGCCGGAAAACAAAGCGCATCAGACCGCCATCAAGAAGTTTCGCGCGGACAAGCCCAAGGTGGACACGACGATGGTGATGCGTGAATCCGCAAAGGCCCGCCGCACTTACCTGCACATCAAGGGCGACTTCACCCGCGACGGCGGCGACGTGAAAGCGCATTTCCCCGCCGCGCTCCACGCGACGAAAGTTCCCGCTGACCGCGAGCCCAACCGCCTCGACCTCGCACGTTGGCTCATGGACGACGCGAACCCGCTGACGGCGCGCGTGCTCGTGAACCGCGTCTGGCAGCAGTATTTCGGCAAAGGCCTCGTGGACACGGAGAACGATTTCGGGACGCAAGGCGCGCTGCCGACGCACCCGGAGTTGCTCGACTGGCTTGCCCTCGAATTCAAACACCCGACCGCGAAACCCAATTCCCCGTCGCCCATCTCCTATTCTCTGAAACAATTGCACCGTCTCATCGTGACGAGCGCGACTTATCGCCAGTCCTCCGCCGCGCGCCCCGACCTCGCGCGCGTGGACGCGAACAACAAGCTCCTCGCGCGACAAAACCGCCTCCGCCTCGACGCGGAAATTGTTCGTGACATCGGCCTCACCGCAAGCGGTCTGCTCATCCCTACGCTCGGTGGCCCAAGCGTGTATCCCCCGATTCCAACAGCCGCGTTGGACCTCGGCCAGCGCAAGCAGCCCTGGCCCACCAGTACCGGCCCAGACCGCTACCGACGCGGCCTCTACACGTTCCATTATCGTGCCACGCCACCGCCTTCGATGAGCGTCTTCGATGCGCCGGATGGCTACAGCACTTGCACGCGGCGCATACGCAGTAACACGCCGCTCCAAGCGCTCGCACTGCTGAACGACGCAGCCTTCTTCGAATTCGCCGAGAGCCTTGCTCTGCGCGTGCTCAAGGAAGTTCCTGCCAACGACTCGGCTCGAATCGAACACGCCTTCCGCCTTTGCCTCGCTCGCAAGCCCAGCGCATTGGAGTCGGCGCGACTCGGTGACTTGTTCAAAGGCGAACTCGCCGCCGTGACCGAGGCCGAAGCGAAAGCGGTGAAAGCCCCCGCCGGCGTGGAGCCAAAGCACTTCGCCGCATGGACGACGGTGGCGCGGGTGCTGTTGAACTTGGATGAAACCATCACGAGGGAATGATGCGAAATGCCGCGTCGCGAACTAAAATATCCGCAGCAAGTGGAGGACTGGCTTCAGGAGTTGTCCGGTCAAATCAAGGCTCCGGCGTCAATGACACTCATCGGCTCAGGCGCGTTGCTCTGGCACGCCGCGCAGCGCGGGCGGAACGACCCGCTGCCTGAAAACAGCATGGACGTTGACCCTATTACCGACTCCGACGAAGTCGCCCTGGCGTGCTACGCGGCAGTCATCGGCAGCGACTTTGAGCGAACGCACGGCTGGCATGTGAACCTGATGCCGGATTGGGTGCTTAAGGAGTTTCCCACCGGGTGGCCCGACCGAGCGTCCACTAAACAATACGGACGACTTGCCGTGACTGTGCCGTCGCCGGAGGATGTGCTGGTGCCCAAACGGAAGCGCAATGAACCGCGTGACCGTGCCCATGAGACTTGGGCGAGGGCACTCGGCCTGATAAGCTGACCCATGATGATTGAGAGCGTCACCAACCGTCCCGACCCGTGGGGCCCGTATGCCAACCCGGACGACATTGCTCGGCTGGTCTATGGCCGCATGATGTGGCGCTTGCCGGACATGCGGGCGCGGCTCTTGTCGCACTGGCTGGATGAGCGCCACCCGCACCATGAACGCTTCGCCGAGCGGCGGACGTTGGTGGAGGACTTGCTGACTTCGACCGAATCCGACGTGGAACTCGACGCCCGGTTGCGAACGCAAAACACCAGCCTGCGCGCCGCCGCGCGGGAGATTCCGTCGGTCTTCGGCAGCTTTTTCTGACATGAACTCCGAGTTGCAAAATCCTTTGTTGGCGACGACCCGCCGTCAATTCTTCAGTCGCTGCGGCATGGGCCTCGGTTCCATCGCGCTGGCGTCGCTAATGGCGGACAAGTCGAAAGCCGTCGCGCCGACTTTGGTTAATCCGTTCGCCCCGAAGGGGGGGCACGGGGAGCCCAAGGCCAAGCGCGTCATCTACCTGTTCATGGCCGGCGGGCCTAGCCAGTTGGAGTTGTTC
This sequence comes from Verrucomicrobiota bacterium, assembly GCA_016871445.1. Classification (GTDB taxonomy): domain Bacteria; phylum Verrucomicrobiota; class Verrucomicrobiia; order Limisphaerales; family SXTU01; genus SXTU01. The sequence goes on along the minus strand of VHDH01000099.1, from coordinate 2,984 downwards.
GATTACAAACCCAAGCTCGTTAAGTTAAACGGCCAGCCGATTCCGCAGAGTTACATTGAGGGCAAGCGCTTCGCGTTCATGGGCAGCAGCCACGGGGTGAAGTGCCTCGGCACGCGCAAACACTTCGAGCGGCGCGGGCAGGCGGGCACTTGGATCAGCGACATGCTGCCATACACCAGCGGCGTCGCGGACGACATCGCGGTGGTCACGACCTGCGCGACGAATCTCTTCAATCACGCCCCGGCCAAGCTCTTCATGAACACCGGCTCGGGGCAGTTCGGTCGGCCCAGCCTCGGCGCGTGGGCGACCTATGGCATCGGCAGCGAGGCGAATGATTTGCCCGGCTTCGTGGTGCTGCAGAGCGGCCCGCGTGGCCCACGCGGCGGCGCAGTCAACTGGGGCAGTGGCTTTCTCCCGACGACGTTTCAAGGCGTGCCGCTGCGCGGGCAGGGCGAGCCGATTTTGAATCTCACGAGTCCATCCGGCATCTCCGCTGACCGCCAGCGCCGCACGCTCGACGCAGTGCGCGACTTGAACCTCCAGCGCCTTGTCGCGACCGGCGACGACGAAATCAACACGCGCATCTCCGCCTATGAAATGGCGTATCGGATGCAGTCGAGCGCGCCGGAGCTCATTGATATTTCCGGCGAAAGCAAGGCGACGCTTGACCTTTACGGCGTGGACCCGGCTAAGCCGTCCTTCGCGCGGAACTGCTTGTTAGCGCGGCGGCTCATTGAGCGCGGCACGCGCTTCGTACAGCTTTATCACACGAACTGGGATAGCCACGGTGGTCCGGGTGAGACGTTGGAAGACGATTTTCCCAAAGTGGTCAAGGATGTGGACCAAGCCTGCGGCGCATTGGTTAAAGACTTGAAAGCGCGCGGCCTGCTGGAGGACACGTTGGTCATCTGGGGCGGCGAGTTTGGTCGCACGCCAATGGGCGAAAACCGCGACAAGACCGGGCGCAACCATCACATCGACGCGTTCTCAATGTGGTTTGCTGGCGGTGGCATCAAGGGCGGCCAGACCATCGGCGAGACGGACGAACTCGGCTTCGGTGTCGCACGCGATCGCTGCCATGTCCACGACCTGCATGCTACGATTCTGCACTTGCTCGGCCTCGATCACCTGAAGCTCACCTTCCGTTTCCAAGGCCGCGACTACCGGCTCACGGACGTGCACGGGGAGTTAATCCACAAATTATTGGCTTAACCGGCGGGGGATGCGGGAGCCAAAGCATCGCATTCCGCACTATTCCCTTGAGCGATGTGGCTTCCTTAGGTTGCATCGCCGCTGATGCAAGCGGATTCCTCGCGCAAATTCTTTTGGCTCACCCTCAAGGTGAGCAGCGGCGTGTTGATACTTCTGGCGGTTCTCCTCGGCGGCTTGCTCACCTATGTCACGCAGGAGAGGCGGAAGTACGACCGGTTAAAGGATACGCGCGACCTACGCCAGCGCGCGGCTAAAATGGGGGACGGCTACATCGCCGATCGAAAAAACGGGGCGCTTGTCATCGGCCTGACTCAGCGCGGTCAGCGCGTCGTGCTGGGTTTCGGTCAAGCAAGCCCGACAAACCCCGTGCCGCCGGACGCGCAGACCCTCTTTGAAATCGGTTCGGTTACGAAGGTTTTCACAGCTCTGGCCCTCGCGCGGTTGGAACTCGACGGCAAAGTGAAGCTAACCGACACATTGCGCGCGTTACTGCCGGAGAAGGTCGCCTTGGCAAAGTCCCTAGAGCCAGTCACGTTGCTGCATCTCGCCACACATACTTCGGGCCTGCCGCGCTTACCAAGCAACCTCGACACTTCGGCAGCGAATCTCCCCAATCCTTACGTGAAGTATCGTGCCGAGGAACTACACCAGTTCTTGGCAGGTGCTAAAGTCAACAACCCACCGGGGCGGTTAAACGACTACTCCAACCTTGGCTTCGCCCTGCTAGGCCATGTGCTTACGCTCCAAGCGGAAAAAACTTATGAGGAGTTGGTGCGGGGCTTGTTGCTGGAGCCGCTGGGCATGACAAACACGGCCATTCGCTTGGCCCACGAGCAGCGCATGCGGCTGGCGCTGGGGCATTCATCGAAGAGCGAGGTGGTGCCAAGCTGGGATTTCGACGTGTTCGCACCTGCGGGGGCGTTTCGCTCGAACGCGGAAGATCTGTTGACCTTCATCGAGGCGAACTTGGCTGACTTGGACACGCCGGTTGGTCGTTCCTTAAGCCGGGCTCGAAAGCTTCACAAAGTGGGCGAAGCGGGGGACCTGCCACTGGGCTGGCAGCGGCAGCGAGACTTTCAGACGGGGTTGGAACTCTACTGGCACAACGGCGGGACGGGCGGCTACGTGAGCTTCATTGCCTTTAACCGGGTGCACCAAATTGGCGTGGTCGTGCTCTCGAACCATGGCGATGCGATGGTGGGCAAGTTTGACGTGGACAAAATCGGACTGGAGCTTTTGAAGCTGGCTAGCAAAGTTGCTTTAGAGCCAGCGCGCTAGCTACTTTGATGATAGGCCTCAGCATTAGTCTTTCCCTCTGTGTTTTTTTCGCAGGCGCAAACACCCATAGCCGATGGGTCGAAGCTTGACGGGAAGGCTGAATTTCAGTGTCGTCTCCCCGTGCTTGGCTTCTTCAGTATTCAATGCTCGGTTCGCTACAAGATCGTAAATAAGATCTTCGAGGGTGGCATGGGCGTGGTTTATGAAGCAGAGCAGCACGGCGCTAGCGGCTTTATTAAGCGCGTGGCCATCAAGGTAATTCGCCAGAGTTACGCGAATCAAAAGCTGTTCATCGAGAATTTCATCGGCGAGGCCAAGCTCGTGGCTGACCTTATCCACACCAACATTGTCCAGACTTACCATTTGGGCGAGACGGATGGAATGTTCTTCATTGCGATGGAATTGATTCGCGGTGCCAACGTCGAGCAATTCCTGCAACAGTGTCAGGAACAGAACCGGCAGTTGCCCAAGGAGCTGGCGGTGTTCATTGCTAG
>VHDH01000098.1 GCA_016871445.1 Verrucomicrobiota bacterium | reverse complement strand
AGCAAGCCGAGCATTGAAATTACGCTCGTCACCACGAAGAAAAAAAATACGCGGATGAAGTGTTTGCCCACTCGTCGCCGACTGAAGCTCATCGCTCGCCAGAAATCCACGCGCTTGTCCAGCACCAGCGGGAGTGTCATGCACCATGAGATCGAGAAGTAGATCATCAGCACTAGTCCCATCAGCAATATCAATCCGCCCACCAAGAGGAAGCCAACACCGACCGTCTGCAAACCACTGCCTCGCCCAGCCGTCATGCCAGCCACAAGGGCACCGCCGATCAGGATCGTGATGCCTGGTATCAGCGACACCGTAAGCAGCAGAGCCGGTACAATGTGGCCGAGCATGAGCTGTAGAAACTGCGGCCCGAAGCCGATGAAGCCATCTCCCACGCTCGCGCCCTGCCCGCGAAGGCACCGCAGGTAGAGCCAGTACGCCCCGGCTAGGAGCGGCCCGGTGATGAACAGGCTTGCCAGGGGGATGAAGCTTCCAGCCATCAGCAGCAATAGCAGCAGCAGGCCGCCCCCGATCAGCACGCCGGCATTACCGGTTACGGCTCGCCACGCGCGCGACCACGCATAACCAATTGAAACCGTGTAGTCGCCCCGAAAATACTCCTCCTCCGACTGGGTTGGTTTGGCGGCCGCGGGTGGTGCGACTGTTGCTGCGGGCAAGGGGGCAGCCTCTGGTGTCGCAGCGAGAACCGCGCCCGATCCAAGCGGGGCGACCGTCCGATAGGGTTGCCAGTTCGGCATGCCCTCGCGCCACACCAGCGTGTCGCCTAGGACGACGTTATCTTTGACCAGTCCTTGTAACTGATCGTCCGTGACCGGACCCTTCCGCTCCTGTCCGATGGCGTAATACCAGTTCATGGCGTGTATTTAGAAAGACTCATTTCATTTGCCAGAGCAAGTCGATGATGCCAAGCAGATTCCCGGCGCAAACCGCTTCTATCCCCACCTTGCCTCGTGGTTTACATGCTCAAATGGCCCAGCGCGAGGAGGCCGTAGAAGGTGTATTCCGCATCGAGATCATCATCCGCCCAATGGCCATGGAAGCCGCCTTCCGCCGACCACAACGTGTCCACAAAGTCGAGGCACCGCTCGCGCTGCCCCTCAGTGAGCCGGCGGTCCAAGCTCGTCAACGCATGCAGCGCTGTGGCCGTCGAGAGCAGGTCGGGCATCGGCGCGCCGGGCACGGCGGTGAAGCCGCCCTGGGGATGCAACCGCGCCAGGAGCCAGTCGCCGACGGCGGGATTGAGCGGCAGGTGCAGGTGCCGCAGCAACGTCACCGCCCCGGCGGTCGGATTTGTCGAGCCGATGGGCAGGCCCGGCGCGTTGTTCCAAGCGTGGTCAGGTGTTTCGAGACCCTTGAGGCTTTGCACGATGCGCAGCGGCTTAGGCGGCAGCTTACCGAGATCCTGATACGCGCCGAGCGCCAGGAAAGATCCGTAAGCAGTGCCGTGTGGCTTTGCGGCGTTGCCATCGTAGCCACCGTCAAGTTTGCGGAATGATTCGAGCCGCGCGAGCAACGCCTTGGCCAGACCGACGGGCATTCGCTTTTTACTCAAGGAAGCCCAGCACCGCGCAAGCGAAGTCAGGTGAACCAAGTCCAGCCCTTCCCCCGTGCCGAAGGTACTCAACCATTCTGCCAGTGTGGCCTCGGGCACGGGAACCTCCAGCGCCTCGCAGCCGTTCAAGGTAAACACGGTATAATAGAGGTCAGGCCGGCCCGAGCGATCCCGACCGCCACCAGCGTCGGTCCATTGGCGCCGGTAGAAATCGCGCACCAGCCCGGCGGAATCACCGAGCAGCTTCGCGCCGAGCCGCGCGACCTGGAGAAGTTCGAGACGGACGCTCACGGGCCGGAGCATCGGCACAACCGCGCGGCGAGTCAGGCAGATTCCTTCGTCGGCTCGGGACTTGATGCGCCTCGCCGGGTGTCGCATTCTGCGCTCACTGATCATGAGACGTCTCCTGCTACCTCTGCCCTGCCTCCTGCTCGGGTGCGCCCTCAACGCCCGCGCTGCCGACGAGTTTAAGATCACGCCCTACCATGAGGTTCAGCCCGGCGTGCCGCAGGGCAAAGTCATCAAGCTGCCCGAGTGGCGCAGCAGCATCTTTACCAACACGGTGCGCGATTGGTGGGTATATGTGCCCGCGCAGTATCAGGCCGGCCAGCCCGCCGCCGTGATGGTCTTTCAGGACGGCCACGATTACGTGAACCTCAAAGGCAACTGGCGCGCGCCGATCGTCTTCGACAACCTCATCCACCGGAAGGAAATGCCCGTGACCATCAGCATCTTCCTCAACCCCGGCCATGATCCGTCACGGCCCGCCGGCAAAAGCCCATGGCAGGTGAGCAACCGCAGCTTCGAGTATGACTCGCTCGGCGACCGCTATGCCCGCTTCCTCACTGAGGAAATCCTGCCCGAGGTCGGCAAGCAATACACCCTCACCACCAATCCCGAGGGCCGCGCCATCGGCGGCGCCAGCAGCGGCGGCATTTGCTCTTGGACGGTTTGCTGGGAGCGGCCCGACCAGTTCCGCAAGGCGTTCACCACCATCGGCAGCTACACGAACATCCGGGGCGGCCACGTGTATCCCGCTCTGATCCGCAAGACCGAGCGTAAACCCATTCGCGTCTCCATCCAGAGTGGCGTGGATGATGTGAAGAATGACTTCGGTGACTGGTACATCTGCAATCAGCAAATGGCCTCCGCCCTGAAGTTCGCCGGCTACGACCTGCGCGCCGACTTCGGCGAAGGTGGCCACAACAGCAAACACGGCGGCAGCATCTTTCCTGACGTGCTTAAGTGGCTCTGGCGGGACTACCCGAAGTGAAATACTTGAGACCGCCGGGTTGGTACGGTCCTCACTCTTCGTCGCGGTCGCCGGGTGGGGACTTGTAAAACCTCCGCTGCGCCATGCGGGGGCTGCGTTGGCGGGGTTCGCGAGACGGAGCGGCCGTTTTCGAGATTTTCTTCAGATCATCGCGCAGCTTGAGGTAGTTACGGTACCGATCGGGTGTGATATGCCCGGCCTCGACGGCGGCGATCACGGCGCACCTTTTCTCAACGGTATGTCCGCAGCCGCTGAAGTGGCAGCGCAAGGCTATCTCCTCGATCTCCGGGAATGTGTCCTGCAAGCCTGTATCCGCCAGCCACAGGTGAAATTCACGCATTCCCGGCGTGTCCATTACCACGCCGCCGCGCGGTAGGACTAGCAGTTCGCGCCGCGTGGTCGTGTGCCGGCCCTTGGCGTCTTTTGCGCGCACTGGCAGGGTATCCTGCAACTCCTCCCCAAAGAGCCGGTTAATGAGCGTAGATTTACCCACGCCGGACGACCCGAGAAAGGCCACTGTCACGCCCTCGTGAATCCACCGCTGCAGGCCCTTTACGCCGCTGCCACTAATCGCACAGACGGCCAACACCGGGGTTTCCCCGACGGCGGCTTGCACCTCGGCGAGCCGCTGCGGCGTTTGCGGGCAAAGGTCGGTTTTATTGAGAATAATGACCGGTTTGGCCCCGCCCTCGTGAACCATCACCAGGAAGCGCTCCAGTCGGCGTAAGTTGAAATTGTCGTCCAGCCCTTGCACGACAAATACCACGTCGAGGTTCGCACCCAGCACCTGCTCGTCAGCCTTGCGTCCGGCAACCTTGCGTGACACCTGTGTCGCGCGCGGCAGCACGGCGTGGATGGTAGCTTTTCCCTCGCCCGCGTGTGGCGCCACAGCCACCCAGTCGCCGGCCTTCGGGAGCTGCGTGGGCGCAGAGTCGTGCAATAGCCGGCCCGTGACCTGTGCCAATAGTTCAGCATCGGTCGTGAAGACGGTGTAGTAATGCCGATCCTCAGACGCGACCCGTGCGGGCACGAGGCCGGCGGCACGATGCGGCGCAAAGGCCGCTTCCCAATCGGCATTCCAACCGAGCTGCGTCAGCGGCGTATCGAGGTAGCTGACTGCCTGCGTGGCCACGGTGCTCAGTCCCTGAAGTTAACGAAACTCAACGCCGCCGGGAAATCCTTCGCTCGCACGGCGGCGATGACCGCCTGCAACTCGTCTCGGCTCTTGCCATTCACGCGCACTTCCGCGCCGTTGATGCTGGTTGTCACCTTGAACTTTCCGTCTCGGATGAACGCCGTGATCTGCTTGGCCACGGAAGCCTCGATGCCTTCTTTGATCTTCAGCGTCTGGCGCGCGTGCCCCAGCGGCGAGAGGTCCGCCTCGCCCTCGTCCACGCTCTTTAGGCTGATACCGCGCTTGGCGAGCTTGCCCAACACGATCTCGGCGAGCGTCTTCATCTTATAGGCGTCCGGCGCGACGAGTTTGATTTCAGTCTTCTCGAGTGTGATCTCGGCCTTGGAATCTTTAAAATCGAAGCGAGTCGCCAGCTCTTTCTTGGCCTGGCTCACGGCGTTTTCCACTTCCATCGAATTTACCTGCGATACGATGTCAAATGACGGCATAAGCGGATTGTAACGAAAGCGCGCGGCGGGAAAAGCGCGAAACTAAGCTGCCTTAAGCCTTAGACGTGCAATCTGCAAAAGGGTGAAATAACCGCTTACCCAGCGTGGCTAGGCCCGGCCTTGGCCATTCCTTGCTTTCCAACGGTGAATTGCGTGCGAGGCACGATCAGGCTCATGCCGCTGTTTGCCCAAAGGCAGAGCCCATCAACCGACCAGTTCCCGAATTGGTTCGCAGTCTACGTCTGCGATGTACTGCGGGCGACCGGTGAGATCAGTGACGGTTTGGTGCGGGTCAATGCCAAGGTTTTGGTAAAGCGTTGCGAAAACCTCGCCAAAGCGCACGGGACGTTCGATAGCCTCGCCGCCGAGGCGATCAGTCGCGCCGATGACCTGACCGGTTCGCATCCCGCCACATGCGAGCAGCGCGCATGACACGCGCGGCCAATGGTCACGGCCCGCTTCCTTATTGATCGTCGGGGTGCGGCCGAACTCGCCCCAGACCACCACGCTTACGTCTTTGTCGAGGCCGCGGTCGTGGAGGTCCTGCACCAATGCAGTCACGCCCTGATCCAGCATCGGGAAATCTTCTTTCGCAATTTTATGGTTTTGCCCGTGATAATCCCAGAAGCCGAACGACACTGTCACGGCTCGTGCGCCCGCCTCCACAAGCCGGCGCGCGATGAGGAACTGCTCGTTGAGGCGAGGCGAGGCGTCGCCCCGGATGCGCGGATCGCCTTGGCCGTAGGCGGCGACAGTGCGGGGGTCTTCCTTCGAGTAATCCAACGCGGTGGCGAGGTTGCTCGATGTTAGGACCCCGAAGGCTTGCTGGGTGAAAGCGTCGAGGCCGTCCATCAGTCCACTGCCATCTACGTCGCGGCGAAAGTGATCAAAGCCCGCTAGCAGCGTGCGGCGGTCTGCGAGGCGCTCGACCGACAGATCATTCAACAGTAGGTCGGCTTTGCCATCACCCTCGGGCTTAAACGATCGGTGTGGCACACCGAGAAAGCCCGGGCCGGCGGCGTTGTAAGGCCGGTGCTGCGTGCGGTTCTCTAATCCGACGAAAGGTGGAACACCGGGATGAGCTGGCCCGAGTAGCTTTGATGCTACGGAGCCGAACGATGGCCAACCGCCGCGCGGTTCACGGATGGGCAACCGCCCCGTAAAGCATTGATAGTTCTCGTGCCGATCTTCCGCGCCCACGATTGAGCGGATGGGCACGAGCTTATCCATCATCGCGGCCATGCGCGGCAGGTGCTCGCAGATGCGAATGCCAGGCACCTTCGTAGCAATCTCCTTGAACGGCCCGCGGATCTCGCGCGGCGCGTCGTTCTTGATTTCAAACATGTCCTGATGCGGCGGCCCGCCCGGCAGATAAATCATAATGACCGCTTTGTGCGACTTGCGGATGCCCGCGTGCGCCTCAGCCTCCAAGAGCTGCGGCAAGGCGAGCCCTCCCAACCCCAGCCCGCCGACGGTCAGAAAGCTTCGTCGTGACACACCATCACAGAAACGCGAGGCGGCGTTGGAGCGGATGGTTAGCATGGCATACGGTCGAATTTTGTGACGATGATTGGCAGGCGAAATTTCAATCCAATCTCAAAAACTATGACCGTTGCATTTTTCCCCCGATTCATGCCGTCAAAAATAAATCAGCCTACTTTCACCACCGCCTTGATCACGCCTGTCTCTGGCTGAATCCAGCTTGGAAAGACGCCGATCATATCCTCGAAGTCGGCATGGTGTGTGATCCATGGGCGAGTATCGAGTTGGCCGTCCTCGATGAGGCGGATGATGCGCGTAAAGTCGCCGGGCAGGGCATTGCGGCTGGCGCGGATGTCCAGCTCGCGCCGGTGCAGCGCGGGGGCTTGGAGGAAGCTGATCTCCGACTGGGTGATGCCGACATAGACGAGCCGGCCTTTGAAGGCGCAGTAGCTCAACGCTTGGCCCATGGACTTGTTGCTGCCCGTGGCGTCCACCACCACGTCAGCCAGTTGCTCGCTCGTGAGTTCGGCGAGGCGCTTTAGCTCTTCGCCGTCTCCTTTTGCAAGAATCGTGTCGGATACGCCCATCTTTTCACGCACAAAGGCGAGGCGTTGCTCATTCATGTCCATGACGATGGTTTTTGCGCCCGATAGCTTGGCAAACTCAATGACGGAAAGACCAATGGGGCCGGCACCGATGACGAGGACGGCCTCGCCGGGCTTTGGCTCTCCGCGGTTCACCGCGTGGCAGCCGATGGCGAGCGTCTCGACGAGCGCGAGCTGGTCGAAGGAGAGTTTCTTGGACGGGTGCATTTTCCGCGCGGGCAAAATGATGCGCTCGGTCATGCCCCCGTCGCACATGACGCCGAGGGTTTTGTTAGTTTCGCAACAGTTGGTGTGGCCGCGGCGGCAGGAATAGCAATGGCCGCAGTTGATGTACGGCTCGACGGAGCAGCGGTCGCCGGGCGCGACGTTGGTGACGCCCGCACCGACGGCGAGGACCTCGACGCCGAGTTCATGGCCGGGGATGCGCGGGTAGCTAAAGAACGGCATTTTGCCGAGGTAGCCGGAGATGTCCGTACCACAGATGCCGATGCGGTGGACGCGGAGAAGGACTTCGCCGGCGGCGGGCGCGGCAGGTTCAGCGATGTCTATGCGTCGCCAAGCTTGAGGTTTTTCGAGTTGAAGGGCTTTCATGTGTTTCGCGGCCGGGGGGAATTTAGTTGAGGCAGGGCTGCCTGAGCAAGCGGTGGAACCGTTCCTGAGATCCGCGTGAGTTTCAGTCAATTAATTCTGGTTGAAGAAGCGGTGGCAAAAAATGCGGACACCAAGCAGCGAAACCTGCTGAATTTCCAAAATCCTTTCAGATGGGGCTAACGAAAGTCCCACAGCCGCCCCAGCCCAAGGTGTCGAATTCAGGACTACTTCATCACCGCTAGCATCTCCTTCACGGCTTTCGCGAGGCCAACGGTGAGGCTGCGGCTGATGATGCTATGGCCGATGTTTAGCTCTATGAGTTGCGGTACGACGGCGAGCAGCGGGGGGACGTTCGTCGTGTTGAGCCCGTGGCCGGCGTTGACTTTTAGACCGAGGTCGCGTGCTTGTGTGGCGGCAGCGGCGAGGCGTTTCAACTCGGCCTTCCGCTCGCGGGCTTTGCCGAAGCACTCCGCGTAAGCGCCCGTGTGCAGCTCGATGAACTGGCTGCCCGCCATCGCGGCGGCCGCGACTTGAATCGGGTCCGGCGCAATGAAGAAGCTGACCGCAATGCCAGCTTCATTCATGCGGCGGACGGTGCGTTTGAGCGCAGCGAGATTGCCCGCCACGTCGAGGCCGCCCTCAGTGGTGATTTCCTGACGGCGTTCAGGCACGAGGCAGACGAAGTTAGGCTTGAGCTTAAGCGCGATGCGGATGATTTCCTCTGCGTTAGCCATCTCCAGATTCAGCCGTGTGGAAATCTTCTTCCGCAGTGCGACGACGTCGGCGTCCTGTATGTGCCGCCGATCTTCGCGCAAGTGTGCTGTGATGCCGTGCGCTCCGGCGGCCTCGCATGTGAGGGCGGCGTCGACCGGGCAAGGCTCGCCGAAGCCCCGTCCGCGATAGCGTGCTTCGCGCACGGTGGCAACGTGATCAATGTTAACGCCGAGCTTCAGCATACAAATAAACTTAGCTGCCGATGGTAATTGGAGTGAAGCCGTTATTTTAGCTCCCTGCTTTCAGCCGGCCACCGCAGGACATCCACTTCAAAGAAACGGCACCGATATGCAATTGAAGCCGCTCGCTATTTTTTGTCCGGCACCGGCGGCAAGCCCGGCATGGCATTCGTCGGATACGAAAACGCGGGGAAGTCCGGATTGTCCAGCCAGCGTGCAAGCCAGGTAAGTTCGATGGCCGTCAATCCCAAGTCGGAGCGACGCACGGCCTTAAGTTCAGTCGGCGAGACGGCGGTGACTTCGGTGATGGTGTTGCCGAGCTTAGGCGAAACGGTGCGTAGCCACTGGTTGGCGGCGGCGGTTCTCGGGAAGGTAAGTGATGGCGAAAGCATTGCTGCGAGTTGAAAGACGGGCATCCACTGCGCTAGCTTCGCTTCGGTGATTTCCCAATCATAATAGACGAGGTTTGTGCGCGGCAGGAACTGGCTCAGCAGCTCGGCGGGCGGCGGGTTAGTATTCGGTCCCGTCGGGACTATGCCAGCCATGCTGCCAAACAAGAGGAAGTCACCGCCCGGCTCCGGCGCGGGGCGCACAAATGGCACTAGTATCGGCATTCCCACCCAGCCGATCTCGGTGCGGTTGGTCGTGAAAACGATGCGCCCGATACCGGCCTTGGCCAAATTCGTGCCCAGCGTGTGCAGCGCGTGGGGTGCGGCGCGGACGACGGTGTTCGACGCGTCGGCCATCGGGGCCGCAGCGTGGAGATTGTAGGGCACGTCCGAGCGCGCCCAAGTGAAGAACTGGTTGGGCGCGGACGGCAGCTCCCACTCCTTGAACTCCGGCAGGCGCGCGAGCCAGTCGCCAAAGCCCTGCACCGCCGTGAAACTGATGAGCGGATCGCGGACAGAGTTGGTGGGTAGCCGGAAGGCGGCGAGCTGCCACGGCGCAGGATTGACAAACTTAAGCGTAGCCTCGCTGCGGAGTGCGCCGCCGCGCGGAGTCACGCTCACGGAAAAGTGCGGCCAGGCGATCGGCTTGGGTAAATCGAGCGCGGGCTGGAGCCGGGCGAAATCGGCGACAAGATCAATCAGGTTCGTGGAAAGCGCGGGAGGTTGGTCGCGTGCGGGTTTCGGGAGCGGTGCGTTCGGCGCGGCCTTTGACACCATCAAACAGTCTTCGAAATTCACGACGGTCAGGAGGTTTCCGTTGCCAACATTTGCGCTCCACGCGCTGGTTCCGGGCTTCAGCGGGGGCAGCACGACGGGTTTTGTGCTGACCGCCTGCCAGAGGTTTGTGCTCCAGTGCGCACGCTGCGGTGCAGCCAAGAACACGGTAAGCATCCAACTTGCGCCCTGCGCGTCGTACGTTTCAAAAAGAAACTTGTTCGCGGCCAGCTCATCCAGCAAGGGACGGAGAATCGCACCAGCATTGGTGTTTGCCGCTGAACCAAATAGCGTCGCCGGCAGCGTAATCGCAAGGCGGTCGTGGACTTGCTTACGCGCGGCAACGGCTTCGGGCGAGCTCAGCAATGTATTCAGTTTAGCGGAGGCGACGTTGGTCGCCACACTGCCTAGGCCGGCGAAGTGCAGTCGAAAGATCGGGCCAGCGGGCGCAGGCACGGTGGCGGCTCGCTCGCGGCAAGCGAAAGCGAACGCAGCAACACAGAGCAGCAAGGCGAGTAAAATTCGTCTCATCGTTACGACTGAAGTGCCAAAAGCCGCGAATGGAAGCAAATGCAATTCCGTAGGTCACCGCGCCTATTGACTCGCGAGGAGCCGGTTTGTATTTTGCCCTCCGCTTGAGTTCCAAAGTAGCTCAATGGTAGAGCATCCGGCTGTTAACCGGACGGTTGTTGGTTCGAGTCCAACCTTTGGAGCCACCTCTAAACACCCTCCTTTCTAGGGTTTAAAGGTTGGTCGAGGACGTTTAACTCCTGAGTCAGCAGCGCTACCAGCAAATCTGGACAAATGCGACAATTCGAGCGAAGGGCAAAACCACTAGCCCATTACTCGCGGGGGAGTTGGTCGAAAAGGTTCTGGCTGAGCCGCAGGAGGGGTACCTCGGATCTTATTTCTGTTTCGCTACGACTCAGGTGACCTGCGATGGGTTACAGACTTCGAAGACCGGCAATCTTACCTGAGAGACCGCTATTTTTCGCAGTTTAGAACAGGCTGTTGATCGCGATGCCGAGGAGGTTCAACGGTCCTTGGTCTTCGAGGCCCTCGGTAGCTTTGTCTAGTTTTTGCAGGGTCATCTTAGCGTTCTTATAGAGGCTCTCGTCATTGACCAGCTTACCTACGCTGCCTTGGCCCTGATTAATCTTCTGCATAATCTCGCGGAGGTTGGTCATGGCCAGCGTGGTCTCGTTGTAAAGCGCTTCGTCCTTAAGCAGCTTGCCCAGCGAACCTTTGCCGGCCTGCAGGTCCGCCCGCACGTCAGTGAGGGTTTGCTTGGCGGTAGTCATGGTCTCGCTGGCGGCGGTGAGGGTTTTGCGAACTTCGCCAAACGTGCCTTTGGCGTCGTCCAAGAGGCTTTGCGCTTCGGCGGCAGTCTTGTTGAGAGCCTTCATGGTCCCGACGGTTTCGGTGTAGAGTGCTTCGTCGCTGAGGAGTCGGCCGATGCTGCCCTCGCCCTTGGCGATGCGGTCGGAGATGGTCTGGAGGTTACCTAGGGTGGCGGTAAACTTGGGAATCGTGTTGGTACGAAACTCCTTCAGCGTGGGGCTGAATTCCTTGAAGGCGTCCATCATCGGGCCCATCACATTTTCAATGCTTTGGCCGCTGAAGCTTTGGCCCAGCTTCTCGATTCCGCCGGCGGCGTTCTCCATTTTCTGCATGATGGTGGCGAAATCAGGTTGCTCGAAGGTTTGGATGACGCTGTCGGGCGCGAGGTTCGGGCTTGTGGGTGTGCCAAGGTTGATGGAGACAAAGTTTTGCCCCATGAGGCCGGCGAATCGGATGGTGGCCTTGGCGTCGGTTTTTACTTCGGCGGCCTGGTCCAGTTTCATCGTCACCTTCACTTGGCCCTGGTCGAAGCCGATCTTTTCAACCTTGCCGACGGGCACGCCAGCCATCTTGACCGGGTCGCCGATCTTCAGCTCCTGCGCGGAGGCAAACAGGCCGTGAATGCGGTAGCCCTGCTTGAAGACGTCGGAGCCGCCGGTCATTTCGAGCAAGACGATCGCCGCAACCACCACGAGCGCGACGAACATGCCGAGTTTGGTTTCGAGGGAGGTATTTTTCATACTACGATCTATTTTGAGTTAACAACGCCGTAAAAAATGACGCCATAACAAAGCCCAAATGGCACAAAAATAAAACAACCATTTGTACCTGCCTTTCTGCTCGGTGGCCAAATCGTTGCGGCTTCATAGGTGCTTGGGTTTGAAGTCGGCCGTCAAAAACTTACTTACCAGCGGGTGCTGGCTGCAGCGCACCTCCTCGGGCCGGCCTATCTCTAAGATTTCGCCCTCCGCGATCATTGCGATGCGGTCTGCGATGCCGAACGCGAGGTCGCGGTCGTGCGTGACAACAATGCTCGTTGCGCTCGTGCGGTTACGCAGCGCGAGGATTTCTTGCCCGATAGTGATGGCAATAAGCGGATCCAACT
>VHDH01000097.1 GCA_016871445.1 Verrucomicrobiota bacterium | reverse complement strand
CGGACGCGGTCCTTCTTCTCCTCCAACTCGGCGGCCAGCGTCTTGCGATCACTGACGAGTTGCTTCTCCAATTGCTCGTAAGCTTCGGCGTCGCCCTTCTCGGCGGCTTTCTGAAGTTGACCTTTCACCAGGATCTCGCGGTCGGCGATTTTGGATTTGTAGAGTGAGTCGAGGTCGGCCAGTTTGGCTTTTTGCTCGGCGGTAAGTTTAACGGACGGGGCTTGCTTGCTGAGGCGCTCCATCGCGAGTTCGTAGGCGGATTTCATGAGGGGAAGTTAGCCGCAAAAAAGCGCAAATGGCATAAAGAATTTGTCCATCCGCTCAAATGGCGACTTCCACCCAGCCGTCGGCGACACGCACGGGATGCGAGCGCACGGGCCGCGCGGGCACGGTCAGGCATGCGCCCGTGCGCAGGTCGAATTCCCAGCCGTGCAGCGGGCAGGCGACCTTGCATTGCTCGGCGTCAAGCCAGCCCGGCCCCAGCGGACCGCCGCGATGCGGACAGTCGTCGTCCAGCGCGAAGAACTCGCCGCCGACATTGAAGACAGCGATGCGCCGGCCATTGAGCAGCACGGACTCGCCCTTGCCGGGCTGTAGCGTGGCGGCTGCGAGGGCAGAAACGAAATCAGGCATGCACGAAAACTGCCGTCCTTCGTCGGGTTACGCAACCTTCCTCAACTTCGTCTTCGCCGACAGCATTGGAACTGATAGCGTGCTGACCATGAAAGTGAACCTCTTTCTCGGGCTCGTGCTTGCCTCAGTGTCGAACTGCGCCATGGCCGACGATTGGCCACAATGGCTCGGTCCTCAGCGCGACGGGCACTGGCGCGAGACGGGCATCGTGAAGTCTTTCACCGCCGGCGGTCCGCCGGTGCGATGGCGCACGCCCATCGGGGCGGGCTACGCGGGGCCGGCGGTGGCAGATGGGCGCGTGTATGTAACCGACCGCTTACTAGCCAAGAACGCGAAGCATCCCTCCAACCCTTTTAATCGCGGCGTTATCCCCGGACGCGAGCGCGCGCTCTGCCTTGACGAGGTGAGCGGTAAAATCCTGTGGCAGCACGAATACGATTGTCCCTACGACGTGAGCTATCCCGCTGGCCCGCGCACCACGCCGGTCGTCAGCGGAGGAAAGATCTGGACGCTCGGCACCGAAGGCCATCTGTTCTGCCTGAACGCGTCGGACGGAAAGGTCATCTGGTCGCGCGAGTTCAAGAAGGACTTCGGCGCAAAGACGCCGATTTGGGGCTTCGCCGCGAATCCGCTGCTGGACGGCAACCGGCTCATCTGCCTCGTCGGCGGCGAGGGCAGCGTGGCTGTGGCGTTCGACAAGGACTCGGGCAAGGAGCTTTGGCGTGCGCTCTCCGCGAAGGAGCCGGGCTACTGCCCGCCGATGATTTTCCAAGCGGGCGGCAACCGGCAGCTCATCATTTGGCATCCTGAGTCGCTTAACTCGCTCGACCCCGAGACCGGCAAAGTCTTTTGGAGCGAACCCTTCGCCGTGCGTTCCGGCCTCACCGTGCCCACGCCGCGACTGCTCGGTGACAAGCTGTTCATCACCTCGTTCTACAACGGCCCGATGATGCTCAAGCTCGCCGCCGACCGGCCCGCCGCCGAGGTCGTCTGGCGCGGCACAAGCAACAATGAGCGCAACACGGACAAGCTCCACGCCATCATGTGCACGCCGTGGTTCGAGGACGGCCACATCTACGGCGTGTGCAGCTACGGCCAGCTCCGCTGCCTCAAGGCCGACACCGGGGAGCGCCTATGGGAGACCTTCAAGGCCACCGGCGCGACCGGCGAGAACGGCGGGCGCAACGACCGCTGGGCGCACGCCTTCCTCATCAAGCACGCCGACCGTTTCTTCATCGCGAACGAAAAGGGCGACTTGGTCATCGCGAAGCTGTCCCCTCAGGGTTATGAGGAAATCAGCCGTGCCCATCTGCTCGAACCAACTGGCAACGCGGGTGCACGTCCCGTGGTCTGGTCACATCCCGCCTTCGCGAACAGGCGTGCATACTTTAGGAACGACAAGGAACTCATCTGCGTGGATTTGGCGGAGGGAGCAAAGTAGCTGACACATTCAGGCGGCGGAAGCGTGCTCCGTATTGCGTGTAGAAGTCTCAGCTCACTCGGCCATGCTCACGCAACAAACAGCGCGGAATTAGGGGTATGTCAATTGTCGCTCAGCACCCGCACGGCATACGTCGCGCCCGGTCAGGTCGTTTGCACGCGAGACTTTTCTGCTGGCATCCAGGACAAACGCCGAAAAACTCGAGCTTATGGGTAACGCGCTTGAACCCGTGCGCCGCCGCCACCCGTAGCTCAAGCTCCGCCGCGAAGCAGTCGTCAATTTCAACTATTTCGGAGCAACTGGTACAGACCAGGTGATGGTGATGTCCGTGCGAGTCGCCCGTGACCAACTCAAAGCGCGCCGTGCCGTCGCCGAAGTCGAAGCGCTTCACCATGCCCATTTCCTCGAGCAGGTGCATCGAGCGGTAGATGGTCACAAGGTCGCAATCACCTTCCGCCATGGCAGCGTGAATTTCCTTGTTTGTCATGGGACGACGCTGCTGGCGCAATAAGTCCAAAATAGCCTGTCGCGGTCCGGTTACGCGCCGCGCGCTTTGTCGCAAGCGCGAAGTTAGGTTGGCCAATGGCTCTGGGGCGTGGACGAGTAAGTGGGAGTGGCGCTTCTTCATGAACGACAGGTTTTAATGCAAGCGCTTAAGGACGCTCAGACGTAAAGCAAAGATGCCCCAGAGATGATTGCGTTATGTTGGCAAAAAGTCATTTGCTTCATGTGCCTCAGTGTCTCAATGCCTAATTTTAGGCGGATTTTGCCCTCGTCGGTTGGTTCAGCCAGAATTTGCCCACCACCAGTGATAGGATAAATATAGCGAGGCACGCCATCACGATAGCGGGGCCGCAGGGAATGTCCCAATGGTAGCTTGCCACCGTTCCAACCGCACCGCCGATTAAGCCGATGATGAGGCTGAGGATAAGCTGTTGACGCAGATTGCGCGCGAGGTTGCGTGCGGCGGCGGGCGGGATAACTACAAGCGAAGTAACAAGGATGATGCCGAGCAACCGGATGCTCAATGACACTACCACGGTAAGTACGAGCACGAACGCGTAGTTCAGCCAGCGCGTGCGTACGCCGCTGACGTGCGCGAGATCCTCACTCGCAGTGAGCAATGCCACCGGACTTAGTTTTGTAAAGAGCCACATGCCGATGGCACTGCTCAGCACAATTGCAAGCCATACGTCGTCGAGGTTGACACTAAGGATGTCGCCGAAAAGGTAACGGTGCAGTTCGCCGCGCCGATTCTTAAGCAGGCTTAGCACGATGATACCAAACGCCACTGACCCAGAGAGCAGCAGTGCCATGATCGTATCAGTCAGCAGGTCGGTGTGTTCCTTGAGCCAGAGAATCGCTCCCGCGATAAGCAGACTAAAAAGTACAATCGGCCACGTCGGGTCCTCTAAACCAACTAAAAATCCAAGTCCGATGCCGGCCAGCGCGCTGTGAGAAATGGTGTCACTGAAAAAAGCCATTCTCCGCGCGGTGACGAATACGCCGAGCAGCGCGCACAGCGGCCCCATGACCACGGCCACCGTGAAGGCGTGGAGCATGAAGGAGGGCAGATTTTCGAGAAAAGTCATTTTTAAAGGACAGAGAATCCCAAACAGAAGGCTTTCAAAATATTTCTAAACTAGAGACGCAAAAACTGTTTTTGGTGTGTCAGCGATTGAGTTCGAATCCGTTTTTTAACATCACTCCGAATGTGAGGATTTAAAAAGGATGGCCAATATGGTGATGCTGCGAGATGTTTAATCCGTAGGTCTCTTTGAGTGCGTCTGCGTTCATCACTTGTTCAGGCGAGCCCTCGCAACAGACAACCCCATTGAGTGCGTAGACCCATGAGGCATGGCGATATACCATTGATAGATCATGTGACACGAGCACAACGGTAAGTTTGCGGCGGCGGTGAATTTCGCCGATTAAGTCATAAAATGTTTTTTCACCCGGCGAATCTACCCCGGCAGTAGGCTCGTCGAGAATTAGCAGTTCGGGTCGCTTTAACAGGGCAAAGACGATGAGCACGCGCTGCAATTGGCCGCCAGAAAGCGCGGCGATGGGCCGGTCCAAGAGCGATTCGACCCCCAGCTCGGCCATGTCAGCCATGAGGCGATCGTCAGTGTCCCGGTGGCGGTGCCAAAACCAGGACTGCGTCTCGCGCAGGCGAAGGGCAAGAAATTCGCGGACGCTGAGAATAAAGCTTCGGTCGGGCACGAATCGTTGGGGGACGTAACCGACGCGCGGTAACGCTTTTTGAATATTGTTTTCGCCCAATAGGCGCACCTCACCAGTATCGGGTTTTTGCAAGCCGACAACGGCGCGTAGTAACGTGGTCTTTCCAGAGCCGTTTGGGCCAATGAGCGCGACAAGTTGCCCGCGATGCAAATGGAGATTTACGCCGCGCAACACGGATTGCCCACCAAGTGATACGTGGAGGTCGCGCACGGACACCGCAATGTCCGCCCCTGTATGATTGTAAGCTTTATAGGCGTGGCTCAAGAAACGGTGAGAGTTGGGATAAGTAAGATGGGAGGCGCTAAAAAGTCCCACTTACTCACGCTTTTTGCCTAAATGGAGAACCAAAGTTTCCAAATTTCGCCGGAGGCCTTCTTCGTAGGCGGTTGGCTTGAGCGGGCCGGTTTCAATGGTGTCAAGCTCAGCTAGTGGGACGCCGGTGTCCTTTGAGATGCGTTGAGCCAACTTGGGCGAGAATTGCGGCTCGGTGAAAATGATTTTCACGTTTTTGTCCCGGATTACTTTTTGTAGTGCAGCTAAATATTTCGGCGACGGCGAGATATCAGGTACCTCCTCGATGACGCCGACGAGGCTTAATTTGTAGCGGTCGGCAA
This sequence comes from Verrucomicrobiota bacterium, assembly GCA_016871445.1. Taxonomy (GTDB): domain Bacteria; phylum Verrucomicrobiota; class Verrucomicrobiia; order Limisphaerales; family SXTU01; genus SXTU01. Next base: position 6,780 of record VHDH01000097.1, on the reverse strand, counting down.
AGTAGGGAAAGGCGTTGTGGTAGGTGACGATGCGGCGGCCCTTGGCGGGTGCGAGCGCGGCAGTAAGGTCGCGGTCGAGGGCATGCAGGCGCTCGACGTAGCGGGTGGCATTTGCGGCGTAGGTGGCGGCGTTCTTTGGGTCGGCCTTCTGCAGCGCTGCGAGGATGTTCGTGACGGCGTGCGCCGCGAGCGTGGGGTCGAGCCAGAGGTGTGGATTAGGGCCGTCGTGGTGGTGATGGCCGCGTTCGCCGGGGAGATGGATGTGCGGCACGGAACTGATGAGGCGCTCCTTCGGCACGTCGGCAAAGGCTTCGATGACGGTGGCCGTTTTGGAGCCTTTGGCGGCTTTCATCGCCTTGGCGAGCCAGTCCTCCATCCCGTGACCGTTGATAACAAAGAGCTGAGCGCTGGCGAGTTTGCGGAGGTCGCGCGGAGCGAACTGATAGTCGTGTGGGCTGACGTTGGCGGGGAGGAGATTTTCGACTTCTGCGAGATCGTTGGCGATGTTAGCCGTGAAGCAATAGATGGGCAGGAAGCTAGTTAGGACGCGGATTTTTTCTGACGCAGGTGCAGCAGAGGCGGCGGGCGGCGGCGCTCCGTGAGCGAAAATGGTCAACCCGAGCAACGGCGGAAGCACCAACCTGAGCCAGCGGCTTCCATGGAATGCCGTCATTCTTCCAACCCCGCGAGAGGAAGAAGGAACGCCGCCAGTGCTCGGTAAGCTTGGAGGCTGGCTCATATAATCGTCAGTAACGTAGCGAGGCGCTTTATGCAAATGATTTGCACAAGATGGCCAGAAAAACTCCGCCTCGGCAGCGAACCGTAGGCGGGCGCGGTTACTTCATTAAGAGCATCTGCCGGGCGCGCTTGATGGCGGTCGTGACGCGGCGTTGGTAATGCGCGGGCAGACCGGTGTACTTGCGCGGCAGGATGCGACCGTTGTCGGTGACAAACTGCTTCAGCAAATTGACATTTTTGTAGTCAATTGCCTCCACGGTGAAGTCAATCTTGGGCTTGGGCCGGGGAGCACGGCGCTCCGTTGTACGGCCCTTGGCGTCTTTCTTGTCGGTCGTGTTCTTGCGGGGCATAGGGCTTACTTGATTTCGCGGTGCAGGGTGTGGCGGCGGAGGGCCGGGTTGTACTTACGCTTCTCAACTTTTTCCTGTTGGAGCTTTTTGTTGCGCGTAGTCTGATAGCGTGAGGGCGACTTGCCCTCCTTGCGCGCCTCAGTGCATTCGATAGTCACAATTTCACGGGCCATAAATTATTCCTTTTCCTTTGCGGGCTTTTCGTCGGCTTCCTCTACGTCGCTGTCATCAATGTCCGGTACCGACGAAGTATCCATGCTGCCAAGCGCGGCAAGACGCTTCTGACGAAGCGCCCCCTCGCGTTCGAGTTGTGCCTGCGCCTCGACGGTGAAGCGTGTCCAAGGGATTGCCTCCAGGCGGGTCTTGGGAATCTTTTTGTTGGTCAGTTCGCAGAGGCCATAGGAGCCGCGCTCGATGCGCTTGAGCGCCTCCTCGATTTCATAGATCGCATCTTGGTCGGACGAGAGGAGGCTTAGGGCAAAATCGCGGTCAAAGTTGTCCGTACCGGAGTCGCCCATGTGAAGGCTGTAGCTTTCCATTTCGGTGGCGGATTCCTTCGCGAGGCCGTTCATCTGGCTTTGGAGGCGCTCACGGAGGTCGAGCAAAGTATTATAATAACCTTGCCACTCCGGCTTGATCTTTACCTTACCACTAGGGGTCCACATCACTGCTTGCCTGACCTCTTTCTTAGGCGCGGCCTTGCCGAGGATGGCGGCGAGCGTGGCGGAGCCGACCTTCTTGGCCCGCCGCGCCGGAGCGGCCGGCTTTCTGGCGACAATTTTTTTCTTAGTCACAATGCAAAACTGTTTTCCCGGGCGCGGGCCTGCTGTTTCCAACGCTGTCGAGCAAGCCCGCCCGTAAAAGAGTGCGCGAATGTAGCAAGGTCGCCTTTTTGCGCCACAAAAATTTTCGGGAATCTGAAAGCCTCATTTAAGCTCCAGAAACAGGGGTAAATCTGGGCAACCGGGCGAAATCCGAGCCCCGACACACGCCTCACAGGACGTTCGCCGCCAGTTCGGCTAGGTCGGAGCGCTCGCCGCGCTGCAACTCGATGTGCGCGGCGATGGCGTGGTCGCGAAACTTGCTGATGAGATAGTTAAATCCGTTCGAGCTGCTATCCACGTAGGGGTTGTCAATCTGGTAGGGGTCGCCAGTGAAGATGATCTTGGTGCCGTTGCCCACGCGCGTGACGATGGTTTTAACTTCCAGCGGCGTGAGGTTCTGCGCCTCGTCAATGATCATGAACTGGTTGGCGATACTCCGGCCGCGGATATAGCTCAACGCCTCGACGACGATAGTTCCGGTGCGGAGGAGGTCGCTGCTGCGGCGGTGGTCGTGGCCCATGTTGAGATCGCTCAGCAGCTCGAGCGCGTCGTGGATGGGCTGCATCCACGGGCCGAGCTTCTCCTCGAGCGAGCCGGGCAGAAAGCCAAGTTCCTTGCCCATCGAGATGGTCGGCCGCGCCACGACGAGCCGGCGAAACTCGCGGTCCATCACCGTGCGCTTGAGACCGGTGGCCATCGCCATGAGCGTCTTGCCGGTGCCGGCCTTGCCCATTAGCGTGACGAGCTTGATGCGGTCATCCAGTAGCGCGTCGAAGGCGAAGTGCTGCTCACGATTGCGAGGCTTGATACCCCACACACCCTCGCGCACGTCTACGATGGGCACGAGTTTTTTGCCTGTCGCATCTACCTTTGTCAGGACGGCACGTTTTGGGTTTGTTGGCTCGGTGAGCGTGCCATACTCATTAGGGAAATACTGACGGTTTGTCGGCAGTGGCAGTTCCTCTTCCGTGCGGAACTTCGCGATTTGCTCTGGTGTCACCACAAGATCGAACATCCCGGAATACAAGTCCTGCAATCGCACGCGGTCCGTTTCATAGTCCTCAGCATACAATCCATGCGCGTCGGCCTTAATGCGCAGGTTGATATCCTTGCTGACCAGCACAGTGGGCACGGCGGGCGCGCGCTGCTGCACGACCAGCGCATGCGCCAAGATACGGTTATCGACATTCTGCACGGTTGTGTGCGGGCCGCCGTTGCCGTTACCGCTCTTGCTGTCGAGCAGGATGCGTAAGTGGCCGCCATTCTTGAGCGTTACGCCCTCGCTCAAGCGGCCTGTGCCGCGCAGACTGTCGAGCATGCGGGAGACATTGCGCGCATTTTGGCCCAGCTCACTTGAGTCACGCTTGAATCGGTCAATCTCCTCGACCACTTCGATGGGGATCAGGACGTGGTTGTCCTGGAAGTTGAGCAGCGAGTTCGGGTCGTGGAGCAGGACGTTGGTGTCGAGGATGTAGTTTTTCACAGTTGAAATAATGCGCCGCATTGCGCTGCCAGCAACCGGCGGCGGGGCCGTTTGAGTGAGTAGTTTGTTGAGCGTGAGACCATCAGTGGGAAAAATCGGCGGCGGACGCCTTAGTCATGCGTGCATGCCAATTGCGGATTCGCTTGTGTGGGGCGGGTAGCTGGTAATTGCCGGAGGCGAGGAAGTTGCCGAGCATCCCGTAGAGGTCAAAGTCCGCGAAGTGCGGCCGGTCACCTATGAGAAACCCTTTGGTCAGTAGCATTTGCTCGTAGGGGAGGAGCGCTTTCTCGAGCTGCTTGAGCAGCTCGCCTCGCTCCTCACGCCACCGCTCCAGGCAACCGCGCCCAAACTTCCGCTCTTTATGCCGCACAAAGGCCAGCCGCTCTTGTTTCGAGATAAAGTCCCGGTAGTAAATGTCATTGAGCCTAAACCCTAGACTCTCGATTTCGTTTTCGATGTGCTGCCACAAGATCGTTTGCCAGCCGCTTAGGTGCTCGGGGAACAGCCCTAGTCCCAGCTTATTGTCGAGATACTTGGCGATGACCTGCGAATCCTCCGCCGTCTCGAAGATTACCTGCCGGCCGTCGCGCAGCACGGGCACCTGATAATACTGCTCCCGTGTCAATTTCCAAACCAGTGAGCGGTCGGTATTGGGGATGTTCGTGATTTTAAAACGTGTCCCTGAAAACTCCAAGATGCGCCGCTGCACAATGCAAAACGGGCTCCACGGAAACTGAATCAGTTCAATCATCAGGTCACCGGCGGCGAACCGCCCACACAGAACAGGGACAGCGTAACCACGAAGCTCGGCCTGACAAGCGGAAGTTGCCGAGCGAACTCAACACTCGCCTGACAAGGTGACGGACAGCTACGGCCAGCGTTGCCGGGGTAAAGGGATTCATTCTCCGACCCGATTTGAGCTGGGTAGGGTTAGCAGCGCTCTATCTATGCAACCAAAGAATTTCTCCCGCCCGCGAATTCCTGCTTCCCCCGCCGCCGTCTTCTCGCATCATCTCGCCCATGCTTTCGGACATCCGGTCAGTTCACTTCGTCGGTATTTGCGGCACGGCCATGGCCAGCGCGGCCGCGGCGATGCAGGCGCGCGGCTTTCGCGTCACCGGCTCAGACACCAATGTTTACCCGCCCATGTCCACCTTTCTTGCGGAGCGGAAGGTCGAGGTCATCTCTGGATACGACGAGAAAAACCTTTCGCACCGACCCGACCTCGTCGTCATTGGCAACGCAATGTCGCGCGGCAATCCGGAGGTCGAGGCTGTTCTCGAGCGCAAGCTGCGTTACTGCTCGTTACCGGAGCTGCTCAAGGAGTTTTTCATTCGCGGCAAGCGCTCGCTCGTTGTCAGCGGCACGCATGGAAAGACTACCACCACCTCGCTGCTCACTTGGGTCTTCGAGTGTGCCGGGCTGAACCCCAGCTACCTCATTGGCGGTATCCCGACCAATCTCGGCGCGGGTGCGCGCTTCACCGATAGCGAGTGGTTCATCATCGAGGGTGACGAATACGACACTGCGTTCTTCGACAAGCGCAGCAAGTTCATCCATTACCTCCCTGAGGTCGCCATCATCAACAACCTTGAACTCGACCATGCGGATATTTTCCCTGACTTGGCGGCAGTGCAGAAAAGCTTTGGGCACTTCATCCGCCTCATCCCGCGTAATGGCCTGTTGCTGGGCAACGGCGATGACCTCAACCTCGCCTCGCTCCTTAACGTTACCCATTGCCCGGTCAAGCGTTTCGGCCTCGGTGAGCACAACGCCGTGCGGGGCTTCAACCTCAGGTTGTGCCCGACCGCCAGCGCGTTCGAATTACCAAGCTGTAAGTTTCAGGTTAACCTCGTCGGCGAGTTGAACGTCCGCAACGCCCTCGCGGTCGTTGGGGCGGCCAAGCATTACGGCATCTCGAACAAGCAGATACAGCAGGCCTTCGACACCTTCCAGAGCGTCAAACGCCGCATGGAAGTGCGTGGCGTGGCCGGCGGTGTGACCGTCGTAGACGACTTTGGCCACCATCCCACCGCCATTCGCGAAACGCTCAAGGCGCTGCGCATCAAGTACCCAGGGCAAAAGCTTTGGGCGGTCTTTGAGCCGCGCACGCAAAGCACGCGCCGCAATGTCTTTCAAGGTGACTTTCCCACTGCGTTCGGCGAGGCGGATCAAGTCATTATCGCCGAGGTTGCTTTTGCTAGTGCGCTCGCGCCAGAGGAGCGGCTAGACACCACGAAGCTCGAGGCCGACCTCAAGGCCAACGGCAAAGCCGCCCGCTTCCTGCCGGATGTTGACGCCATCGTGGGCCACCTAGTGCAGCACGCGCAAGGTGGCGATGTGATCTGCGTCTTCACTAATGGCGGCTTTGGCAATATCCACGCGAAGCTCATTGGGCGGTTAGCCCAGCGATAAGCAATCGCCCGCTGGCAGCGTAACCGCGGGGTTTTGCGAGGTGGGGCAGCGTGTTTTAGCCGCCCATCCCCTTCGGCCTCGCAGTGGCAAAGTCGCGAAAGGGTTTGTGCGGATGGCGTGACTTGCGGCATATCAAATTATTATGGCCCGCCGTTCCACCGCGCCACATCTGCCCGCTGTCGAGATCATTGTTCTCGCCGGTGGCTTAAGCACGCGCATGGGCCGGAATAAAGCGCAGCTGCGACTCGGTGGCCTCAGCCTGCTTGCCCGGGTGCGCGCGGCGGCGCGGGCCACTGGCTGGCCGGTGCGCACCGTGCATCGGGACATCGGCCCACGCCGCGGCCCGCTGGGCGGAGTTGCGACAGCCTTCCACCGCAGCCGGGCAAAGCGGCTTGTATTCCTTCCGTGTGACTTGCCGTTTATCTCGGCGGGCTGGATCCGCCGTGTGGGGCAGGGCAGGGCGCGGGCGGTCTTCACGCAGACAACGGTTGGCGCGGGCTTTCCCTTCGCCTTGGGCCGCGAGTGTGCGCCCGTTGTAAATCAACAATTGGCGACGGGAAAATTTTCCCTGCAACAACTCGCCCGGCAACTTAAAGCAAAACGCTTACGGTTGCCGGCACGTCGCGCGGTGGAATTGCTTAACTTGAACACGCCCGAGGATTGGCATCGGGCGCAGGCCTGCACAGCTTTGCCATCCACCGCTTAATGCGGCACGGTTCTGTCGGCCATGTCATCTTGGGCATGGCTGAACCACACACAATGAAACCTAGTCCTCTCATCGTGATCGCCTCAGATAAGCCTGCCTAAATGTTTGGGTACACCATGATTCAGTAAGACGGCACATTTAGCGTCGGACACAGTTCCAATCAGAGGAAACCTAATAGACACACCCGGCAAAACTAAATATAGATACCCAATCCTGTAACGATTGAATGAACACTAAATCAACCCGGCACGCGGCCTTCACACT
>VHDH01000096.1 GCA_016871445.1 Verrucomicrobiota bacterium | reverse complement strand
GCATCGTGCTCCGCTCCGCAAAGCCCATTGCAAGGTAGACGTGCTGACCGTAGGCCACGCAGTCAAGAGACCAGAAAGATTAGTGCGACGGTCGTGGAAGTGGGCTGCCACGGCGACCGCAAATAAGATTACAAGATTTCAATGCCGTTCATGAAGCTGATCTTGCAGGCGCGCCTGAGCCTCATGGCATATTCCAACTTGGCATGAAATGGTGCGCTGGCTAAGTTCCGCGCCATGTCATTGCCAGCCGCTGAACCCGCCAACGAAGACGTCGCTTATTTCAACCAGATCCTAAAAGCTGGCGTAGAAGGTGGCTGCTCAGATGTTCACATCAAAGTTGGCACCCCCGCTTCCTTCCGAATCAGCCGCGCATTCCACTCCATCGACTTCGTGCCCACGCAAGTATGGATGCAGAGCGTCATTGATGGCATTTGTCCCAAGCACATGAAGGCCGGGCTGGAGGCGGATCGCGAGACTGACTTCTCTTACTCGGCGCCGGGCATCGGACGCTTTCGCACGAACGTCTTTCAAGCACTGGGCCGCTGGTGCATCGTAATGCGCTACATCAAGAGCACCGTACCGAGCTTCGAAAAACTTGGGCTGCCCGAGGTGCTAAAAACGGTGGCTGAGTCCCCACGCGGCATCGTGCTAATTGCCGGCACCACCGGCTCGGGCAAGTCCACCACGCTCGCGGCCATGCTCGAGCACCTGAACAACAACTTCCGCAAGCACATCGTCACGCTCGAGGATCCGATTGAGTTCGTCTTCGAGGAAAACCAGTGCCTCATCGAGCAGCGCGAACTGAACCTCGACACCATGAGCTTCCACCGCGCGATGAAGAGCGCCCTGCGCGAGGATCCGGACGTCATCATGGTCGGCGAGATGCGCGATGCCGTAAGCTTCCAGACCTCCATCAGCGCAGCTGACACTGGCCATACGGTGATCTCCACCATGCACACCACCAGCGCCAACAGCTCCGTGGGCCGCATCTTGGAATACTTCAAGCAAGATGAGCGTGACACCATCCGCCGCCAACTCGCCGGTACGCTACGCTCCGTTTGCTGCCAACGCATGGTGCCTACCAAGGAAGGCGGGATGCGCCCGGCCTTGGAAATCATGATCAACACGATCTCGATCAAGAAGGCCATCGAAGAAAATCAGCTTGGCAAACTCCTGCCTATCATCGAGGGCAGCCGTAAAATCGTCAAGCGCGACGACGGCGTGAGCCTGTGGGAAGACCAAGGCGAGGGCATGATGAGCTTCAACCAGTGCATCTACAATATGCTTCAGGAAGGACTCATTACCGAGGAAAGGGCTTTGGAGAAGGCTTCTAACCCGCAGCAACTCAAGATGTGGATGGAGGGCATCTTCACCAGTTCCGGCGGCATCACGGGCTAAACACTACTGCTCCTGCGGGTTAAAAGCTGGCTGTTTTGCGTTGGCATACCGCAGCAAATTTCAACCGTCGTGCGAAACGACGACCAAGAAAGCGGTCTTTCTTATTGCCCATAACGACTGAACACACAAAGAACTCAAGGTTCCAAACCCACAATCGCTCCCGACCTTCAGGATTGGCCAGTGAGCTTGATTGTGCGGTCAAGCAGCGTCGCGTTGTGGAAAAATAACGAAAGATGCCTGCGCGACCCGCGTGAGGCATTGTCCTCGCTTGCCCCCCAAGCACCTCAACCGCGTGGAACGCGCGTTTGACTTGGCCCGCCCGGTTACCATAATGCCGAAATCAATCGTCCGAATGGCGGGTTTTCCGGCGCGGGCGTAAATTATTATGGCTAAAGTTAAACATATCGCACTGATCCAATTCAAAGCCGACACCACGCCAGAGCAAATTGACCACGTGTTCAGCGCCCTGCTGGACCTGTCCGAGAGCATTCCCGGCGTTGAGGACTTTATCTCCGGCCCAAACAACAGTCCCGAAGGCCTCGCCGGTGGTCACACCCACGGCTTCGTGATGACGCTCGCCGATGCCGCCGCGCGCGACGCCTACCTCACGCACCCCGAGCACCAAGCGTTCACGCAAAACGCCTTGCCGCTTATTGAAAAGGTGACGGTCATAGACTTCGAGTTGTGAAGCCAAACGGGGGCATCGCACACAGCCCCCGCCCCCGCCCTCAACTGTTCATAAAACGAAATTGGCCGGGCCGATACCTCCGAGCGCGGAGGTTGCTGGCTATTAGCCATTTTAGTTATGACTTTAGTTTAGGGCTCACGCAGAGGGTCAGAACGGCGAAATCACCCGTTGCTTCCCTTCGACACCCTCGCTCGTCCCACCAAGACTGGCTGTGGGATTACCAAGTTTTGCTCGGCTCGCAGGACTTTGTCGACGCCCCCACACGCCGCCGCTGTTAGCGAATATTTTCGGCGGCGGGCTACCGCTCAGATCGTGCGAATAGCCAACTCACCGCATCCCCGGCATCCCTGGCATCCCGCCCATACGTCCCATCATCTTTTGGAACTTCGACATCTTCTTCATCATTTGCTGCATCTGGGCAAATTGCTGGAGCAGCGTGTTAACCTCGGTCACGGTCACACCGCTGCCTTTAGCGATGCGCGTGCGGCGCTTTGCATTAAGCAGGTTGACGTTGCGGCGCTCAGCGAGGGTCATCGCGCAAATGATGCCTTCCTTACGACGGAAGTCCTTCTCCGCCTTGGTTAGATCCGTGCCCTTCGCCATCTCCGCACCGCCGGGCAGCATGCCCATGATATTCTCCAACGGACCGAGCTTTTTCATCTCGCGTAGTTGCAGGAGAAAGTCCTCCAGCGTGAACTGGCCCTTGCGTAGCTTTTCCTCCAGCGCCAGCGCGGAGTCTTGGTCAATCTTCTCGGCGGCTTTCTCCACGAGCGACACCACGTCACCCATGCCTAGGATGCGTTGCGCCATGCGCTCCGGATGGAACGGCTCGAAGTCGTCGAGCTTCTCGCCCACGCCCATGAACTTGATGGGCCGGCCCGTGACCTCACGCAGGCTCAGGGCCGCGCCGCCGCGCGCGTCGCCGTCGAGCTTGGTGAGGATGGAGCCGGTGAGCTTCAAAGCCTGATCGAAGTGCGTGGCAACATTGACGGCCTCTTGCCCAGTGGCGGCGTCGAGCACGAGGAGAGTTTCCTGCGGTTGGACGAGATCACGCAGGCGGACCAGTTCCAGCACGAGCACCTCGTCAATTTGCAGGCGGCCGGCGGTGTCGAAGAGAATCACGTTGCGGCTGGTGAGCTTGGCGAGTTGCTGGGCGTCGCGGGCGATCTTGAGCACGTCCGTCTCGCCGCGCTTCACGAAGGTCGGCACCTCGAGCTGTTTGCCGAGCGTTTCGAGCTGGTCCATGGCGGCGGGGCGATAGACGTCGCATGCGACGAGCAAGGGCTGGCGACCCTGCTTCTTGAGCCAGTGGGCGAGCTTGCCGGCGCTGGTGGTCTTGCCCGCACCATGCAGGCCGCACAGCAAGATGTTCGTGGGGCTGGCAGAAAGGTTGAGGCTGGCGTTTTCCGCGCCCAGCAAAGTGACAAGCTCGTCGTGGATGATTTTGATGATCTGCTGGCCAGGCTGGATGCTCTGGATGACCTGCTGGCCGATGGCCTTTTCTTTCACACGCTCAATGAAGTCGCGCGCGACCTTGAAGTTCACATCAGCGTCTAACAGCGCGAGGCGCACGTCCCGCAAGGAATCGCTGACGTTGGCTTCGGAGATTTTTCCGAGACCACGCAGGTTGCGAAAGACGTTCTGAAGCTTGCCAGAAAGTGAATCAAACATCGGGCAGAATTTAGGAACCGGCGGAAAAACTGCCAGCCCTTTCGTGGCAATTAGGTGGCGATTTTTAACCAAGTTGTGCGGAAACCGTGGGCGCGGAGCCGGACAACCTTGCAATGGCCGTGCTTGGTGCCCAACGGTAAATGGTTTTAGCCCAACTCGTACAGCTCGACGACTGCGTTCTGTTGACGGCCTGCCGGCCATCGCACAAAGGCCGTTAATATGGCCGTTGAATCGATTTCATCCAGCGAGCGCGTCCGTCAGAGCGTGCTTGGCATTGCACTGGCTTAAATGATTCGGGCGTTGACAACCGCGCCCGTCGGTCGAACAGTCCGTTATACACTAATGAAAAGGCTTCAGCCGCCTTCAAGATCAGCTTTCACCCTGATCGAACTGCTGGTTGTCATCGCTATCATTGCGATCCTCGCCGGGATGCTGCTGCCGGCGCTGGGCAAGGCCAAGGAGAAGGCCAAGATGACCAAGTGCCTGAGCAACCGAAAGCAGGTGGCGTTGGCGTTCAATCTCTACGCCGGGGATAATGACGACCTCCTGCCACCCTACGCTTACAACTTCGGCGGAAACTACCCCCCGCCAGGCACCCCTACCCAGTCTCCCGAGTGGCGAGTCGTGCTCGCGCCTTACATGGGCATGAACGGAGCGACGGTGGGAACCGAGTTCGAGCCCAAGCTCGGCTGCCCGTCGCTGTTAAGCCGGACAACCCCAGCATTCATCAACATTACCACCGCGCCCAACTACAACCGCGTGATTGGCTATCATAACGTTACCAGTGGCACAGGTGGTTCCGTTCGGCTGGGGCAGATCCCCCCGACCACCTTCCTTGTGGGTGAATCCACCAACCAAGTCATCTACACGCCGTCCGTTTGGGCGTTCAACAGTGATACAGATGGCGATGGTGTAATGGACAGCAATTCATCTTTAATCAGCGGCACTACCCGCTGCAATAACTTCATCTTTCACCACAACCGCCAGAACGCCTCCGCCATTCCCAACGCCAATTCCAAGATGACTGATCAGGGGAACATCTGCCTCGCGGACGGCTCGGCGAGGGTCATCAATCGCAGCCAGTGGCTTGCGAACGAGGCTGGCATCTGGGGGCCGTAACTACTCCCCAGCACAGCAGCGGATAGCCAGTCGGACATCGTCCGTTTCGCCGTTAGCCTCAGTCCTCCGCCTTTGACTCCCGGCCGGTCAAATCCCGCACCGCCGCCTTCACGTCCTTGCCCTCGTAGAGTACCGCGTGGACCTGCTCGATGATGGGCGCGCTCACGCCATGCTTGCGCGCGAGCTGCCACGCCGAGCGCGCAGTGGGATAGCCCTCGACCGCGTGGTGCGTGCCGGCCAGCAGATCGGCCAGTTTCTCACCGCGGCCGAGCCGCTCGCCGAAAGCACGGTTGCGACTCAACTTCGAGAAGCAAGTCACTGTCAGGTCGCCTAACCCGCTCAGGCCCGCGAACGTCTCCGCCTGCGCGCCGCAAGCTAAGCCCAGCCGGCGCATCTCCGCCAAGGCGCGCGTGACCAGCGCCGCCTTTGCATTATCTCCGAAGCCCAAACCATCGCCCATCCCGGCAGCAAGGGCGATGACGTTCTTCAAAGCACCACCGAGTTCCACGCCCAGTGGATCCGCGCTCGTATAGACCCGAAAAGCCGGCCGGTGAAAGAGGCTTTGCACGACGTTAGCTGCACCAACGTCTGTGCTGGCAGCAACGATGGCCGTGGGAATTCCGTGCGCCACCTCGAGCGCGAGCGACGGCCCTGAGAGCGCTACGACCTGTGCGCGCGGCGCGCGCTCATGGAGCACGCCACACATGGTCAGGCCGGTGTCGTGCTCGATGCCCTTGGTCACACTGATGGCGAGGCCGCGAAAATCCTTCAGCGCGCCCGTCACCTCGCGAAAGGCCCGCGACGGCACGGCTATTAATATGGTGTCCGCCCCGCGCACGGTGGCAGCGAGATCCGCTAAACAGCGAAGGTCGGACGGCAGGGTAATCCCAGGCAGGTAACGCTCGTTGCGACCCTGCGCGCGCACCTCGGCGAGTTGCTTGGCGTCGTGCCCCCACAGCGTGACCATTTGACTGGACTGGCTGAGCAGCTTGGCGAGCGCGGTTCCCCATGCGCCCGCACCGAGGACGGTGATATTCATGGAATGCTTTGGTCTCGAAAAAACATCCAAGCCCTAAAGAAAAAGGAAAGAGGTTCAACGCTCAACTTCCAAAAATCACCGTCCAAAGCCACCGCATGGCTCTCGATTGAGAGTTGTGCGGCGAGCGCCGGGTGCTGGCCGTTGTTACTTTTCATCTTTGGGTTCTCGGCGCCGTTTCTCGGCTAGCTTTTCTTCTCCTCTGGTGGAGCGGCGGCAGCTGTTTTTTTTCCACCGAGGCGGTTTTCTGTGCCGGCCAAAAGGCGTTCAATATTGGCCTTGTGCTTATAAATTGCCAGCGCCCCAAGCACCGCCGAAATGCCAATGAGCAATGCGCCGTTACCCGTGAGCCAGACGGCTATCGGCAGAGCCACAGCCGCCACGATTGACGCGAGCGACACATAACGGCTAGCGGCAAAGACCACCAGCCATGTCGCCAACGCGATGCTAAACGCCGCCGGGGCCAGGGCCGCAAACACGCCCGCCGTGGTGGCGACACCCTTGCCACCCTTGAACTTCAGCCAGCAGGTGTAGTTGTGGCCCAAGATGGCACAGATGCCGGCGACCTCGCGAAAGTAGTGATAGATTTCTGGGCGACCGAAGTTCGTAAGATTGTCGGAGGGAAAGAAGTATTGGCGCACTACCGGCTCTGCGATCATGACCGCCGCCGCCCCTTTCACAGCATCCGCCGTCAACACGAAGATTCCCGCTCCCTTGCCGAGAATTCGGAAGACATTCGTTGCGCCGATGTTCCCGCTGCCCACACTGCGAATGTCCACGCCCTTCGCCTTCGCCACGAGAAAGCCCGACGGAATCGAGCCAAGCAGGTAGCTCAACAAAACTAGCGTGATGAGAGCGGTAACCACTCGCGGAGTATGAAAGCAACCCTCGAACTGCAAAGGGGAAAGTTAGGGCGGAGCGGCGGCGGCAGTGTCAGTCGAGGTAAAGGAATTCATTCGCGCCGAGCAGCGCGCGGGCGAGGCTGGGCCAAACTTGGTCGGCGGGGAGTTTCTTGGCGGCGAGTTTGGCGCGGAGGCTGGCGAGGTAATCGGTGGCGAGCGTGAGTTCATCCGGCTGCGGCGGGCGGGCGTAGAGGGTGGTGAAGGCGCGGGTGATCTGGCGGGCTTCGTCGGGTTCGCCCTGCTGCACGCGGGCGGCGAACTTCGCGGCCTGCGCGTGGGCGAATGCGTCGTTCATCATGAAGAGCGATTGCAGCGGCGTGGTGCTCGGCTCGCGCGTGGCGGTGCTGGAGTTCGGGTCCGCGCCGTCGAAGAGCGCGAGGAAGGGGTGCTTCCGCAGGCGCTGCTGCATCTGATAGACCGTGCGCTGGCGGTTGTCGTAGTTGGCGAAGAACTGGTTGTGCTGCGTGAAGCCCCACGTGTGGACGGGCGGGAACGGGTGCGCGCCGCCGGTGGACGCATCGAGGTCGCCGCTGACGGCGAGCAACGCGTCGCGGATGGCTTCGGCATCGAGGCGACGTCGGTCGGCGCGCCACCAGAGGACATTGTTGGGGTCTTTGACTGAGTTCTTCGCGAAGAGTTGGGCGGGCAAAGTTGTGGACTTGCCGAACAAACCAAAGAATGAACCCCCTCGTCCCTCTCCCCCGGTGGGGGGGAGGGGATTCGCTTCTGGCCCACTCGCAAGCTGCCAAGTTCGCGAGGTGAGGATGAGCCGGTGCATGGCCTTCACGGACCAACCGCTCTCGATGAACTTCTTAGCCAAAAAATCCAGCAGCTCGGGATGGGTCGGGGCCTGGCCGCGTGTGCCGAAGTCGTTCGGCGTGCCGACGAGACCGCGGCCGAAGTGGTGTTGCCAAACGCGGTTCACGAGGACCCGCGCAGTGAGCGGGTTGGCGGGGTCGGCAATCCAGTTGGCGAGTTCGAGCCGGCCGCTGTTGCCACAATCTTTCGGCAGCGGTTGGCCGCCGAGCACTTGCATGAAGCGGCGCGGGACTTCTTCGCCAAGCCGCGCCGGGTCGCCGCGCACATGGATGCGGGCGTGAGCCGGTTTGCCGTTGTCGGCGACGGCGTAGGCGAGCTCGTAGGGGAGCGTCTCGCTGAGTTGCTTGTGCTTCGCCTTCGCGGCGGCGATGGCCTTGGTGGCGTCGTCCACTTTGGCTTTCTTGTCGGGCGCGTCGGCGGGGAGTTTGTCGGCTTCGGCCTTGGCGGACTCGGCTTTTTTCACGTCGGCGTCAAGGGCGGCGAGTTGTTCCTTCCACGCTTTCGTCGCGGCTTCAACTTCCGCCTTCGCGCCAAGCGCGACGAGGTTGGCGGGGCGGTTCATGCCTTCGCTGCCGGGGTGCGGAAAAGTCGTGCTGCTGAAGATGCCGTAGAGCGCGTAATAGTCGGGGCTGGAGATGGGGTCGAACTTGTGGTCGTGGCAGCGGGCGCAACTGAGCGAGAGGCCGAGGAAGGCGCGGCCGGTGTTTTCAATCGCGTCCTCGATGGTGAGGTGCGGCTCGCCTTTACCGCCGCCGAAGTGGCGCGCGATGGCGAGGTAACCGGTGGGGATGGGGTCTGGGGTCTGGGATTTAGGGTCTGGGGGGAGGAGGTCGCCGGCGAGTTGTTCGCGGATGAAGCGGTCGTAGGGTTTGTCTTCGTTGAAGGCATTGATGACGTAGTTGCGATATTTGTAGGCCTGCGGGACGGGATAGTCGGAGGCGTTGCCGCAGGTGTCGGCGTAGCGGACCACATCGAGCCAGTGGCGGCCCCAGCGTTCGCCGTAATGGGGTGAGGCGAGGAGGCGGTCCACGGCGGAAGCCAGTGCGGAACGCGGAATGCGGAATGCGGAATTCTTCGCGTCCCACTCACACTGCTTGACGAACGCCTCGGTATCCTCCGGCGTCGGCGGCAGGCCGGTGAGATCGAAGGTGAGCCGGCGAATCAACGTGCGCGGGTCGGCGTCGGGCGCGGGCGCGACGCCGGCCTTCTCCATGCGAGCGAGGGTGAAGTGGTCGAGTTCGTTGCGCGGCCAGGTTTTGTCTTTCACCTTGGGCAGCGGCTGAACTTTGACTGGCTGGTAGGCCCAGTGTTTGCGGCCTTCCTCGACGCTGATGGCGTAGGCCGGCTTGGCCGGCGCGGCAGCGGCCAGGGCGGGGGCGTTCGTGCGCGGGTCGGGCGCGCCGAGCTTCACCCACTCGACGAGGTCGTTGATCTGCGTGGTGGTGAGCCGCGAGTCGGGCGGCATCTTGAATTCCTTGTCCCAGTGGCGGACGCCTTTGATGAGCAGCGAGTCGTCCGGTTTGCCGGGGAGGAGCGCGGGACCAGAATCGCCGCCCTTGGCCCAGCCGTCACGCGAGTCGAGGCGGAGGTTGCCCTTGGCCTTCTTCGCGCCGTGGCATTCGTAACATTGCTCGGCGAGCAGCGGGCGAACGCGCTTCTCGAAAAAGGCAATCCCTTCCGAGGAGTCAGCGGCAAGTCCTGTCGAAGAAGTGGCGAGCGCGGCGAGCGCAGGCGGAAGGAAAACCGCCGGCAGCAGGCCAAAAAGTGCGCGGAATAACTTTGATAGCTTCATGAAAACTACGCCGTCCACAAATCAGATCTTGGCCGGCTAAATTTGGACGCACATTTGCACCGGCAAACTTCAGCGTAATCACGATCCTCATTGCCGTAGCACTGCGCTAGGCGCCATCGGACTAGAACGGCGTATGTTTCCTGGGGAATTTTCTCGAGCGGCAAGTGAGTAACTAATGCCCCATACATCCATCTTAAGAGCGGGGAGGTACGGGATTTTGAGTGTGAATTTGGAATACTGCCGTCGGAAACTCACCCCCATTGATCCACCGCTTCAATCGCGCACCCCTCACTCCTCGGACACAAACCACCGCAGGTGCTGGTTAAGGACGGGGCGCTCCTTCGTGCTAACGCGGACGGCCTTGGCAAGGAACTCAGCGCGGATTTGCGCGAGTTCGCCGCAATCCAGCCAATTGCCACCGCACTGTGGACAGGTGTCCACTTGCGCGCGGCGTTGGGCGCTGTAGAAGTTGCGTTGCATGATCACCGCACAGCGCGGGCAAGTGCGCTTGGCAGCGTGATCCACTACCACCTCGGCATCTACGGTGACCATCGTCTGCTCCCACGCAGAGGATTCGTGCGGCTCGTCGAAGCGCTTCAGCTCGAAGTTATCGAACCACAGCCCGCCGCATCCGCCATGGCAGGCGTCCACCTCCACGCCCTCGATATGGAGCGCAGTGAGCGGGCGAGTGCAGGCGGGGCAGTTCATGATCTGACTACGAAGCTAAGCAAGCGGCCGCGAGGCGTCAACGCGGAGCCTTGCGCAGCTCCACCGCTCTCGCCATCTTCTGGCCATGCGCCTGAAGTTTCTCTACCTCTCCATCTTTGCGGTGCTAGGTGAATCGGTTCAACCAGCCATCGCCGCACCACGCCCGCCCAACGTCATCTTTATTATCGCCGACGATCTCGGCTACGGCGACCTCGGCTGTTATGGGCAGAAAATAATCCAAACGCCACACCTTGACCGGATGGCCACCGAAGGGATGCGCTTCACGCAGCATTACTCTGGCAACGCCGTGTGCGCGCCGTCGCGCTGCGTATTGATGACCGGCAAACACCCTGGCCATGCCTTCATTCGCGATAATCACCAATATCGCCCCAAGCCCGAGGAAGGTCAGTATCCCATCCCCGCCGAAACGGTGACCCTCGCCAAGCTCTTCCAGCAACGCGGCTACGTAACCGGCGGCTTTGGCAAGTGGGGCCTCGGCGGCCCGGGCACCTCGGGTGAGCCGCTTAAGCAAGGCTTCTCCCGCTGGTATGGCTACAACTGCCAAGCGGTCGCGCACAACTTCTACCCGACCTACTTATGGGACAACGACCAGCAAGTGCCGCTCAACAACGCCAAGTTCCCCGCGCACGATAAATTCCGCGCTGACGAGGATCCCAAAAACGCCAAGTCTTACGCGCGCTTCCAGGGTAAGGCGTATTCCGCTGACCTGATTTCGGAGCAGGCCCGCGCCTTCATCCGCGGAAACAAGGACAAGCCGTTCTTCTGCTACGTGCCCACAACCGTCCCGCACCTTGCACTACAAGTGCCGGACGACTCGCTCGCCGAATATCTCGGCAAGTTCGACGATCCGCCCTACACCGGTGGCAAAGGCTACCTCCCGCACTTCAAACCGCGCGCCGCCTACGCCGCCATGATCACGCGCATGGACCGAGAAATCGGCGCGCTGATGAAGCTCGTCGCCGACCTCGGCCTCGATGATAACACTATCTGGATCTTCACCTCGGACAATGGCCCGCTTCACGGCCGGCACGAGGGCCTCGCCGGCACCGACGCGATTTTCTTCAACTCCAGCGGCGGCCTGCGCGACGGCAAAGGCACGCTTTTTGAGGGCGGCTTCCGCGTGCCCGGCATCGTGCGTTGGAAGGGCAAGATCGCGCCCAACACCACGAGCGGCCGCGTGACTGGTTTTGAGGACTGGATGCCCACCCTCATGGAACTCACTGGCGCGAAAAACGCCGCGCCGAAGGACACCGACGGCCTCAGCTTCGCGCCCACGCTGCTCGGGCAGAAGCAACCCGACCGACCCTTCCTCTACCGCGAATTCCCCGGCTACGGCGGCCAGCAATCGGTCCGCATTGGCGATTGGAAAGGCCTGCGCCAAGACCTCAAGCCCGCCTCCGCCGCGAAGAAATCTCCCGACCTCGCCATCCGCCTTTACAACCTCCGCACCGATCACGCCGAGACGACCGACGTGGCCGCGCAACATCCCGCCGTGGTCAAACAGATCGCCGAAGTGATGCGCGCCCAACACACGCCCTCAGCCGAGTTCCCGTTCCCTGCGCTGGACAAGCCCTGATC
>VHDH01000095.1 GCA_016871445.1 Verrucomicrobiota bacterium | reverse complement strand
AAATATTCGGCGTGTCCATCCGCCATGCCAGCCTGGGCACCCGCGTTGTGTCGTGTCAGCCCGACGCCGTAATAGGCTGTGTTCCCTTGGTTCCAGCTGTTGATGCGAATCCAATCCCAGTCACCGAAATTGTATAGGCTCCTTGCGCGATCTGGTAGCAGCCTCCTTTCGTCGGCTGCTACGCGGTCCCTATACTCGCCCCTTCACCAGCGACTCCACGACGGACGGGTCCGCCAGAGTCGAGATGTCGCCAAGGTTGTCCAATTCGTTCTCGGCAATTTTGCGCAGGATGCGGCGCATGATTTTGCCGGAGCGCGTCTTGGGCAGGCCTTCGGTGAACTGGATTTTCTCCGGGCTGGCGTGCGGGCCGAGGATGTCGCGGACTTTGAGGTTGATTTCCCTTTTCACCGCGTCGCTCGCGGTCTGGCCGGTCTTGAGCGTGACGAAGGCGTAGATGGCTTGGCCTTTGATGTCATGTGGAAAGCCGACCACTGCCGCTTCCGCCACAGACGGGTGTGCCCCGATCGCGCCTTCGACTTCCGCCGTGCCGATGTTGTGGCCGGATACGATGAGGATGTCGTCCACGCGGCCGGTGATCCAATAGTAGCCGTCGGGGTCGCGCCACGCGCCGTCGCCGGTGAAATACTTGCCGGGGAAACGCTTGAAGTAGGTGTCCACGAAGCGTTGGTGGTCGCCGAAGACGGTGCGCATCTGGCCGGGCCAGCCGGGCTTGAGGCAAAGGTTGCCGCGCACGTCGTTGCCGGTGAGTTCGTTGCCTTGGTCGTCCACGATGGCGGGTTGCACGCCGGGCAGGGGCAGCGTGGCGGAGCCGGGCTTGGTGGGCGTCGCGCCGGGCAAAGGCGTGATCAGGATGCCGCCGGTCTCGGTCTGCCACCAAGTATCCACGATGGGGCAGCGTTCCTTGCCGACCACCTTGAAATACCAGTTCCACTCCGGCTCTTTGATGGGTTCGCCCACGGTGCCAAGCAGGCGTAGTGAGCTGAGGTCGTGTTGGTTCGGCCATTTATCACCTTCTTTCATCAGCGCGCGCAGGGCTGTGGGCGCGGTGTAGAAGATGTTCACCTTGTGCTTGGCCACGACCTGCCAGAAGCGCCCGTAATCGGGAAAGTTCGGCACGCCTTCAAACATCACGGCCGTCGCGCGGTTCGCCAGCGGCCCGTAGAGGATGTAGCTGTGGCCAGTGATCCAGCCCACGTCCGCCGTGCACCAGTAAATCTCGCCGGGGTTGTAGTCGAAGACGTAGTGGTGTGTATAGGCCGCGTAGGTGAGGTAACCGCCGGTGGTGTGGAGGACGCCCTTGGGCTTCCCGGTGGACCCGCTGGTGTAAAGGATGAAGAGCGGGTCTTCCGCGTCCATGACCGCGGGCTTGCACTCGGGTGAAGCAGCGGCCAGGGCGTCGTGCCACCAGACATCACGGCCCGATTGCATCTCGACGGGCGCGCCGGTGCGACGGACGACAAGGATTTTTTCCACGGAAGGCGTGCGGGGCGCGGCCTTGTCCGCGTTGGCTTTCATCGGGATGTCCTGCTTTACGCCGCGCACCCCGGTGTCCTGCGTGATGATGGCCTTGCAGCCGGAGTCGTTGATGCGCGTGACCAGCGAGTCCGCTGAAAACGCGCCGAACACGACCGAATGCACCGCGCCGATGCGCGCGCAGGCAAGCACCGCGACGGCCAGCTCAGGGATCATCTGGAGATAGATGCACACGCGGTCGCCGCGTTGGACACCAAGAGCCTTGAGCGCGTTGGCGGCCCGCTGCACCTGCTCGTAAAGGTCGCAGTAAGATAGACGGCGGGATTCTTCAGGGTTGCTGCCCTCCCAGATGAGCGCGGTCACATGGCCGTGGCCGGCCTCAACGTGCCGGTCCACACAATTGTAACAGGCATTAAGCTGACCGCCGATGAACCATTCAATGCTGACCGGGTCGTGATAGTTGACCTTGGATAACTGCTTCCATTTCCGCGTCCAGGTGAGGCGATTCGCCTGCTCGGTCCAAAAGTCCTCGGGATTGTTTACCGAGCGCTGGTAAAGCGCCCGATATTCAGCGAGCGACTTGACGTGTGCGCGGGCAGCGGCTCCGGCGGACGGCGGATGGACGGCGGTGGAAGTAAGTTGCTTGCTCATGGGTGGGGCGAAAAGCGTCCGGCATCTTAGGAGCGAGCGGCGAAGCGTCAACCCGCGAAACTCAGCGGCGACTCATTGTGCGCGCGGATGATGCCGCGCGTGAACCTCGCGCAAGCGCTGGCCGGCGACGTGCGTGTAAATCTCCGTGGTGCTAATGCTAGAATGGCCAAGGAGCTCCTGGATCACGCGCAGGTCCGCCCCATGCTCCAGCAGGTGTGTGGCGAAGCTGTGCCGCAGCATATGCGGCGTGACGTGCCGCTCGACGCCCGCGCGCTGTACGCGTTGAGTGATGCGCAGCCACATGGTCATGTGCGCGAAGCTGGTGCCGCGCCGGGTGAGGAAGACGTTGGCTGGCGATTTTGGGCGGACGAGCTGCGGCCGCGCCACGGTGAGATAGTGGCCTAACGCAGCCAGGGCGAACTTCCCAACCGGCACGACGCGCTCTTTGTTACCCTTGCCGATGACGGTAACGAAGCCGGCCTCGAGATGGAGCTGTTCAAGCCGCAGGCCACGTAGTTCTGCGAGGCGCAAGCCGCTAGCGTAAGCTAGCTCGAGGATCGCCTGATCGCAGAGATCTGCAGGCGAGCTGGTCGTGAGGGGTTTTAGGATTTGCTCGATCTCAGCCTTGGTGAGCGACTTGGGGACGTGCTTCCAGCGGCGTGGGAGGGAAAGGTTTTCCGCCGGGTTTGCGGGCAAGTGTTTCTCGGTCTCAGCCCAACGGAAGAAGGCGCGCAGCGCGGCGATCTGAAGGTAAAGGCTGCTAGGGCTTAACTTCGCAGTGGACTCCTCGGGCGCGGCGGCCAACCGGCGATTGCGCTCGTGCTGGAGAAACTCGGTGAGATGTGTGAGCCGTACCTCGCCCCAGCTTGCCAGCTTTTTCGTGTTGGCCCAGGCGATGAATTTTTCGAGCAAGCCTTGGTATGTCTTTTGCGTGTGCTCTGCCTGCCCGCGCTCGTGGCGTAGGGAAAAGAGGAAATCTTCGGCGAGTGCGTGCATGGTGATCAAAGCAATCAAACACCGTGGCACGCCTGACCCACGGTTTGTTGGGCGGAGGGCCTTTGGCCGCTCAACTCAGTAGGGCGAAGTCATACGAATTGGCTAACCGCTTCAGTGCGTGCAACGACTAGGCCGAGACCCCAGCCTCAAGCGCCTTCCGCTCATGACTCCAAAATAACCTTCACCGAGGCTAGCGCGAGAAAAAGATGCCTTTACTGCGGCGGTGTCTCCACGTGCGGTCGCTGCTGCTGCGGGTCGTCCGCTGTGGTCGCGCCGGTCGTGTGCGGTTGGCTTGCCGCCCTGCGTTGCAGACGCACGGTGTCCTTGCCGGACGTCTTGGTGGCGACGGGGATTTGGGCGGTTTCAGAGCCGGCGAGCTTACTCAGGCGAGGGATGCGAACTGTGTCTTTCATGCGCTTAAACTAGCTTTCTATAAATTCAACCTGCGTCGGACGCGCCGAACGTCGCGAAGCTTCAAAATGCTTGTTAGCATCACCCCTTTTTCGCTGGGGCCACCGCTTTCGCCGCGAGCTTCGTGATGCGGACCTTTCGCGAGTAATGCACGGTGGCGAGGCGGACGCCATCGGGGTGTAAGTCCAACTCGCGGGCCATGTCGGGAAGCTTGAACGCGGGCGTGGGCTTATCGTCATCTTTGCCCCAGAAGAGGAGGTGACCGCCACTGCCGCCGCCACACCCGGCGATGAGCGTACCGTCAGGATGAAAGAGGCAGTTCCAAACGGTCGAGTTGGTTAGGCCGTCAGCGAGGTGGGTCTTGAGTAACTTGTGCGAGTCCCAATCGTATCGCTGCACCATCGGCTCGTGGACGTTGCCCAGCGGATTGCTGGCCTTATGCAAGCCGCCACAGGCGAGGTGCTTCCGATCCGGCGAAATCGCCAACCCCCGCACGCCACCGAAATGAACCTGTTGGCCGCCGTTGTAGGAATGAAGTTCCTTTGCATCGAGCACGCGAACGGATTTGCCCGAAGCCAAGTCCCATTGCTGAATTTTACCCATCAGGTCGCCGCTGAGGAGAAACTTGCCATCGGGATGAAAGTGTACGCTATAAACGTCGCGCTCGTGGCCAGGAAACTCCTGAACCAGTTTGCCATCGGCCAAGTTCCACAATTTTACGAGCCGATCGTTACCGCCGCTGGCGAGCAGCCTTCCGTCCGGGCTGACAGCTAGAGTGCGGATCCAGCCCTTATGCGCCTTGACCTTGCGCTGGGGCGTGGGCTTTTCCGCTGTGGCAGGCCACCACATCAGCGTATCGTCGCCGCCCGCGCTCAACAGCGTCTGGCCATCCTTCGTAAGCGCCAAGGCCCACACGTAAGAGTCATGCGCAGTGAAGTCGGTCTTCTGCTTTGGATCCGCCAAATCCCACCGCACGATCACGCGATCCTCGGCCGTGGCGAAGACAAACTTGCCTTGGGGATCGAAGCGACACGTGATTAGCGGGGCCGAGTGGTCAAACTCGGCTTCGACGTGCGCGGCCTTGTAATCGGGCTTCATAAATCTATGAAATGGACGCCCTGCTTCAACGGAGAGTTCACTAGGGAATTCACAGGCGATCCAAACGCGTCCGACAACTCCCAACGATATGGAACAAGCAAGCAAGGAAAGTGATTTTCTGATTCGCCTGTCCCCATTCGTTTTAAATCAACAGAGGTTGGCTATTTCTTGATGCCCAGTGTCTCGACAAGTTTGGCGGAAATCGCCGCTGCGCTCGCGTCGGTGCTGGACTTCATCCCCGCCGCAAGGCCGGACACATATGCAGTGGAGGCCGATGTACCGCTGACAAGGTAGGTCTTGCCGCCGAACTGGATGATGCTCGAACCTGGCGCGACCACATCCACAAACTCTCCGCGGTTCGCATAGTTGGCGAGCTGACCGTTGCGTGTGCCAGCGGTCACGGCGAGTACTTCGGGATAAGCAGCCGGGTAGTTTGGCGCGGTGGTCGGCTCGTTGCCCGCCGCCGCGAAGAACAACACACCGCGCTCCGCGCCCTGCTTGATGACGTTATGCAGCAACGCGCTGTCACCCGCGCTGGCGAGGCTAAGATTGATGACTGAGGCGCCCGCGTTGAGCGCCTCGACGACCCCGCGCGCGACGTTGAAAGTGCTAGTTGAGGCCGCGTCGCCATATACGTCCACCGGCAGCACGCGCACGGCGGAGGCCGCGCCAGCGTCCTGCGTGCTGGCCAGCCCGCGTAGCAGCGTCTCAAACATCGAGGTGCCGTGGGTGGGCGCTGCAGAGCCCGCGCTCGCCTCGCCAGCGACGGAAACGCCGGGCAAGAGAAAAGCGCTTGAGGGCGTGGCCTTCTGCACCGCCGCATCAATCAAGCCTACGACCAACTGCCCCGACGACGCGCTGGTGTCGGGCTTGATCGTCAGTGCCGCCATCGAACTGGCTGCGAGCGGGTCAGTGGCAACAGGGCGAGGAACAGCGTAGTTGGAGTCCACGTTAAAGTCGGTGTTGCCGTTAAGCGAATCACGGGCGATGCGTGCCGCCTCAGCATCAGCGAACTTTAGCCGATACGCGCCAAACTCATTCACGCGCCCCGTGATCTTCGCGCCATGCCGCTTCGCTAGTTCATCAGCATCAGCCTTGCTACCAGGTTTGCGCAGCAAGATCAGTTCATCAGCGATGGGCCTAGCTGCGGCCAGTTCGCGCGGCGGTACTCGCTGCGTGGCGTCGCCAATGGACGTGCGAAAGACAAACAGCCTGGCCGGGGCATTAACCTGCGGCAACACAGCGAAGCTCAGCTCCCCCAGCATACGACCCAGTGCCTCACCCACGGGCAGGTTGGCAAACTTCACCGACACCGGTTCGCGCAGCCGCGCGTTCGGCTCCACAAACACCTGCCAACCCGAATGCTCGGCAAGGTATTCAAGAAGTTGCGGCAGCGACCACCCGTTAATATCTGCGTCCACGCGCTCGCCACCACGCCAAACCAGCCGATCCGCCGCGCCCGCCGGGAAAACGCCGCAAACCAGCACCAGCATAAAGAGGGCAAAACTGAAGCGGAGCAAGCGATGCACGTAAAACCCATACCATCCGAGCAACTCAATCACGAGCCGTCTTTGTGCAGATGCGAGCTTCACCGAGGTATACAACCCCATCGCACCCGAAAAGTTACCGTGCGATAAAGCTGGCGAAATGAAGATTGCACAGCGTTCGCTGGACGGGAATGATTCGGTGCAACGGCTCGGGACGTAGCTCAGCCTGGTAGAGCACTTGGTTTGGGACCAAGACGTCGCAGGTTCAAATCCTGTCGTCCCGACCACTCTTTCCAGCCGTTCCCCAGTTTCAAAACATCAGCATTTCGCCACTTTTGAAACAACGCTGACCGCCATTTTTAAACGGAGTCCATTCCCCCAGTTACTTCCCGCCGGCTTCCTCAGCAGGTCCTTTGATAATAAACTTAAACTCCGCAGTTGAAGATTTGGCCATTGCAACCCGGAATGAGGAGTGAAGCCATTTTGACAACGAGGCTTTCCCCTTATTCTTTTTAGGAATTCGCGCGCTAGATAAACACCTTGCTTACTCTTCGCGGCGAACACCCGCCTTGCCCGCCTCGTCGAAGGCCAGTATCACGCTCGCACGCGTTGCATATTATGCGTCTGCTTTTTTTCGCTGCCCTCGCCTTGGCCGTCTCGCTTCGTGCCGCTGACGTCCCGCCCGACCCGCGCTTCACGCCCGAGATGGCCGAGTTCGTGAAGCGCTTCAAGGGCGGCGGGATGCTTAACGACGGCTCCGCTCGCCCTACACCCGCCGAGTCGCTCCAGCAATTCAACGTCGCGCCCGGCCTGCGCTGGGACCTCGCTGCTACGGAGCCGATGGTGCGTCAGCCTTTGAACGTTCACTTCGATGAACGCGGCCGCATGTGGGTGGTGCAGTATCTCCAATACCCTTTCCCTGCCGGCCTGAAGGTCACGAAGTATGACCAATACCTTCGCGCCGTTTACGACCAGATCCCGCCGCCGCCGCCAAATCACATTAAGGGCAAGGACCGAATCACCATCCTCGAAGATACCAATGGCGACGGCGTTTTCGACAAGGCGAAGGACTTCGTTTCCGACTTGAACATCGCTCGCAGCGTTCTCACCGGACGCGGTGGCGTGTGGGTTTTGAACCCGCCTTACCTGCTTTTTTACCCGGACAAAAACCGCGACGACATCCCCGACGGCCCGCCCGTAGTGAAGCTCTCCGGCTTTGGCATCGAAGATACGCACAGCGGCGCGAACTCACTCGCGTGGGGGCCGGACGGATGGCTTTACGGCGCGCACGGCAGCACCTGCACAGCGGACATCAAGGGGGTGAAATTTCTCGGCCAAGCGATTTGGCGTTTCCATCCCGTGACTGAGGAATTTGAAGTCTTTGCGGAAGGCGGTGGCAACACGTTCAGTTTGGAATTTGATGCGCAAGGCCGCGTCTTCTCCGGCTCGAACTACGGCCAGACGCGCGGCCTGCATTACGCGCAGGGCGCGCTCTACATCAAGGGCTGGTCCAAGCACGGCCCCGCGATTAGCCCGTATCGCTTCGGCTGGTTCGAACACATGGCGCACAAGGGCTACGAGCCGCGCTTTCCGCAGGCGATGCTCTACTACGAAGGCGGCGCGATTCCGCAATACGAGGGCCACATCGTCGTCGGCATGGCGCTCACGAGCCGCGTGATGGCGAGCAAAGTCGCGCGCGACACGTCGAGCTTCCAGACCGCCGACATTGAAACGAGCGTGTTGTCGAGCAACCGCTGGTTCCGTCCCGTGGACATGAAAACCGGCCCCGACGGCGCGATTTACTTTGCCGACTGGTGCGACAGCCGCCTCAGCCATCTCGACCCGCGCGACACTTGGGACAAGGAATCCGGCCGCATCTACCGGCTCTCCGCGACCGGAGCAAAAGTGGGCTGGGACAAACTCGACTTCACCAAACTCTCTGGTGATGAACTCATCAAGCTCCTTTCCCATGCGAACAAATGGCACCGCCAAACTGCGCTCCGCGTGTTGTGGGACCGCGGAGACAAGGCGCTCGCGCCGCGACTGAAAGAGTTAGTGTTCAGTGTTCAGTCCCAGAAGAGCGGCGCGGCCTCGCCCGCCAAACTGAATACTGAATCACTGAACACTGAAAACTTGGCCCTCGAGGCCTTCTGGGCCGTCCACGCCAGCGGCGGCTTTGATGATGCCTTCGCCCTGAAAACGCTCTCGCATCCGAACGAGATGATTCGTTACTGGACCATCCGCTTGCTAGGCGACCGCAAGCGAGTTACGCCCGCGCAGCAGGCCACGCTCCTCGCCATCGCGAAGTCCGAACCCGCCGCCGAGGTCCGTGCGCAACTCGCCAGCAGCGTCACGCGGTTGCCAGGCAAAGACGCCTTGCCCATCACGCGCGAACTGCTCCTCCACGCCGAGGACGTGGGCGATAAACACATTCCCCTGCTGCTTTGGTGGGCCGTCGAGAGCAAGTGCATCTCCGACCGCGACGCGATTCTGCGGATGCTGGAGGACAGCACCTTCTGGCACGCGCCGCTCGTGCAGAAGTTCATCATCGCGCGCCTCGGCCAGCGCTTCACCGCCGAGCGCACCGACGCGAATCTCGAAACGGCTGCGAAACTCTTCGCCCTTGCGCCGTCGCCCGCCGATGCCGACGAACTCATCAAGGGCATGGAAGCCGGGCTGCAAGGCGACCCGGTGAAGTCCGTCCCGCCTGCGCTCTCGAAGAAAGTCGCCGAGCTGTGGAGCAGCCAGCCGCCCACGCCCACGCTCATCAGCTTTGCTGTCCGGCTCGGTCACGCGCCCGCTGCCCTAGCCGCGCTCGCACGTATTGCCGACCCAAAAGTCCCCGAGGCCGACCGCCGCAAGACCATCACATTGCTCGCTGAGCGCCGCGTGGAAGCCGCCGTGCCGACCTTTCTGAAGGAGCTGCGCTTCGCCAAGAGCGATGCGCTGCGGCTCGACTTAGTCAACGCCCTCCAGCGCTTCGCCTCGCCGGACATCGCGCGCGAGTTGCTTGACCTTTACCCCGGCTTCAGCCCGAAGCTCCGCGACACCGCCCAAGCCGCGCTTGCCAGCCGGCTCGACTGGTCGCGCCGCCTCCTCGCCGCCGTGGATGAAGGTCAGCTCAAAAAGGAACAAGTCTCCATCGCGAACCTGCTCGCCATCACCACGTTCAAGGACGCCGCGAGCGACGCACTCATCAAAAAACACTGGGGCCGCCTCAATCAAACCAGCGACGAGAAGCAGGCGCAGATCGCCCGTGTAAAGCGCCTCCTTACCAGTGGCAAGGGCAACGAGCAGGCCGGCCGTGAAGTCTTCAAGCTCGCCTGCGCCGTCTGCCACATACTCAACAAAGAGGGCGGCAAAATCGGCCCCGACCTTACTGGCTACGAGCGCGACAATCTCGACTTCATCCTGCCCGCCATCGTGGACCCGAGCCTCGCCATCCGCGAGGAATACACTGCGTTCAATATCACCACGCACGACGACCAGATCATCACCGGCCTTGTCACGGAGATTAACGCGCAGTCCATCGTCGTGCTCGACCTCGCCGGCAACAAGACCACCTTCGGCCGCACGCAGGTGAAGGAGATGAAGGCGAGCCACACCAGCCTGATGCCCGAGGGATTGCTCGACACGTTGACCGAGCAGCAGGTGCGGGACTTGTTCGCCTACTTCAGGGCCGGCACAGCGCCAGCGAAGAAGTAGCGGCGGTAGTCTTCAGCAGATGGACTTGATGACGGGTTAACGCTTCACCTCAGCGATGAGCTTTTCCAGCCGCCGGCCATACTCGATGAAGTTCGCGCAGATGTCCGCGTCGTTGGTCGCCTTCGAGCCGGCGTCGTGGAAGACCACGACCATGTGCGGCTCGATGCTGATGCCGGCGTCGTAACCGCGCGCGAAGGCGTCGGCGAGGATGCGCCGCACCTGGCCCTGGCCTTCGCCGGGCCAGTTGTAATCGGCGTCGTTCTTGGCGGGATTCCACGTTGCATCTTTCACGTGGATGTGTGCGACGTGGTCGCGGACGGTCGTCCAGAATTCCCACGCGTTCTGGCGCGGCCACGGCTGCGGAAGCTGGCGGTCGGCGTTGAAGATGGGGTTGGCGGTGTCGAAGACCCACTTGAGGCCGGGGCACTTGTCCAGCATCTCGAGCGCGTGGGCACTGCTCATGCCGCCGTAGTTCATGCAGTTCTCGTGCACTGGCGTGAGGCCGGCGTCGGTGAACATTTTCGTCACCTCGCGCACCCGCTCGAAGACCACGGGCGGCGTAACGGCGTCGGTGTCCTTGGGCTTAAAGGACATGATGCGGACAAACTTCGTGCCGAGCCGCTGCATGCGCGGGATGGCGCGGCGCACTTCGCCCAGCGTCATGTCGAAGGGCGTCTCCACGGTCTTGGCCCAGTTCATGATCGTGGAGCCAAAGCAATACACGCCCAGGCCCGCCGCCTGAATCTTCCCGGCCGCGAGGTCGAACGCCGCGTCGGGGATCTCGTGGAAGTTCGCCTTCGGGTAGCCCGGCACCTCGACGCCGCGCATCTCGATGTATTTCCAGCCGAGCTCTCTCGCGGCCTTGATCTGGAAGTCCAGTCCGCCGCCCGCCTCATCGCCAATTCCCATCAAGTGCATAGTGTGTCTTTCGTTCCAAGGAATTAACTCACAGGTCGGCGCGGCAACTCAAGAGCGCAGCCAGGGCGCTCACTTCAGCGGCACCACCGCGAGGTAGATGTTCGTCGTGCCCTCGTGCGTCGAGTAGTAGCTCACCAGCATGTTTGGGCCATCCTCGACGGCTTCGAGGTAGGCGCAGTCGCCGCCGGAGGGCAGGTCGCAGTAGGGAGTCAGCTTGCCGTCGGCGAAGGTGTAGATGCGCGAGCCGGTGGTCTTGCCCGCGACGAGCGCGCGCGACAGCAGGTAGGTCACGCCCCGGAAGGTGTGGACGCTGTGTCCGCTGAAGTGTGGCGCGTCCGCCGGGCGGGCCTTCCACTCGGCATACGGCGGATCGGACTCGAGAATCTGCGCCTGCGGGCTGCCGTATTTCTGGCGCAGGAAGGCCGTGACGTGGTGCCTTGGGTCGAAGTAAAGCGTCGTCTCACTCTCCCAGTTCCCGGCGCGAATGAGGGAAACCTTTTCCCACTGGATGCCATCGGCGGACTTCACCAGATGCACCGCGCGGCCCTTGCCGCCGTCCGTCTCGTCCTTCTTGTGCGCGGCGGCGTAAAACGTGCCGCCATGCACGATGGGCTTCCACAGGATGAACTGCGGCTCATAGACCGCCACGGGTTTGCTCCACGTCTTGCCGTCGTCCGTGTAAGTGAGCCAAGTCGTGAGCGTCGCGCCGTTCATCGCCGGGCAATAGAGGAACAGGCGCTTGTCCGTTGCGACGAACTGCGGGTCGCGGTCGTCCTTGGCCACGTCCAGCGTGTGCGCCCGGGTCCACTCCTTGCCGTCCTTGGAGCGCAGCACCAGCACGTCGGCGGTGGCTGAGTTATGCGAGTCGCCGGCGCGGAAGGCCAGCCAGAGGTCGCCCTGGAAGCGGCGGAGGGCCGTGAAGGCGTTGTGCTTGCCGTTGGTGAAGACGGTGCGGACTTCGAGCGGCTTGACGAGGTTCTCGCCGGGCGCGGCG
>VHDH01000094.1 GCA_016871445.1 Verrucomicrobiota bacterium | reverse complement strand
TCCAGCTTGGTCAGCAGCTCGGAGACGACGGCCGTGGTGTCGGTCTTGTCGAAGCGGGCTTGGTAGTTGAGGAGGATGCGGTGGTTGAGCACGGGCGGCGCGACGGCTTTCACGTCCTCAAAGCCGGCGGTCGGGCGGCCCGCGACAAGCGCGTGGGCGCGCGCAGCTTCCGCGATGGCGATGGCGGCGCGCGGGGAGGCGCCGTAGTTGACGTATTTTTTCACCGCGTCGGTGGCCTCGGTTGCGCCACGATGCGTGGCGGCCACGAGCCGGGCCACGTAACGCGCCACGGGGGCGGGCATGAAGATGCGGTCCATCACGGCGAAGAGCTGGTCGAGCTGGCCTTTCTCCATCTGCCAAGTCGGCTCGGGCAATTCGCCGCGCCGGCGCTCGCCGATGATGCGCGCGAGCACCTCGGCATCCACATGATTGAAGAGCAGGCGGAAGAGGAAGCGGTCGAGCTGCGCCTCGGGCAGCGGGTAGGTGCCCTCGAGCTCGATGGGATTCTGGCTGGCGAGCACGAAAAAGGGCTGCGGCAGCTTGCGTGTGACGCCGAGGAGCGTGACGGAACTTTCCTGCATCGTTTCGAGCAGCGCGGACTGCGTCTTGGGCGAGGCACGGTTGATTTCGTCGGCGAGGAGAATGTTGGTGAAGACCGGGCCGGGCTGGAAAGTCATCTCGCGCTTGCCGGTGTTGGTGTCCTGTAAAATATGAGTGCCCAACACGTCGCCGGGCATGAGGTCGGGGGTAAATTGCACGCGCTTGAAGTCGAGCTGCATGATTCGTCCCAGCGTACGAATGAGCGCGGTCTTGCCCAAGCCGGGCAACCCTTCAAGCAAGATATGGCCACGGCTGAGGATGCCAATGAGCAGGAGCCGGTGTACGTCCGCACGGCCCAGCAGGATGCGGTCAAGTTGCTCCAGTGTGCGGGCGCAGAGTTCAGCGGCGGGTTTCAACTCCTCCGGTTTAAGGACAATCGGGGCACTCATTTGCGTCATGAAAACGTGGGCGGTTCAGGCTGACGAGCAAAATGCGCCTTGATGGCGAGTGAAATAGACCTTAGCTCAAGGCCTTTGTATGTCCCGCCTACCGCATTATTGAGCCGCGTCCATAAGCACGAAAGTATTTTGGCCCCGGCTAATGTGCTCAGAAGGAGAGGGTTCAATTTCCTGTTAAAGAATACTTTAGCCACTAGCGATTGAGTTTGGCGGAGCACCTCTTTGACTTCCCTTGCTCCGCTGGCTAGCGTCCACATATGGACAGCCTGCACGCCCCGTGGCGCATCCAATACATCCTTGGCCCAAAGCAAACCGATGCTGATGGACGCTCGTTGTTTGCTTTCATTGGACAATCCTCCGAGGACAAGACGCACCATGTCATTGCGCGGGGTAAGGTTTGTTACGCCGTCCTCAATACCTATCCCTATAACGCTGGCCACGCGCTTATCTGTCCGTATCGCCAGGTAGCTGACCTGCCCGAACTTACCGAGGAGGAGGTGGTGGAGTTGCAGGTGCTCCTTCGCCGCGTGCAAGCCGCTCTTCGCAAGGTAATGCGGCCCGACGGTTTCAACATAGGCCTCAACTTGGGCAAGGTCGCTGGCGCTGGCATCGTTGAGCACCTGCACTGGCACATCGTCCCGCGCTGGAATGGCGACACTAATTTTATGCCTGTCACCGGTAGCACTGCTGTCTTGCCCGAGGCGCTCGACGAAACGGCCGCAAAGCTCCGCGCGGCCTTGGCGGAAATCCACTGACTTTATGCCCACCGAAACTCTCCACTACGAGAACGCCCGCTTTGCGCAGCAGCTTTTCGCCAACGATCCGCACCATCTAAAATCGCTTGAGGACGCACTCGGCGTAAAGGCGACCGCGCGCGACGGCTGGATTCGTCTCGACGGCGAAACGGCCGCTGTTGAGCGCGCAAAGCACTTGTTCCAGCAGCTTGAAGCCGCGCTCAAGGGAGGTTCCGCTATCAGTCAACGCGATTTTACTTCGGCCCTCGATGTCGTTAAGCACGAGGGTGTGGAAGCGTTGCGCGGCCTGCACTCCGAGCGCATCCACACCTCGCAGCGCAAGGCCCACGTCCTACCCAAGACCACCGGCCAAAAGAAATACGTTGAGGCTATCCGCACACACGACGTGACGCTGGGTGTCGGACCCGCGGGCACGGGCAAGACCTATCTCGCGATGGCGATGGCTGTTTCTGCCCTGCGCGAGGGTGCGGTCTCGCGCATCATTCTCACGCGCCCGGCGGTTGAGGCCGGCGAGGCGCTCGGCTTCTTGCCGGGTGATTTGCACGAAAAGCTCACGCCTTATCTCCGACCGCTCTACGACGCGCTTCACGATATGCTGCCCGGTGAGGAAATAGAGAAGCACATGGAACGCGGCATTATTGAGGTCGCACCGCTGGCTTATATGAGAGGGCGCACGTTGAACAACTCGTTTATCGTCCTCGATGAGGCGCAGAACACCACGCCTGAGCAGATGCTAATGTTTCTCACGCGCCTCGGCTTTAATTCCAAAGCCGTTGTCACCGGCGATCCCACGCAGACCGACCTTCCCGGTCACAAGACATCCGGCCTGCGCGAGGCGGCCAAGGTGCTGCACAAAGTCGAGGGCGTCGCGATAATTGAGTTTTCCAGGCGTGACATTGTGCGGCACCCGCTGGTGCAGCGCATCATTGTGGCCTATGAGGAGCATCGCGGGAGGGCGATGAACGGTTAAGGCAAGTAATGCGTAACCCACGATGCGCAAATCAACCTCCGTTCGCCCTGCCGCCATCACGCCTCGCCCATTGCGTTCCACACTCCAGTTTCGCAATCGCCAACGCGACCGTCGCCTGAATCTTCGCTTTCTCCGCCGCGTGCTCACACACCTGCTGCGCTGTGAATTCGGCGTCGCCCATGTTGAGCTCGGCTTCCATTTTGTCACAGCCTCCGAAATGGCCCGCGTGAATTGGCGGTTCCTGCGTCACGAGGGTAGCACCGATGTCATCACGTTTGACCACGCCGACCCGGAAGACAAAAGAAAGGACCGAGCCTCGACCCTGCATGGCGAGGCCTTCATCTGCGTGGCCGATGCCGTGAAACAGGCGCGCGAGTTCAAGACAAGCTGGCAGGGCGAAGTCGTTCGTTATGCCGTCCACGCGCTGCTCCACTTGCAGGGCTACGATGACTTGCAGCCTGCCAAACGTCGCGTGATGAAGCGCGAGGAGAACCGGTTGATGCGCGGACTGGCCAAAACTTTCGACCTCGCTCAACTCGAAACCCTCAACTCGAAACCCTGAACCCGGTTTCTACCAGCGGCCTCATTCTGCGCATCCGTCCATTGACGGAGACGAGCCTGATTGTGCACTGGCTCACGCCAGACTTGGGCCGGGTGACGACAGTGGCGAAAGGTGCGCGCCGACCAAACTCAGCCTTTCGCGGCAAACTCGACCTGTTTTACGAGGCTGACTTCAGCTTCGCGCGGAGTCGCCGCAGTGAGTTGCACACGCTCCGTGAGGTCAGCCTGCGCCAGACGCACCCGCGCCTACGCCAAGATCTCCACGCGCTTCAGCAGGCTGCTTATTGCACCGCGCTGCTAGAGCAGACCACCGAGGTCGAGACGCCGTTGCCCGACATTCATGCTTTGTTCCAAGCCTTGCTCGCTGAGTTGGGCGCGCGTCCGCCTCGGCCGCGCACCGTGCTGGCCTTCGAGGCGAAGCTACTCGTCGAACTGGGTCAGCAGCCGGACCTGACTGGAACCAGCCTCCGCCCGGCTGCGCGGGATCTGTATGCCCGTCTTGAAGCGGATGATTTCCCCGCGCTGGCCACCTTGACCGCGCGCGCCGAGCAGGCTGTGGAGCTGCGGCAGTTTCTCCACGGCTTCATTATTTACCACCTCGGCCGCATTCCGAAGGGCAGGGGGGCGGCACTGGGGATGGAATGAACGTTAAACTTCGTGAAGGCGCTTTCCGTCGGGCAAGTGCAATCCTTTATAGGTTTGGCGGCGCACTTGAAATCGCTTGTCGCGTTTCTGCCGGAAGGTGTTCAAGCCATCGCCAAGGAGTTTTTTGTTCGCCACTTGGCGGGCATGCACTTCCGCCGTTACCATAAGAGAGTTGCCCCGTATTGCTCGCCGGTGCTGGCAGTTCATTGAAGCGCGTTCGGGGTTGAACTTTGGTGAGTTCAATTCAATGCTCCAACGCTCTGCTATGTCGTTATTGGAAATCCGTCAGCTAAAGAAAGCCTACGCCGCGCCCGAGGGCGGGACGCACGTCGTTGTGGACGTGCCAGAGTTCTCGCTCGCTGCGCAGGCGCAAGTGGCGTTGAGCGGTGAAAGCGGTTCAGGCAAGACGACTTTTCTCAACCTCATCGCTGGCATCCTCACGCCGGACACCGGCTCCATCAAATTCAACGGCCAGGAACTCGCCGGTTTGACCGAGCCCGCGCGTGACCGCGTGCGCGCCACCTCCATCGGATATATTTTCCAGACCTTCAATTTGCTGCAGGGCTACACTGCGCTAGAAAACGTGCTGCTTGGCATGAGTTTTGGTCCCGGCGCAGATCGGGGGTTTGCAAAGTTGCTGCTTAAGCGCGTCGGGTTGGAGGCCAAGCTCGACCATCTCCCCCGCCAGCTTTCCACCGGTCAGCAACAACGCGTCGCCGTCGCGCGCGCATTGGCAAACCGGCCCAAGCTCGTCCTTGCTGATGAGCCGACGGGCAATTTGGACCACGCCAACGCCCGTGAGGCGCTTACGCTCATTCGCGAGGCATGCCGCGAGAATGGCGCGGCGCTCCTGCTCGTAAGTCACGACCGCGAAGTGCTCGGTCAATTTGAAACCGTGCAGGAATTGGCGAAGTTGAACCGCGCGGCGAAATAAATATCCAATGAATAAACGAGGCCCAATATTGTATAAATTGCTCACCTTAGGTCAGTGGCAAGTGGCTCTTGCTTGGGCTTTGGGGCGTGGCCATTCGGCATTTGTCATTTCCGCATGACTCTTCCTCTCATAGTTGCTAAGTCGCTACGTCAACACCTGCTTTCCACGGTAGTCACAGCTCTGTCGCTTTCATTAGCGGGCGGTTTGCTCATGGCAGTCTGGGTCGTGAAGGAGCAGTCGAACGACGCTTTCACCAAGCAGAATGCTGGCTTCGATGCGGTGCTTGGTGCGCGTAGCGCCAAGCTGCAACTCGTGCTCAACGCCATTTTCCATCTGGAAGCCTCGCCCGGGAACCTGCCGTGGGCTGATTTTCAGGAAATTGCCGCCAACCCCGCCGTTAAACTCGTGTTGCCCATAGCCGTGGGGGACAATTACTACGGCTACCGGCTCGTCGGCACTTCTACCAACCTTTTCGCTGTCGAGCACACCCCGGGGCGAAAGTATCGCTTGGCCCAAGGTGAGCCGTTTATGCCCGGCTACATGGAGGCGGTGCTGGGTAGCTTCGCCGCACAGCAGCTTAAATTGAAAATCGGTGACAAGTTTCACCCTTACCACGGCCTTAATTTTGATGAAAAACAGAAGCACGAGGAGCAATACGTCGTCACCGGCATTCTCGAACCGTCCAACACCCCCGCTGACCGCGTCATCTGGATCCCGCTCGAAGGCATTCAGAACATGAAAGGTCACGATCCCGCGGCGGCCAACGACATCAGCGCCGCCCTGGTGAAGCTCAAAAGCTCCGCCGCCGGGCGCGGGCTGGAACTAATGTATAACAAGCAGGGCAATCGCCTCACCTTCGCTTGGCCCATCGCGCAAATTGTGTCCGATTTGTTGGGCAAGATCGCTTGGTTCGACCGGATACTCGCTCTGGTCGCTTGGCTCGTGGCCGTCGTGGCCACCGGCTCGGTGCTCGCCAGCATCTACAATTCCATGAACGAGCGTCGGCGAGACATTGCTATTTTACGTGCGCTTGGAGCGCGGGCGCACACGATCTTTTGCGCCGTGGTGTTGGAATGCGCCGCCATCGCTGCGCTTGGCATGGTCGCTGCCTTTGCCATGTATCTCGCTATTACGACCGTGGCTGCTGGCGTTATCCGCGCTGAAACCGGCGTCGTAATCGAACCGCTCGCGTGGCAGCCCGTTTTCGCTGTGGTGCCCGTCACGATCATCGGCCTGAGTGCCTTGGCAGGCATCATCCCCGCTGCCAAGGCTTATCGCACGAACGTGGCCGAAAACCTTTTGCCGGTGTCGTAACACGGGTCCGGTTCACCCTCAAACCCATTCCCAATTACCTTCTTCACGTTGGGTGGGGAGATTGGGGAGTAGGAGTAACGTTAAGCTTATTAGAGGGAAGCGAACGCAATTCCGTTCGTCTCTGTTGCTTATTTCGACGCCACTTTGTTGACAGTGTTGTAGATTGTCTGGTTGATGGGCGTGCCGTCGGCGGCGTTGAGATTCATGCGAATACGCATTTGCATGACGGGCTTAACACCACCTTCGATTTCCAGAAAAACGGTTTTGCCGTCCGGCCGGAGGGTCGCCTTCTTTACCTCGAGATCTTCACCGCCAAACTTGCTGTTGCCGATTTTATTGTCGCCGATGATTTTGTCGGGCTCACTCGCTGAATACATCTTGGAGCCATAGCTGCCGCTCCACTTGTAGTTCCACTGATCAATCGCCCAGTTGCCGTCGTCCTCGGCCAGTTTCTTGTCGAGCGCGGTGGTGAAGGTGATTTCCAGACCGGTGGGCTTGACGTGCAGTTCCTTGGGCATGGCGACAGGTTTGCCGGTGTAGCGAATCCGATGAAAGGCACCGGTCTTGGCGCCGCTGCTTTGCCACACGCGCAGGCCAGTGGCGTAGAGCTGGCCGTCGCGCGGGCTAAACCGGGCGCGCATGATGCCGCTTTCGAAGTTGAGCGGGAAGCGCACCGCGCCGCCCTGCACTTGCCCGGCAACTTCCTCCTTCATCACCTTGAAAAGCGAGCAACTGCCGTAGCTCATGTGCAGCATATCGCCGCTGAACGGGCCCCATTTCTCGCTGGTGACCCAGACTTGGCCGCCGCTGGAGTTGTCCACCTGATGCGGGAGCCAGAACAGCGGCCGGTCGTAATCCGTGGGTGGCGACGAGGTGTGTGCGGTGTGGGCATGGCCGTAGAAGCCGCCGGCCTTCATGAGGTTGACGCGCGAGCTGGGCACCCAGTTGCCCTCGTTGTCGGAGGAGGTCACCTCGTCGTTCGGTCCCATGCCCAAGCCGTTGGGCGCGCGGAGGCCGTTGGCCCAAGCCTCCAACTTGGAGCCGTCCTTGGACACCTTGACGACGACGCCGTGGTGCTGGTGCTTGAAGGGTCCGAGATTGCCGCCTTTGTTGAAGTAAAAGTTGCCGGCGCGGTCCGTCTCCAAGCCGAGGTTAAACTCGTGGTAGTGAGAGCTGATGGCGACGTCGTTGTTGAAGTTCTCGTAGAAGTCTGCTTCGCCATCGCTGTTGAAGTCGTGAAGGCGAGTGATTTGGTCACGGCCAAGCACATAAACTTTTTCGTCTACAATTTTGAGACCTAGGGGCTGAAAGAGGCCGGTGGCGAACCGCTTCCACTTGAGTTTCTCCAACTTGTCGTCAATGCCGCTGACGAGCCAGACATCGCCGCTCACGCTGCAAATGGCCGCGCGCGTGGCGTCCTTGAAAAAGTCGAAACCACTGGTACGAATCCACGAGTTCCACGGGTTGGCTTTACCGTCGGGCAGCGTGAGGGTATCTACCGTGTAGGGGCCGTCGGCCTTGCCAAGCGTGCCGGCCGTCTCGAGGACGGGATTCCACTGGGCCGCGCCCCCTTTAGTAAGCGCGGGAAGGTTCGCGGCGGCTGGCTTGGCAGGCACGCCGTTGGCGGAAAGGGTGACGGCGAAGCTGGTGTCCGCTTGGAGAGCGGGAAGATTTAGCACAAGCCGACCCTCCGGCGTCGTTTCCGGCTTAACATTTGGTAGAGAACAAGTGGCCTTCAGCGCTTCACCTGCGCCAGTGGCGAGGAGGAGCTTCTGCGCCGGGGCCGCGCCCTCGAAGTGGAACGTGCGCGTGAAGGCGCCACTCGGGGCGTCGTAACTGGGAAGTTCGAGCACGCCGACCTTGCCGACCGTGTAGCTGAGAACGACCTGTTTGCCATGCACGTAGAGACCTCGCCATTTAGCCCAGTCCTTGGGCAGCGGACTGAAGGAGACGAGTTCGCGGCCGTCCTTGGTGGGCGGTTTAGGTTCGATGAATTTTCCACTGGCATCGGCCCAGCCGGGCAGCACTTCGGACTTGAAGATCACCTCGCCGACCGGTGACGCCACGCCCTCCAAGCCCTCGCGTCCGGTGGGCAATTTTAAAAAACCGCCGCGCCAGCCGATCGCCATGCGAAGCCGCTCGGTGTCAAAGCAAACCGCCGCATCGCCACTCAGTTGGATGGTGAGGCCTTTGAGTGCGGGGCGGAAGATCTCGCCCTTATCCCCGGGGACTTGCAGGCCACCGCTGTAGAATGGGCCTAAGTCCATGAGGTCCCATAGTGTACCGGCTGGCTTAGGTTTCGGGGCCGGTTTCGCTTCGACTTTATTTGCGTCCTTCTTGGCATCGGCGGCGAAAAGTGGAAGGGCAACCAAGGTGGCCGCGGTGATGAGAACGAGTGGTTTGAGAGGCAATTTTTGCATATCTACTTATTGGCAAAGTGGCTTGGTTGACGTGAAGCGGCAAAGAAAATTCAAGGTCGCGTGCTTTACGTGCCGCCCGAACCGCGGGCGGCCTGACTCACGAGCTAGCAGATGCCCGCGTGCGGGGTAGCGGAATACTTCGCCCTTTTCTTTTTCACGTGTTGAGCCACGCTCCGCATCGCAACGCTATCTTGAAATCACTGCAATCTTCGCCCCGCTGAATGGTCCGCCTTAAAGACATTGCCTGCTGCGCCGGCGTCTCCGTGATGACCGTCTCCAAGGCGTTGCGAAACGCGAAGGATATCTCCGGCGCGACCAAGGCCCGCATCCAGCAAATGGCCGACCAAATGGGCTATGTGCCCAACGTTGCGGCCGCCGGATTGCGCACTCGCAGCATGCGCCTGCTCGGCCTGGTGTTGCCCACGCTCACCAACCCCCTTTTCGCGCGCATGATCATGGCCATCGAGGAATGGGCCCATCAGCAGGGTTACGCGGTGCTGCTTATGCACTCGCACAACGAACCTCCTCGGGAGGAGCAGTGCCTCCGCCGATTGCTCTCGCGCCGCGTGGACGGTCTCTTCATCTCGCCCGCGTCGCGCATGGAGGCTACCGCCAAAGTGTATGAAGAGCTTCAGGCCAGTGGCACGCCGGTGGTGATCCTCGGATCGCGCGCAAAATTCTGCGCCAGCTTTCCGTGCGTGGAGAGCGATGACATGGCGGCGTCTGCAAATGTCACGCGCCACCTGCTTGAACTTGGCCACCGACGCATTGCATTCTTCGCCGGGCCGCAGGTTTCCCCGTGGGCAAACGATCGGTTGGCTGGCTATAAGAGGGCGCTTCGCGAGGCGAAGGTGGACTTCGATGATCGGTTGGTTTTTCAGGCCGGGGCGACCATTGAGGAGGGCGAGAGAACCGCTGTACAGTTCGTTAGCGAGGCCACCCATGCTACCGCAATTCAAGCGGTTAACGACCTGGTGGCTGTCGGCGCGGGCAGCCTGCTGCTTAAGCAGGGCGTGAGGATTCCGGAGGAAATTTCCCTGGCGGGGTTCGGTAATGTCCTGGTGAGTGAGCACTTTCGTGTGCCGCTGACCACGGTGCGTCAGCCCAAGTTTCGCCTCGGCGTAGCCGCAATGGAGTTGATGCTCGCGCAGCTGCGCCACGAAAAGTTTGAGTCCAAACGGCTGGCCGCCGATCTGGTAATCCGTCAAAGCACCGCCGCTCCGCCCAAGCTGTGATGGGTGCCGTTAGTGGGTGCGCTGCCAGCCCGCGATGAACATCCCGCCACCGCGCGTGTCCTGCGGCCAAAGCACCAGTTGCGGTCTGGGCGATTCGCTTGCCTGGAATGGATTCATCAGGGGAAGCGGCGCAAATTCCGGGTGGGCTTTCTGGAATGTCGCGGTTACGGCCTCCGTTTCCGCGCGGGTCAGGGTGCACACTGAGTAGATAAGCTTGCCGCCCGGTTTCACGGATGGAGCGACGTGGTCCAGCAACCGCAGCTGCACGGCCGCCAACTCCTGCACGTCATCCAGCGTCGTGGTCCAGCGTGCATGGGGGTTCCGGTGCCAGGTGCCGATCCCGCTGCAAGGTGCGTCCAACAACACGCCGTCGAAGCGCGACTTCGTCGGGAGCTTTGCGCCGCCGTCCCAGAGCGCGGCACGGTAGTTGAAGCACTGCGCGCGGCCGGCGCGGAGCTTGAGCTTCTTGAGCCGCCACTCGGCGCGGTCGCTGGCCCACACCATGCCCTTGCCCTGCATGAGCAAGGATAGATGCAGGAGCTTGCCGCCTTCGCCGGCGCAGGCGTCCCACCAAGTTTCGCCGGGCTGCGGCGCGCACGCGAGGCCGACCGCCTGCGAGGCGATGTCCTGCAACTCGAACTCACCGGCGTGAAACTCCGGCCGGCGAAACAGGTTTTCTTCACCGGCATAGCCTAGCGCGTCCGGCAGCGGGCCGGGCTGCGTGTGCCCCAGCACCTGCGCGAGCGACTGTGCGCGGCCGGGTTTCGCGCGCAGCCAGAGGGTTGGTTCAGCCTGGAGGGCGCGGAGCCACGTCGCGCTGACGGGCAGGGCCGCGTTCACCCACTCTGGCAGCGTGCGCGCGAGCAATTCCTCGTCGGTGAAGGCTTGCGGGCGGCGCACGAACTCGTCGGCAAACTCCAGCGCGGAACGGATTTGCGATTCGAGCTTAAGCTCGCCGTTGATCCAGCCGCCCCACCGGTAGAACGCGAAGACTGCTTGGCTGGCCTGCGCGGTTTCGGCCTTGGTCCAGTCTCGCGTGGAGCGCAGATGCTCGCGCAGCACCGCGTCGGCGGGCTGCGTGCGAGAGGAGTTCGCGATGACCGAGGCGGCTAGCTTTAACCAGCGGCCGAAGGGATCGGCGGCTGGTGCTGGCGCCGGTGCGTCGTCGTGGTCATCGTGCTCGTCGTCGGGCCGGCGAGGCGAACGGCGGTGGGGCGAGGAGTGGCGTGGTTCCGGCACGGCTTCCGGTAACACGGGCTGGCGGCGACGAGCAAGCGCGGGGTGCGTTACTTGGCCAAATGCTTTTCCGTGCAGGCCTTGATGGCTTCAGCCAGGAAACTCGCCACCTCCTCGCGTCGTTTAGCGTCCGTGCGGAGGGCGGAGCCAAACTCCAATTGGATGGCGTCCACACCGTTGGTGGTGTGACTGCCATAAGTCCGCACGATCCAACCGCCGTTATAGCCGCTTGGTTCTGGCGGGGTGCCGGGCGGGGTGTTGGGTGGCTCGACCTTCACGCCTTTGGCAGCGAGGTAACCGAGGATGCTCGCCTCGCCCGTGAGTGCAGCCACGCCTTGCTTTTCCACCAACCGCATCACTGTCGTGCCGTTCTGCGTGCCGCGAATGAGCGTGTCGGGAAACGCCGACTGGCCGTGGATGTCCAGCAGCAGTGCGCCGTTGGGAAACTGCTTCCGCAACTCGTCCACGAACTCCCGCACTTGCCCGTGGAAGGCAGCGTGGACAGCGGCTGCTTTAGGATGCTCCACGGCTTCCTTCTCGGGCCGGTTCGCGTCCACGAACTGCCGGTGCGCCTTCATCGCCACGACGAACGGCTTCTTGCCGGTGAGCGCCTCGACCTGTTTCGCGGTTGCCGTGGCGAGCTCGAAGGTGCGCGTGTCCTGTGAGGTCACGAACTTGCCGTTCTTGCGCTCGGCTTCCGGGCCGACGCGCTTCGGCACGCCGGGAATGGCCATCGAGCCGCCGTGCGGCGCGGTGATGAGGATCGGCAGATCGCCCCGTTGGACGTGAAT
>VHDH01000093.1 GCA_016871445.1 Verrucomicrobiota bacterium | reverse complement strand
GCAACGCGTCACGGGCAAAATCGCCTTCGTCTTTCCCGGCGCGGGCAACCACTTCGCCGACATGGGCCGCGAATTGGGCCTGCTCTTCCCCGAAGTCCTCCGCGCGCAAGACCGCGAAAACGAGCGTCTCGCCAGCCAGCTTTTCGCCGCGCAGTTTTGGAATCAGACCGCGCCCGTTATCGACCAGCGTGCGTCCATCTGTGGGCAAGTCGCGCTTGGCGCCTTCGTCAGCGACGTCGCGGTTTCACTCGGCCTCCAACCCGACGCCGCCCTTGGCTACAGCCTTGGCGAAAGCACGAGTCTCTTTGCTTTGCGTGCTTGGACAGCGCGCGACGAAATGCTCGCGCGCGTCACTGCTTCGACGCTGTTCACCAAGGATTTGACGGGTGAACCTCAAGCGCTGCGTCACGCTTGGAAACTTCGCGGCAAACAAGACGTTGCGTGGCTAGCGGGCCTCGTGGATCGGCCCGCCGAGGAAGTTCGCGCCGCGCTGACCAGCCTCGCGCGCACTTACATCCTCATCGTTAACACGCCGCGTGAGTGCGTCATCGGCGGCGATGCAGAGCAAGTGCGCACGCTCGTGGCTAGGCTTGGCTGCCACTTTTTTGCGCTCGAGGGCGTGAGCACGGTTCACTGCGATTTGCTCAAGCCGGTGCTGGAGCCGTATCGCGAGTTGCATCGCTTCCCCACTACACCGCCGCCGGGCGTGACTTTTTACAGCGGCGGCTGGGGCCGCAGTTACACTCCTGACCGCGAGCTGGCAGCAGACGCCATCGTCGCGCAAGCCAGCGCCACCATTGATTTTCCGCGCGTGGTGCGCGCCGCTTATGACGATGGCAACCGATTTTTCATTGAAATGGGGCCGGGGGCCTCTTGCTCGCGAATGATTGGGCAGATTTTGGAGGGGCAGCCGCATTTCGCGCGTTCGCTGTGCGTGTCGGCGAAGGAGCCGTTGTTGGATGTGCTGCGCGTGGTCGGTGCTTTATGGGCAGAGGGAATGCCGATTAACTTAGAGCCGTTGTATGGCGCGGCAGTTGAGGAAGTCGCGTCGGAGCCAGACGGAAAGAGGGTGGTTATCCCCATCACTGGCGCGCCCATTGTGGTGCCGCCGCTGCCTAGGGGAAGCGCACGCGTCTTGCGTGCTATCGGAGCCGTCCCGGCGTCGACATCGTCCGTCCATCTAGTGCCCGAAGCGAAAAAAGTAGGTCAGAGTGATGAAGGTGTCCGGCGCGACGCCGGACACGGCACGCGGGACGCATGCGCTCCTCAAGACTCGCCGCAGCTTACGGACGGTGCCATGAGCATCCCTCTTGTCGCCGACCCATTTGAAGCCGAGTTGCTCACTGCGATGGCGCAGGCGCAGGCGCAGACGTTGCAGGCGCACGAAGCTTACTTGGCGTTTTCAGCAGGCGTGTTCAGGACACTGTCCGAGGCAGTGCAAACGCAGTTGGACTTGGTCGCACGGTCGGCGAATGGAGCATCGCTGGCACAGTTCGCACGCGGCCCCCTCACCCCAGCCCTCTCCCCCGGTGGGGGCGAGGGAGATGAGTTGGTGCCCTTGGTGCGTAGCCATGACTCCGCAGCCCGTGCCGCCGGCACGGTGCCGCGCTCCCTCACACGCGAGCAGTGTTTTGAGTTTGCTATCGGGAAAATTGGCAAC
This sequence comes from Verrucomicrobiota bacterium, assembly GCA_016871445.1. Taxonomy (GTDB): domain Bacteria; phylum Verrucomicrobiota; class Verrucomicrobiia; order Limisphaerales; family SXTU01; genus SXTU01. The sequence goes on along the minus strand of VHDH01000093.1, from coordinate 10,242 downwards.
GCGCTTGGCTCCACCTTCGCCGAAGTGGATTCCTTCCCCACTCGCGTGCGGCTGCCGGACGTGCCGCTGCAACTCGTGGATCGCATCACTGCCATTGAAGGCGAGCCGCGCTCGATGACGCACGGGCGCGTGGTGACCGAGCACGATGTGCTGCCCGGGGCTTGGTATCTCGACTGCGGGCGCATCCCGACGTGCATCGCCGTCGAGGCGGGGCAGGCCGACCTGTTTCTCAGCGGCTTCCTCGGCATTGATTTCCAGACGCGCGGACTGGCGATGTATCGGCTGCTCGATGCAAAGGTGTGTTTCCATCGCAGCCTGCCGGGGCCGGGCGAGACGATTCGTTATGACATTCGCATCGAGCGCTTCTTCCAACAAAGCGGCGTGTGGCTCTTTAAGTTCAACTTTGAGTCCACCGTAAATGGCCAGCCGCTGCTCACGATGAGCGAAGGTTGTGCGGGCTTTTTCACGCAACAGGATTTAGCAGCGGGCAAGGGAATCATCCGCACTTCGCTGCAACTCAAGCCGCAGCCGGGTAAGCGCACTGCCGACTGGGAAGAATTCGTGCCGATGGCGGTGGAGTCGTATTCGGCAGCACAGCTTGACGCGTTGCGTGCAGGCAACTTGGTCGCGTGCTTCGGCGAACAATTTGCCAGATTGAAGCTGGCAAATCCTGTGACGTTGCCCGGCGGGCGGATGCGCTTAGTGCATCGCATTGAAAAGCTGGAGCCCAACGGCGGGCGTTTTGGCCTCGGTCTCATTCGCGGTGAGGCGGACATTCATCCGGATGACTGGTTCATCACCTGCCATTTCGTGGACGACCGCGTGATGCCGGGCACGCTCATGTATGAGTGCTGCCTGCACACGTTGCGCGTGCATTTGCTGCGGCTGGGTTGGGTGGTCGAGGCGCGGCCAGGCGTAGCCCTGGAGCCAGTGCCGGGCGTTGTGGGCCAACTCAAGTGCCGTGGGCAGGTGCTGGAGACAACAAAGCTGGTGACTTACGAGATTGAAATTCGCGAAATCGGCTACGGGCCGGAGCCATTTGTCATCGCGGATGCACTGATGTATGCGGATGGCAAGGCCATTGTGGAAATTAGTAACATGAGTCTGCGTTACACCGGTGTGACGCGGGAGGAGTTAAAGGCGATGTGGAGCGCGGCCTCCGAGCCGCTTCAGCCTGCAAGTTCCAGTGAGGCTTCCAGCGTTCCGAAGGTTGTCAGTTCGAATCACATCGAAGCGGCTTCAAGGCCGCACTTCTCAAAGCCAGCGCTCTTTGGCCCCGAGCGCATCACAGCATTTTCCAGCGGCAATCCTTCCGACGCGTTCGGCAAGCCTTACCGCATCTTTGACCAAGGAGCAGCGCGCCGCATCGCGCGGCTGCCGCGTGCGCCGTATCAGTTCCTTGACCGCGTCACGGAGATTCGTGGGTGCGAGGCGTTCAAGATGGTCGCGGGCGGCGAGGTGACGGCGGCTTACGACGTGCCGCCGGGCGAGTGGTATTTCGCCGCAAATCGCCAGGGCGACATGCCGTTCGCTGTGCTGCTGGAAATCGCCTTGCAACCCTGCGGTTGGCTCTCGGCCTACCTCGGCTCCGCGCTCACGAGCAACGATGACCTCTCCTACCGCAACCTCGGCGGCACCGGCACCCAGTTTGCGCCCGTGCGACCTGACGTGGGCACACTCACCACGCGCATCAAGAACACGCGCCTCTCCAGCTCAGCGGGGATGATTATCCAGTGGTTCGACTTCGAGGTGAGCGCGGGCGCGCAGAAGATTTATCGCGGCGACACTTACTTTGGCTTCTTCCCGAAGGCGGCGCTGGAGAAACAGGAAGGCATCAAGGGTGCGAAACTCTACGAGCCGAACACAGCGGAGTTGGCGCGCGCGAAGTCGTTGCCGTATCCGTCCGCCGCGCCATTCGCCGACACGATGATGCGAATGGTTGATGAAATCCCCATGTTCATCGCCGATGGCGGGCCGCAACGGCTCGGCTTCATTCGTGGGACAAAACGCGTTGTCGCGGACGAGTGGTTTTTCCAAGCACACTTCTATCAAGACCCGGTGGTGCCGGGCTCGCTTGGCCTCGAATCCTTTTTGCAACTGCTCAAATTCGCCGCTGTCGAGCGTTGGGGACACATGCCCGGCACCCGTTGGGAGGCCGTCGCCACGAACACGAAGCACGAGTGGACCTATCGCGGCCAAGTCATCCCGCGTGACTCGCTAGTGACGATCGAGGCCGTGTTGACAAATGTGGACGACACCACGCATACGCTGACAGGCGAGGGTTTTCTGTGCGTGGATGGCCGCGTGATTTACGGAATGAAGAACTTCGTCGTGCGCAGGGTGAAGGAGGCTTGAGGATGATGCCAAAATACCAACGCGTGTTCCTCTCCGCCCTCGGCTATGAGTTAGGGCCGGTCGTAGTGACAACGACGGAACTGGAGGAGCGGCTTGCGCCCGCGTTCACGCGACTCGGCATCCAACCTGGCCAGCTTGAAGCATGGACAGGGATTAGCGAGCGACGTTGGTGGCAACCAGGCAGCCTGCTTTCGCATGGCGCAACCGCTGCCGCCCGCAAAGCGCTCATCAAAGCCGGGCTTGCTGTGGAAGATATCGGTGCGCTGCTGTATTGCGGTGTTTGCCGGGAAAATTTTGAGCCAGCTACCGCCTGTTCCGTTGCCCATGGTCTCGGGATGCGTGGCAGCGCGTTCGTGTATGACCTGAGCAACGCTTGTCTCGGCGTGCTCAACGGCATGATCGAGGTAGCAAACCGTATCGAACTGGGCCAACTCCGCGCCGGTCTCGTCGTCTCCTGTGAGAGCGCACGAGAGATCAACGAGATAGCTCTTGGTCGGATACTCAGCGGCACCGGCGGCATGGACGAGTTCGCCCCGGCCCTTGCCACGTTCACCGGCGGCTCGGGCGCGGTCGCGGTGCTGTTGACAGACGGTTCTTTCCCGAATCTGCGTGGCCACCGCTTGCTCGGCGCAGTGTCCGAAGTCGCGCCGGAGTTTCACCGGCTTTGCCGCTGGGGCATCAAGCCGAACGCCGACGGCCTGCACGAGCAGTTCATGGTCACGGATTCTGTCGCCGTGCTGAAGAATGGTGTCGCGCTGGGCCAGCAGACTTGGAAAACCCTCCTTGATATAATGAATTGGAGCGCTGCCAGCGTGGACAAGGTGATCTGCCACCAAGTTGGCAGCGGTCATCAGGAGGCAATCCTCAAGTCCATCGGCGTGCCGCGTGAGAAGGACTACACGACATTTCGCTTCCTCGGCAACATGGGCACGGCCGCGCTGCCCGTGACTGCCGCCCTCGCCGACGAACGCGGCGTCCTTAAGCCTGGCCAGCGCGTGGCTTTCCTCGGCATTGGCAGCGGGTTGAACTGCATGATGATGGGGGTGGAGTGGTGAACTTCCGTCGCGAACACTACCCCTTTGTCGGTCACTTCCTCGACCGCGATGGCGTCGGACTTCACTACTTAGACGAAGGCGCGGGCGATGCTGTTGTGATGGTTCACGGCAACCCGACTTGGTCCTTCTACTATCGTAAGCTCGTGCTCGGCCTGCGCGGGCTATGCCGCACCATCGTCCCCGACCACATCGGCTGCGGCCTGTCGGACAAGCCCGATGACACACGCTACCAATTCACCTTGGAGCGCCGTGTCGCCGACCTCGACGCGCTCATCACGCACGCGAAACTACCGCAGAAAATCACCCTCGTGCTGCACGACTGGGGCGGGATGATTGGCATGACTTGGGCCGCGCGGAATCCGCACCGCATCGCCCGCCTTGTGCTGCTGAACACCGCAGCCTTTCATCTGCCGAAAACGAAGAAACTCCCGCCCTCACTCTGGGTCTGCCGCAACACTCCGCTGGATGCGCTGCTCATTCGTAAGACCGGCCTTTTCGTGCGCCTTGTCGCGCGCTGGGGCGTCGCCACGCGCACGCTCACGCCCGTCGAGCGCGAGGCTTACCTTGCGCCCAGCACGGCGAAGGCGAGCCGCCTTGCGCAACTTCGCTTCGTGCAGGACATCCCGCTCACTCCCGACCACCCCACGCATGCGCTTGTCACCGAAGTGCAGGGCCGGCTCGCGCAGTTCCAGCGCACGCCCACGCTCATCTGCTGGGGCGCGAAGGACTGGGTTTTTGACGACCATTTCCTTGCCGAGTGGAAACGCATCCTCCCGCAAGCCGAGGTCCACCGCTTCCCCGACGCCAGCCACCTCGTGCTCGAAGATAAGCCGGATGAAATCCTCGCGCTGGTGAAGCAGTTTTTCGCGGAGCATGCGATAAAGGAGTGACTGTGCAAGCGGCGGAAACAATGGACATGTCCGCACACCTCGCCGCGATGGCCGCGCGGCAGCCGGACACACCCGCCGTCCTCGCACCGCGGCGCGACCGCGCGGGGCAGCTCCATTACGATCAACTCACTTTCCGCGAATTGAACGCCGATTGTGACCGCATCGCGCACGGACTCGCGTGTATCGGCATCGGACGCGGTGTGCGGACGGCCTTGATGGTGCCGCCGAGCCTCGACTTTTTTGCGCTGACCTTCGCGCTCTTCCGCGTGGGTGCGGTACCGGTTCTAATTGACCCGGGTATCGGCTTGAAAAACTTCGGTAACTGTCTTGCCGAAGCCGAGCCGGCCGGATTCATCGGCATCCCCAAAGCCCACGCCGCGCGCGTGCTGCTTGGTTGGGCGCGGAAGACTATTTCGATTCCTGTGACAGTCGGCGCGAAGTGGTTTTGGGGAGGAAAGACTTTGTCAGACGTGAGGGGAAAGGCAGCGTCCGACGTGTCGCGTGCTGCCAATGTGGAAATTGGCGCACCCCATGACACCGCCGCCATCCTCTTCACCAGCGGGAGCACGGGCGTGCCGAAAGGCGTTCTTTACACCCACGCCATGTTCGCCGCGCAAGTTGAGCAAGTGCGCCGCCTTTACGGCATTCAGCCAGGTGAAATTGATCTGCCCACCTTCCCGCTCTTCGCGCTTTTTGGCCCCGCGCTCGGCATGACCGAAGTGCTGCCCGAGATGGACTTCACGCGTCCCGCGCTCGCTGACCCTGTAAAGTTAGTTGCCGCTATCGAACGCTTTCGCATCACGAACATGTTCGGCTCGCCCGCGCTCATCAACCGCCTCGGCCGCCACGGCGAAGCGCACGGTGTGAAACTCCCGACGCTCCGCCGCGCCATTTCCGCCGGGGCGCCGGTGCCAGCGAAAACCCTCGCCCGTTTCGCCGCGTTGCTCCCGTCCGGCGCGCAGGTTTTCACACCCTACGGGGCGACCGAATGCCTGCCCGTCGCCAGCATCGGCAGCGACGAGATTCTGCATGACACCCGGGCGCAAACCGACCTCGGCAAAGGCGTCTGCGTGGGACAACCCGTCGCTGGACTCACGGTCAAAATCATCCGCATCACTGACGAGGCCATCGCCGCGTGGAGCGACGACCTTGAATTGCCGTCCGGTGAAATCGGCGAAATTGCTGTCAGCGCCGCACAAGCCTCGCGCACTTACTTCAATCGCGAGCAATCCACCGCGCTGGCGAAAATCCACACACCCGACGGCGGTTTCTTCCACCGCATGGGCGACCTCGGCTATCGCGACGAGCGCGGGCGCATTTGGTTCTGTGGGCGCAAGTCCCACCGTGTCGTCACCCAGGGCGGAACGATGTTCACGATTCCGTGCGAAGCCATCTTCAACACGCATCCGGCGGTGTTTCGTTCTGCTTTGGTGGGAGTGCCCACAGCCCAAAGCGGCCAGCCCAGCGGCGATTGTAAATCGCTGGCACGGGAGCCGGTCATGTGCATCGAACTGGAAGTAGACGCGCGCGGGCAGGACGAAGGAAAGCTGCGTGGAGAACTGCTGGCCATCGGCGCGAACTTCCCGCACACACGCACGATTCGGACTGTCCTCTTCCATCACGCTTTCCCGGTGGACATCCGGCACAACGCGAAAATCTTCCGGGAGAAACTCGCCGTGTGGGCAACCAGGCAACTGTTATGAACGCGCTCGTGACAGGTGGCGGTGGTTTCCTCGGACTGGCCATCGTGCGCGCGCTGCGGGCGCGTGGCGATGCGGTGCGGAGCCTTTCGCGACAGGAGCATACAGCCTTGCGCGAACTCGGCGCAGAGCACGTGCGCGGCGATGTGGCGGATGCGGCGGTTGTTGCCACAGCGGCGCGCGGCTGCGACATCGTCTTCCACGTCGCGGCGAAGGCGGGCTTGGCCGGGCGTTACGAGGATTACCATCGCGCCAACGTGGTCGGCACCGAGAACGTCCTCGCTGCGTGCCGCGCGCACGGCATCCGCCGGCTCGTCCACACCAGTTCACCCAGCGTCGTCTTCAACGGCACCGACATGGAAGGCGTGGATGAATCCGTCCCCTACCCGGCGCACTTCGAGGCGCATTATCCGAAGACCAAAGCGCTGGCCGAGCAACTCGTTCTCAAGGCCAACTCGCCGACGCTCGCGACCGTCGCGTTGCGACCGCACCTGATTTGGGGGCCGGGCGACAACCACCTGCTGCCTCGGCTGATCATGCGGGCGAAGGCAGGTCAGCTCCGGCGCATCGGCTCGCAGCGCAAGCTGGTTGATACTGTGTTTATCCAAAACGCGGCGGACGCGCACCTGCTCGCGGGAGACGCGCTTGCCCCAAATTCAGCCTGTGCAGGGAAAGCTTACTTTATTTCAAATGGTGAGCCAATTGAGCTGTGGGAAATGGTGAATCGAATGCTCGCCGCCGCCGGCCTGCCGCCAGTAACGCGCACGGTGCCAGCGGGATTGGCGATGCTCCTGGCGAGTTGCTTTGAGGCCATGCACAAGTTCACAGGAAACCCGAACGAGCCGCGCCTGACGCGCTTCATGGTGCGCGAGATGACCACGGCGCACTGGTTTGATATCTCAGCTGCGCGGCGGGACTTCGGCTATGTGCCACGCATGACGACGGCGGAGGGCTGGCAGCGGCTCGCAGCCTATTTCAAACAAGGTGACTGATGCTCCCTCAATGGCAATCGCTGTTCGCTCCGCGCCCCCTCGCTGCGCGCGCGATGCGGCTATCACTCCCAGAGCTGGCCGCGCCGGTGTGGTTCGCGCCGGTGGGTTCTAGCGACTTGGCAACGGTTTCCCCAACACAGCTCCTGACCCAAGCTGAATCACTGCGGGCAGATGCGTTCAGGTTTGGCCAGCCCCGGGAGAATTTCACGTTGGGCCGGCTCGCAGGGAAGTTGGCCTTGCTAGCGCTGTTTGACGAGGCGAGCGCACTCGGCAGAAGCCGTCCCCTCTCCCCCGATGAGTCCGAGGGGGAAGACCTCGGGCAGAAGCTGCGTTTATTTGAAGTCATGAACGGCGAAAACGGAGAGCCGGTGGTAATGGCTCCGGTGGATTGTGGATTCAGCCTGAGCTTGAGCCATGTGAACGGGCGCGGAGTTGCAGTGGCTTTTGCAGCAGGCGCGCGAATTGGTTTGGACATGGAGTTGATTGATCCGAAACGCGCAGAGACGGTGCGCAAGGGCGTACCGCTCTCCAAGGAGGAGGAATCCTGGCTCAAGCAGACCGCGCTGCCTGAAGCTGCGGCGTTGCTCTTGCTCTGGGCCGCACGCGAAGCACTGAGCAAGGCACTCGGCAGCGGACTCGCGTGCAAATGGGAATCGTTGGCGTTGCGGGAAATCCGCTCCACGGGCAAGACACACTTCAGCGGAAACTTTTCTCATCACCCATCTTTTCATTGTGTGAGCTGGGTCGGGCCAGATGCAGTGCTATCGTTGGCTTTCGGGCGCGGTGAACGGGCCGCGACCAGCGTCACTTCGCTGCTTTGAGCTGCGCGTAAGCTTCCAACGCCACCTCGCGCGCGATGGCGTGGCTGATGATGGGCGAGGGATAGTTTTCCCCGAGCCGCACGCCGGCTTGGGCCAGCACGGCTGCGGGCGCGGCCCATGGTTGGTGAATCCATTGGGCGGGCAGGCGGGCGAGTTCAGGACACCAGCGACGAACATAGTCGCCTTGGGGGTCAAATTTTTCGCCCTGGCTAACGGGGTTAAAGACACGGAAGTAAGGCGCAGCATCCGCGCCGCAGCCGGCGGTCCACTGCCAGCCGAGGGTGTTCTGCGCGAGGTCAGCATCCACCAACGTGTCCCAAAACCACCGCGCACCTTCCAACCAGGGTAGTAGCAGGTCCTTCACAAGGAAACTGCCCACCACCATGCGCACGCGATTGTGCATCCAGCCCGTGGTCCACAGTTCGCGCATCCCGGCATCCACGAAGGGATAGCCTGTGCGGCCACGTTGCCAAGCCCGGAGCGCACCGTTGTCCACGCGCCACGGGAATCGCTTGAACTCCGCGCGCAGTGGCTCGGTGACGGTATGCGGAAAATGAAACAACAGATGATGTGCGAACTCGCGCCAGCCGAGTTCGGCAAGAAACTGGGAACCTCGCCAGTCAGCGACGTCGGAAGCACGCAAAGCATGCCAAATCTGGCGCGGGCTAAGTTCGCCAAAGTGCAGATGCGGGGACAGCCGCGAGGTGCCAGCCAGATCGGGCCGGTTGCGGTTGGTCGTGTAGCTAGCGAAGGCATCTCGGCAGAAACCCGCTAAGGCAGTCTGCGCACCAGTCTCGCCGGGCGTCCAAGCAGACCGAATGCCCGCCGACCAGTCGATGCGTGGTTCTAGCTCCAGTTCAGCCAACTTAAGCGATGCTGGCCACTTCGCCGGCGCAGGAAGCGACTTCGGCGGCGGTAAAGGGGCGGCAGGATCAGGCTTGGTTAGGCAGTGCCTCCAAAAAGGAGTGAATACCTGAAAGGGCCTGCCACTTTGGTTTTGCACCGTCCCCGGCTCGTGCAGCAGTGCCCCGTTGAAATTCTCGGCGGTTAGTCCAGCGGCGCGTAACTGCTCTTTGAGCTGCGCGTCGCGCGCTACGCTGGCTGGCTCGTAACGACGATTCCAGACAACCATGTCCGCGTGCGTTGCCTTGGCGAGTGCGAGCAACTCCCGCTGGCTTTCGCCACGCCGCAGGATCAGGCGGGAGCCTAGCCGCCTTAGCTCGCCATCAAGCGCAGCCAGTGATTGATGCAGCCACCAACGGCTGGCGCCCCCCGGCAGCCAACCGGGATCCTCATCCGGTGCCCAGATAAACACCGGTATGACCGGCCCGCCGTGTTGCCGGGCTGCGAGGAGCGCGGGTTGGTCGGCTAGGCGCAAGTCGTGCCGCAGCCAGACAAGGGCAGGTGCTTGACTCATCCGGCGCGCAATATGACCGGAGTTTGTCCAGAGGCAAACTCGGCAAGTATGCTGTTTAAAGCGGCGAACTTAGGTTGGTATTCCTAAGGGATCCTTCCGCTGGTGTGGTCAGCCTCCGACTTTGTTTCGCTGCGAATGTGCCGGCCGAGCCGCGCCCTAAATAATTTCCACAAGGTTTCGCCGGCTGTGCTATTGTGGATTATCTCCTCGGTCGTAGCCGGCCGCGGCTAGCGAAACAAACAACATCCATTAACCATCATGCACGCCATCTCATCCCCCGCGAGACGCGCCAGCCTCCTGCTGGGCGGACTGCTTGCGCTCATGCTCACCCTCACCCCCAGCCGCCGAGCTGGAGCAGCGGATGCGCCCAAAGGCAAGGTGCCCGTGAACCAAGCGTGGTCCGGAACTTGGAACAACCGTAAATACAACACCAACGGGCAACTCACCTGCACGGTTATTGGCGAGCAGAACGGCCAATGGCTGGCGCGCTTCACCGGCATCGCGCTGGGTAAGCCGATCACTTACACCGCGCTGATGCGGCCCACGCCGCAAGGCGAAAACACTGCCCTAGCAGGTACCACTAAGGTGGATGGCTTTGATTATCAGTGGACCGCCACCGTCACCGGCAAGTCGCTCAACGGCAGCTACAAAGCATCCAACGGTAACAACGGCGAGTTCCGGCTGCAGGCGAAGTGACAGCGGCGAGGGCCGAACTCTACTCTCTGGCTCGCGCTACGTCAGAAGCCAGTTGCGGAGCCGGAAGTCATCCGAATAAAAATCTTGGGCGGCACGGACGGGTTCCAGTTCGGAGTGCCAATCTTGCAATCGCCGATGGGGCCAAAGTCCGGCAGCGTAGCGGTCGTTCCATTACGAGGCGGCATTTTGAAATATTCGGCGTGTCCATCCGCCATGCCAGCCTGGGCACCCGCGTTGTGTCGTGTCAGCCCGACGCCGTAATAGGCTGTGTTCCCTTGGTTCCAGCTGTTGATGCGAATCCAATCCCAGTCACCGA
>VHDH01000092.1 GCA_016871445.1 Verrucomicrobiota bacterium | reverse complement strand
AAAATCGTGCAGTAGCCGCACTCGACAAGTGGGAACGTCATAGGCGAGAGTTGAAGTTAAGACTAGATGGCTAGTTGTTTAAATATCGGCCATGTATTTAGAATCCTCTGTTGTCCCGCCCGTCTAACCGCAATTATCATTAGAATATGAACCCGCACCTGCTGAAACTAGAACATCAAACCCGTCGCACGTTCCTCCGCGGTGCCGGGCAGTTCAGCCTTGGCGCGATTGCCATGGAGTCGCTGCTAAGCGCAAGGGCAGATGCGGTGACCCCCGATCCGACGCGACCGCTCGCCCCGCGCGCCCCTCACTTCGCGCCCAAGGCCAAGCACGTGATTTATCTTCACATGAGCGGCGCGCCACCGCATTTAGACATTTTTGATTACAAGCCGGAGTTGGTAAAGCGCAGCGGGCAGGACTGCCCGGACCAATTCTTAAAGGGCAGGCGCTTTGCGTTCACCAGCGGCGTGCCAAAACTTATGGGTACTCCGCGCAATTACGCCCAACACGGGCAGGGCGGCATCTGGATGTCCGACGCGCTTACGAATCTCCCGCGTGTTGCCAACGATGTGACGGTCATCAAGTCGTTGCACACGGATGAATTCAACCATGCGCCAGCAGAGCTGCTGCTTTACACTGGCTCCGGCCGCCAGGGCCGCCCCGCGATGGGCACATGGGTAACCTACGGACTAGGCACGGAGAATGAGAATTTGCCCGGCTTCGTAGTGCTAATTAGCAGCGGCGTGCAACCCAGTGGGGGGCAAAGCTGTTGGGGCAGCGGCTTCCTGCCGTCGGTCTATCAGGGCGTGCAGTGCCGCTCCAAAGGTGATCCCGTGCTCTACGTTTCCAACCCGCCCGGCATGGATCGCGAGATGCGCCGCCGCACACTCGACACGCTGCGCGATCTTAATCAGTTGCAGGCCGAGGAACTCGGCAGCCCGGAGACGGCCACGCGCATTGCACAGTATGAGCTGGCCTTCCGCATGCAGGCCAGCGTGCCTGAGGTGATGGACATTTCTAAGGAGCCGGCGGCGTTACTGGAGTCGTATGGCGCGAAGCCGGGCGATGCTAGCTTTGCTAACAATTGCGTATTGGCGCGTCGGCTCGTCGAGCAGGGAGTTCGCTACGTGCAGCTCTTCGACTGGGGCTGGGATTTCCACGGCACCGGCCCGAATGAAGACATCCGCGGCGGCCTAACGAACAAAATGGCGCGCACGGACAAACCCGTAGTCGCGCTGATCGAGGACTTGAAGCAGCGCGGGCTATTCGATGAAACGCTCATTGTGTGGGGAGGCGAATTTGGCCGGACGCCGTTCCGCGAGGGCCGCACCGCCGGAGGCGCAGTGCTGGGGCGTGATCACTACCCTGACTGTTACTCGTTGATGCTGGCAGGCGCGGGCATCAAGCGCGGCTTTAGCTACGGCGAGACTGACGAGCTAGGCTTTAGCATCGCGGAGAATAAGGTTCACGTCCATGACTTGCAGGCAACGATCATGCATCAGCTGGGATTCAATCACGAGAAACTCACGTTCCGCTTCCAAGGCCGCGACTACCGGCTGACCGACGTGCACGGCCATGTGGTGAAAGACATTTTGGCGTGAGACAACGCGAATTCATTCTCGCCACTGGCCAGTTCAATTTCTCTGCCGAGGCCGCCACTTAGCAGCACCCGCTGTCTCCGCAAAACCGTTGGCGTTCAATCGACATCGAGGGATGATACTTGTGGCGATACTCGTTAGACCGGAACGTAAGGGCAGGGGAGATCTAGCATTTCATCCGCAACGTCGAGCTGCCAGCGACTATCTCGAAGCGGCACAGTGCTCATCGCGGGAGATTTGACTTCAAGCTATGGCCTACTGCCGCCACTCTCCTCGCCACACATGAGTAAGCTCAAAAAACTTTCCGGCAAAACGGCGCTGATCACTGGCGCAAGCAAGGGCTTGGGCAAGGCGATGGCCCTCGCTTTCGCCGACGCAGGTGCACGGCTGGCGCTGGCCTCGCGCGACACCAAACTGCTCGCCAAGGTGCAAGCCGAGTGCCGCGGCCATGGTGCGGAAACTGAGGTTTATTCGGTGGACGTCACTAACGAGGCGCAGGTCGAGCGTCTGCGCTGCGACGTGCTAGCGCGCTTTGGCCAACTGACCATTTTGGTCAATAACGCGGGTATCAACATCCGCAAGCCCGTCACTGACTTTACGTTGGCCGAATGGCATCAAGTGCTGGACACGAACCTGACCAGCGTATTTCTCCTGTGCCGCGCGTTCGTGCCGCATTTGGAGACTGGGTGCGGCCGCATCATCAACCTCGCTTCAATGATGGCGCACATTTCCATCGCGCACCGCGTGCCGTATTCGGCTAGCAAGGCAGGCATCATCGGGTTGACGAAGTCGCTCGCATTGGAGTTGGCCGGTAAGGGCATCACCGTGAACGGCATCAGTCCCGGCCCATGCGCGACCGAGATCAATACAGCGATCCTCAGCAACCCCGAGCTACTGGCAAAGTTCACGGCCCAATTGCCCGTAGGCCGCTTCGGCAAGCCCGAGGAAGTCGCTGCGCTGGCCGTATTCCTCGCTTCAGACGATTCCAGCTTCATCACCGGCACGGACGTGGTGATTGACGGCGGGTGGATGGCACAATGACGCCGCATGAGCAGCCCGGAATCACTCCCAACACAACAGCTAGCAACACGGTTACGTCGCTTTGGGCAGCAGTTACTGACCGTGGTGCTGGTAGGCGTTTTGGTCTTGTGGGTTCACGAATTCTTCACCGAAGCGGCTGATCCGCGGGGTTGGAAATTGCTGGTATTGCTGCCGCTACTGCTCGTGGGAGCGGCAGGTTCGGGGGCGCTCCTAGTCGCAGCCGTGGTCGATTGGCGTGCTCGCGCGCGGCAATGAACGCGATGGCAGAAGCTTGATTCTCGACCAACAAATCAAAGTCCTAAAAAACAGGGATTCCTTTGGCCAGTCTCCCGCATTGTCTTGCAGGCTTCGGGATGACCAGCGTGAGCAACCCTTGATATTTCAGCTGGCGATTATCACGACAGTTTACGCTTGGTTCCTCAGGATGCCTGCGGATTAATGGACGCAAGCTCAAATGCCAATTGTCTCATGTTAATCCTGAGTTCCCGCCGACATTTCCTCAAGACGACTGCGGCTGTCGCGGCTGCGACGACGCTACCGCAATGGTTTCTCAATGAGACTGCCCAGGCGACGGCTGAGACGCCCAGCCCCAATGACCAGCCCGGCGTCGCGCTGATCGGTTGCGGCGGACGGGGCAGGGGAGTGGCGCGCGAGGCGGCCCAACATGGCCGGATAATAGGCTTATGCGATGTGGATGACGCTAATCTCGCGCAGGCGCAAAAGCTTTGGCCCGAGGCACAGCTTTACAAGGACTTCCGCAAGGTGCTCGAGCGCTCTGACATTCACATCGTCGTCAACGGCACCCCGGACCATTGGCACACGTTCATCAACCTCGCGGCGGCGCGCGCGGGCAAAGACATCTATAGTGAGAAACCGCTCACGTTGACGGTGGCGGAAGGGCAACGGCTAGTGAAGGCGATGCGGGAGACAAAGCGCATCCTCCAGACCGGGAGCCAGCAACGCAGCGACAAAAATTTTCGCCTCGCTTGCGAACTCGTGCGTAACGATCGCATCGGCAGACTCAAGCACGTGAACGTCTGGCTACCGCATGGGCGGCGGGAGGGGCCGTTTGCGAAAGCACCCGCACCCGCTGGGCTCGACTGGGATTTTTGGCTCGGCCAGACGCCGCGGATGGATTACCAGAGGGAACGCTGCCATCAGACGTTCCGCTACTTTTGGGAATACTCAGGCGGCACAATGACGGACTGGGGTGCGCATCATAACGATATTGCGCTTTGGGGTACGGGCTACGAGCGCAGCGGACCGGTAAGCATCGAGGGTCAGTCGCTAGTCCCGATGATCCCCGGCGGCTTCACCGCCGCGAGCGAATACGCCGTCCTTTATACTTACGCAAACGGCGTGACGCAGCTGACGCGCAGCACGCACGGCAATGGCTGGAACGGCTCCGTCACTGACAAGGCGGCACCACAACACGGAGTTAGATTCGAGGGGAGCAACGGCTGGATCTTTGTCACGCGCGGAAAGATTGAGGCGAGCCACGGCGATTTGCTAATGACACCTTTGCCATCTTCCGCGCCACGGCTTTACGCAAGTGACAATCACATGAAAAACTTCTTCGACTGCGTTCGCTCGCGAAAGCAGCCGATCTGCGACACAGAAATCGGCCACCGTTCTGTGAGCGTCTGCCATCTTGGTGTCATTGCCATACGTTTGGGTCGCGCGCTTAAGTGGAACCCAGCACAAGAGCAGTTTGTCGGCGACAACGAGGCCAACACCTGGCTTGCCCGCGAGCAGCGGAAACCATGGAGCTACGAGACGCTCTGAGCCCGGGTGATAAAACCCTCGCGCCCTCTCCGCACGCCGCGCTTGCTTGGAGCGGAAGTGCTTGCTAGCGTCACAAAGATTAATGGTGCCGACGTGGCGGAATTGGCAGACGCGCTAGACTCAAAATCTTGTGACCTATCGGTCGTGTGGGTTCGACCCCCTCCGTCGGCACCAATCCAGGCCCCAAAACCCTCGCTTGCTTGCGTGGCCGCCGTCGCTACAGTGCCAACGATGCGATTTCTCCTACTGCTCGCGGTAGCATGCCGTCTGGTTGCCAGCGCGGCCGGGCAGGGACTGGGTTTTAGGGAGCCTGCCGGACCGCCATCCGTGCTAGAGTTGCAGACAGAGATTTTTCAAGATCGGTACCTGCCAGGCGAGGCCATCGAGGTCGAGTTCCGGATTCGCAATTTGTCGGGCCAGTCGCTCACGTTTCGACCTGAGGAAGATTGGCTGGAGGTCACGGTATGGAGCATCACCAAAAGCCCGGGAGAGGGTAGCCTCATGGCGCGACTCAAGCCCGTCCGAATCAACGAAGTTTTTACCATACCGCACACGAAAGCCATTCGCGCGCGGGTGAACATTGCACCGTGCTTCGACTTGATGCGACCGGGGCGGTTCAAGTTAGATGCGACGCTCGTTCATGCGAACGTGCGGGGCCAGTCCCGCGCTGCGCCGCTGCTGCTGGAAGTGGTGCCTGGTTCAAAGATGTGGGAGCAGACGTTCGGTTTTCGAACGCTCAATTCCGAAGCACCTCCGGAGCTGCGTAAATATATCCTCCAGAAGATGACGACGAAAAACTTCCCTCTTCTGTATGTAGGGGTAACGGATGCTGACGAAACAGTCATCTTTCGTCAGGTGTCGCTAGGACGCGCGGCAAACTCGGACGATCCGCAGCGCAAGCTCGACCGCCTTAGCAATCTGCATGTGATCCACCAAATCGGCCCGCGCATTTTCACGCACACAATGGTCAACCCGCGCGGCGACGTACTGCAACGGATGACCTATGAATCTCTGTCAGCCAATCTCCGGCCGACGCTCAAGGCGGACGAAGAGGGCATGGTGGCGGTGGTGGGCGGAACGCGCCGTCTCCAAGCGGATGACGTGCCTGCTAATCCCGCTCCAAACGTCCCGGCCGCCCCGGTAGCGCTACCTTGAGTAGGAAGTTCATGGATTAGCCGGCAGACTGTTGGTCTTGCGATATTCAGCATGGCCGTCAAAGAAGTTGTAATTACGGCCGCCGTTGTGAGCTGGGGGAACGTTATTGCCGAGATAAAGCGTCGCGCTGCCGGTGTTGGCCATGTTGTAGTTGATCCCGTCAATATCGCCGATCATCCAAATGGCCGAGGGGGAGGTCACGTCCATGCCATTAGCTGCCGTGTTGCCAGCGGAGGTGAGCACGGCCAATCGCTTGACTGGTAGAGTCGGAGTGCTGTTCGGATCGCCAAACAGCAGGGGTGGATTCGTGGCCGTGGCGGCCGCGCCGCGATTGTTTAACACGAAGGAAAGTCGGGCGGGACTGAGCGCGCTCCCAGGAATGACATACTCAATCGCGCGTCGGTTGCTCGGACAGGCCCAGACCGTATTGTTTGAGTTGCCGGCGCCAACGTAACGCCCGAGATGCACCGGGTTGCTCAGATATAACGCGCTGGGATTGGCCATCGGGTGCCGAATGCCGCGGAGCACAGGGCCAGGTAGGAACCCGTCCGAATCGTCGGCATATAGTATGATGGCCAGCCCGATCTGCTTGAGGTTGCTTAAGCACTTGGTCGCGTTAGCTTTTTCTTTGGCTTTGCTCAATGCCGGTAGGAGCATGCCGGCTAGAATCGCGATGATGGCTATCACTACAAGGAGCTCGATTAGGGTGAAGCCAGTCTTGTCAGTGGCCAGAGAACTATTGGTTTGCCCTATTTTCATGATCCATAAGGTATGCACATACGGGAACGTGACAACTCCAATCGTTAGTGCGAACAGGGCAGGGGAGCTAGCAGGAAGCGGGAAGTATCTTGCCTGGCTTCCGCGCCTGTGAAATTTTCAATGCCGATTTTATGGCGCACGTCAAACTCCACATTCCAGGCCCAGTAGAAGTTAGCGAAAAAACTTTCCAAGCGTTCCGCTTGCCGATGATCGGCCACCGCGGTCAGGGGTTCAAAGACCTGATGGCAAAGATTCAGCCGCAGTTGCAGACGCTTCTCGGCACCAAGCAACTCGTTTGCCTGTCCACGTCGAGCGCGTGGGGCGTGATGGAGGGCGCGCTGCGGAACCTGACCCACAAGAAGGTTCTCAACTGCATGAAGGGGGCGTTCTCGGACAAGTGGCTCGACGTCGCCAAGCGCTGCGGCAAGGAGGCGGAGGCGCTGCAAGTGCCTTGGGGTTCGCCCATCCGCGCCGAGGCGATTGATGCTCGGTTGGCCACGGGCCAGTTTGATTCACTGACTCTCATTCATAACGAAACCAGTACCGGCACCATGTCCCCGGTCGCTGAAATCGCGGCGCTGAAGCGCAAGTATCCCGAGGTCATGTTTATCGTGGACGCGGTCAGTTCGATGACTGCGGTGCCACTAAATTTCGATCATCTCGGCATTGACGTGCTGTTAGCTGGCGCCCAGAAAGCGTTCGCGTTGCCGCCGGGCCTGACCGTTTTCACTTGCTCATCAGCGGCGCTTGCCAAAGCGGCGACCACAAAGGATCGCGGTTACTACTTCGATTTCGTCGATTTCCAAAAAAATGCAGCGGAAAACATGACCCCCAGTACTCCAAGCATCTCCCATGTTTATGCCCTAGCCAGTAAACTGGATGAGTTTTACGCCGAAGGTTTGATGGCTCGGTATGACCGACACCGGCAGACCAACCAGATGACGCGCGACTGGGCAACGAAGCATGGATTCACCTTGTTTCCCGAGTCCGGTTTCGAATCCATGACACTTTGCTGCGTCAACAACGGAGCCAAATCTGGCGGGCGAAAAATTGACGCCGCCAAGCTGCAAAAGCTAACAAAAGACCAAGGATATTTAATTGACGGTGGTTACGGTAAAATCAAGGGAACCACCTTCCGTATTTCAAACATGGGCGACGAGACGCCAGCTTCGATGACCATGCTACTGACGGCCATGGATTCGGCGATGACCAAGCTTTGACTGCTAAAAGAGGGGAATCCAAATTGAGGGTCTGATTTTAGACTATCGTTACTGTACATAACATAAATTGTACCAAAAACTATCATTGCCGGAGTTTGCGGAACGATTCCCCGTATGCCTAATTAGCGATGAGACCAACCAAACCGTCCTGAACGCTCTCCTTGATTGAGAAAAGGCCAATAAACGAATGCCGACTTGCCGATGACGTTGGCTTGTGCGAAGTCGCCCCAAGCACGGGAGTCCAAGCTGTTCATGGTGTTATCACCCATTACCATATAATGGTTTGGGCGTACCCGAAACTCGATCTGCCCGTTTGGAAACAACGGTGAGAGATTACCTTTTTGATTATGGTTGGCGACGGCCTCATTTACATGGCCTGAGAACTTGCTATCGGCTGGCGGACCAATCAAGTGGTAGACATTCTCAAAGCGCGTCGTGCTGGCATCGAGGCGTCGACCGTTAATGCGTAGGTGTCGATCGTCGCCGATGGCCACGCGCTCGCCTCCTAACGCGACCATCCGTTTAATGTAGAACTGATCCTGCGGCAACGACGGGATGCCCTTAGTTTCGAAAACTATGATTTCGCCACGTTCGGGCGGGCGGAAGTTGTAGGTCAGCCGATCGACGAACAAATGGTCACCGCTGGTAACCTGCAGCTTGATTATGTCTTCACCCTTGCGGAATTGCTGTCCGAGATAGATTCCCGCCCGATTGAGATTCTGCCCGGAATAAGCACTGAGCATCTGATCCGCCGGAAACCATACCGTGTAAATTTTTTGTCCAACCCGGAAGCGCTGCTTCTTTACTAATAGCGGAACGACCGTCGTGGGTGGTTCCACCGCCGTCAACTCACCATCCTCCTCGCAGACGATGTGGTAGGACGAAACGCCTCGAAACCATGAGTCAACGAACGCCCCGAGACCAGTTGGTAACTTCACGTCGTCGCGGCCCCGTAAGTTCTCATGCGTGATGCCGTAAAGCGTTGGCTGCATCGAACCAGTCGGAATCTTAAATGGCTGGAGGAAAAACGTGCGAATGGCCATCGCTACCGCGATAGCGACCAGAAAAACTTCGACGTTCTCGCGCCAAGTTGCGTGCGGATGCGCCTTAAGCCACTGGCTTGCGACCGTTTCCAAGCTAGTCATTTCGGCCAGCAAAGCAACTTTGCCCTCCCCCGCCGTGATAGTTCCTTGCAGCTTCGCACAGGCTGCCTCGATTGCCCTGACTCCTTCGGTAGGTAGCAAATCTCGTTGGGCCGCAACCAAATTGAGCACATGCTTTCGTAAGTCGCACGCGCGGCGCACGGTGCTGGAGATGAGCCAATGAAAGGCAAAGTTCACTGGCGCCTTCCCTCCCCTGCCCTGTAGTAGGGCGCGTGACGCGTTTGCAATAAGGGTCTAACCAGTTGGTCAGGTTCTTGCACGCTCCAGGCACCACAAACTGCATTATGAGAATGTGTCTTCACGGTTGATCGATATTCGATTCACGCCTTCAACACCTCGATGAATGCCTCTTGTGGTATGTTGACCGAGCCGAACATCTTCATGCGCTTTTTGCCTTCTTTCTGCTTCTCCAGCAACTTGCGTTTGCGGCTGATGTCGCCGCCGTAACACTTCGCAGTCACGTCCTTACGCATCGCGCCGACAGTTTCGCGAGCGATGATTTTTCCACCAATGGCTGCCTGAATCGCGATCCCAAATTGTTGCCGCGGAATGACTTCTTTAAGTTTTGCGGCTAGCACGCGGCCACGTGCCTCAGCCTTATCGCGATGCACGAGACAGGAGAAGGCATCCATCACCTCGCCGTTCACAAGCATATCCAGCTTCACCATGTCGCTGACTTCGTACCCAACGGGCTCGTAATCCATCGAGCCGTAACCACGCGTGATAGATTTGATGCGATCATGAAAATCGATGAGAATTTCGTTTAGCGGCATTTTGGCGGTGAGCATTACTCGACGGGCGTCCAGCGTCTCGGTGTTCGAAATGTCGCCGCGCTTCTCCTTTATTAGCGCCATGATGTCCCCGATGTTGTCGTTAGGGCAAATGGCAAACGCTTTCACCATTGGCTCACGAATTACATCGATGTGCGTCACGTCTGGGAGAAACGCCGGATTGTCCACTTCCAACTCTCGCCCATCTGTCATCCGCACCTGATACACGACGCTCGGATACGTTGCGATTATGTCCATGTCGAACTCGCGCCGCAGCCGCTCTTGGACGATTTCCATGTGCAGCAACCCAAGGAAGCCACATCGCAGCCCGAAGCCCAGCGCCGCCGAGCTTTCCGTCTGGTAGGTCAACGCCGAGTCGTTGAGTTGCAACTTGGCAATACTCACCTTCAGCGACTCATAATCCGCCGTGTTGATTGGGTAAATGCCTGAAAAAACCATCGGGTGTATTTCTTGAAAACCCGGTAGCTCCGAAGCTGGCATCCGTGGGTCGGTAATCGTGTCGCCTACTTTCACCTCACGTGGCGTCTTGATGTTTGCGGTGAAATAGCCTGTCTCGCCCACGGTAAGCTTGTCGCGCGTATAAGGCTTGGGATTAAAAGAGCCGACCTCCTTCACTTCAACCGTCTTACCTGAGTGTAGCAACTTCACCTGCGTCCCCGCCTTTAATTCTCCGTTTGTCACGCGCACCAGGATGACCACGCCCTTGTAGGTGTCGAAGAACGAATCAAAAATCAGCCCCTGTAAAGAAGGCGCGCCCGTCGGTTTCGGCGCGGGCATCCGATGAACGATGGCTTCGAGGATGTCCTCTATGCCTACGCCCTCCTTCGCGCTTGCTTGAATGGCTGAGTCGCCAGGAATGGCCAGGATGTCTTCGAGCTGCTGCTTCGCTTGGGGAATGTTGGCGTGCGGCAAGTCAATCTTGTTGATCACCGGGATGATCTCCAAGTTTTGCTTCATGGCTAGGTGGACGTTCGCCACAGTCTGCGCCTCCACGCCCTGCGCCGCGTCCACGATCAACAGCGCACCTTCACAAGCTGAAAGCGAACGCGACACCTCATAGGCAAAATCCACATGGCCCGGGGTGTCGATGAGGTTCAGCTCGTAAGTCTCCCCGTTCTTCGCTTGGTAGAGCATCGTCACCGGATGCGCCTTGATGGTGATGCCGCGCTCGCGCTCGAGATCCATCGCGTCCAAGAGCTGGTCCTCCATGTCCCGCGTAGCCACCGTGCCCGTGCGATGCAACAACCGGTCGGAAAGCGTCGTCTTCCCGTGGTCGATATGGGCAATGATGCTAAAATTTCGTATATGCGCTGCGTCCATCCGTTGCTCTTACTTTTTAACCCAAACTAAACTTTGGCAAAAATTCTGCTCCGCCTCACCACCCGACTCCCCTGCCCTGCCCTGTTTAGCAGTAAGGAAGCGGAGGAGTCGTCCCGCTGCTCCAGCAGCGACCGCGAGAAGATAGCGGCGGTCTCTCTGATGGGAAGGGAAAATTCCCTTTCGCCGCGGGTGAAACCGCCCCTAGAGCCAGTGCTAAGTAACTCGCAAACGGAGCAACTTGAGGCAAACAGCTCAGTTACTTCACCTTCAACGGCTCTGCCTCCAGCTTCGCCTTCATGTATTCGGCGACCGACTGCAGCACGGCATCGCGGTCAATGCCGTTGAAGAAATGGTCGGTCTCATACCACTTGATCTCGGAGCCCGGGCCGGCGGCAGCATGCAGCAGGCGGGCTACGACCGGCAGCACAAGCTGGTCCTTGGTCGAATTGATGAGCAAAAGCGGACGCGGCGCGAACCGCGCGATGTGGTCGGCCGGGTCGAGCGAGGCGGGAGCCTTCTCGCCGGCCTTCGCAGGCAGCGCGAGGTAACCCGCGAGGCTGCCCCCGCCGATGGATGTCATCACGCGCACACGCTCATCGTTCGCGGCATAGGTGACGCCGGTGATGGCACCCCAACTGAAACCCACGTAGCCGAGCCGGGTCCCGTCCACGTCCGCGCGCGTGGCGAGGTAATCGAACGCGCGGCTGTAGTCGCCGCAGTGCTGTTGGAACCACTTCTGCACGCTCGCGGGGTCGAGGAAGGAAATCCCCGGCTTGGTCTTGTCCTGCCGGTCGCCGCGGTTCGGCGCGTCAATTCCGAGCGCGATGACGCCCAGCGCTGCCAACCGCTCGCACGTTGCCACGATGTAAGCCGCGCGCTTCTTGTCGCCAATGCCGTGCTGCACCAACACGGCGGGGCGGCGGCCGGAAAAGTTCTTCGGCAGGTAGAGGTGGCCCGGCACGCGGTCGCCGTCGATGCCATTGAAGTGGACGAGCAGTTTCGTGAACTTCTCGCCGCCCTCCATCGGCTTCTCCTCGGGCGCGAGCGGCGCGACATGATCCACACGGAAAGGCGCCTTGGCCGCG
>VHDH01000091.1 GCA_016871445.1 Verrucomicrobiota bacterium | reverse complement strand
TGGTGCGCCGGGCAGGACTCGAACCTGCAACCTTCTGATCCGAAGTCAGAAGCTCTATCCAATTGAGCTACCAGCGCATCGCCAGCAGAATAGGCGTCGACAGGAGCAAGTCAACGCGGGTCGTTGGATGCTCGACTCGCGCGGACAGGTGAGAGATGCTGTCGGTTGTCCAGTCAACGCATGAAGCCCCCTTCCGACGCATCACCCGAAGCCCCGGCGCGCCCGCAGGTGTTTCGCGCGCGTGGGCTAACGAAGGTGTATGGCAGCGGCGATGCGGAAGTGCGCGCATTGGCAGGCGTGGACCTCGATCTGCGCGCTGGCGAGTTGGTCGTGCTGCTCGGGCCATCAGGCAGCGGCAAGACTACGCTGCTCAACCAGCTCGGCGGCCTCGATAATCCCACCGCTGGTGAACTTTGGTATCGCGACCTTGATCTCACGCACGCCGACGAGGCGCAGCTCACGCGCTACCGGCGCGATTCGGTCGGGTTCATATTTCAGTTCTATAATCTTATTCCCAGCCTGACGGCGCGTGAAAACGTGGGCCTCATCACGGAGATTGCACACGACCCGATGGCACCCGAGGCGGCGCTGGAAATGGTAGGGCTGACGCCACGGCTGGATCATTTCCCCGCACAACTTTCCGGGGGCGAGCAACAACGCGTGGCCATCGCGCGCGCGATTGCGAAGCGTCCTGAAGTGCTCCTATGCGACGAACCAACGGGTGCGTTGGATGTGCGCACGGGGATCGTGGTGCTGGAGGCCGTCGAGCGCGTGAACCGCGAGTTGGGCACCCTCACCGTCATCATCACGCATAATGCAGTGATGGCGGACATGGCAGATCGGGTGATCTATTTCTCGGATGGCCGCGTGAACCGCATTCACGAGAACGCGAGCCGTGCAAAACCGGAGAGCTTAAAATGGTGAGGCGCGAAACACTCCCAAAGCAAACCCGCAAAACTTGGGCATTACATCTCGGAGAAGCTCCAAGCTCTAGCAACCATGAAGTTTCCGGCTAGTCTCACCAATGAGGCGATCAACTACGCGCGTCTATTTCGCGCCCGATTTGCGACCGCTTGACACCGAAATCTAAGCGCGCGGCGGGTACCGAGTTTTTTGGCCTCAGACTTAAACCGCTTAGGAACCTTTAGCGCATGCTCCCGCATCTCGACCGCAAACTTTGGCGCGACCTGTCCCGCCTGAAAGGGCAGGCGCTGGCGGTCGCGCTGGTAATGGCTTGCGGACTGGCGATGCTCATCATGGCGCGCAGCCTCATCCACTCCCTCGAATCCACAAGTAGCGAGTACTACCGCGCCCACCGGTTTGCAGAGGTGTTCGTCACGCTGAAGCGCGCTCCGCTCTCGCTGGTCGGGCGCGTACGCGAGATCCCCGGCGTGGCCGTGGCGCAGCCGGGACTATCCGCGCAAGTCACGCTCGACATTCCTGGGCTGGAGGAGCCGGCTAGCGGCAACGTCCGCTCGTTACCCGACTTCGGCGAGCCAGAGCTGAACCGGTTGTTCCTCCGGCGGGGGCAATGGTTCCGACCCGGCGCAAAGCGCGAGGTGTTGGTGAGCGAGGCCTTCGCCGAAGCAAACAAGCTGGAGCCCGGTGACTCCATCGCGATGCTGCTCAACGGAAGACGACAGAACTTTCGCATTGCAGGCATTGTGCTGTCGCCCGAATTCATTTTTGAGTCGCGTCCTGGCGCAGCGCTTCCAGATAACCGCACTTACGGCATATTCTGGCTGCCCAACGAGGAGCTGGCCTACGCGTTCGATCTTAACGGCGCCTTCAACTCGCTGGCCTTGACACTTGAACCGGGTGCAAGCGAGCGGGGCATCATCGCGACGCTGGACAAGCTGCTGGAACCTTACGGTGGGCGCGGCGCTTACGGACGGGCGGATCATCCGTCACACATTCGAGTGACAGATGAAATCGCCGTATTACGCACGCTATCGGTGGCGTTCCCGATCGTGTTCCTGAGCGTGGCCGCGTTCATGGTCAACGCGGTGCTGTCGCGCCTCCTCAATTTGCAACGCGAGCAAATCGCGATCCTGAAAGCGTTCGGATTCGCAAACCGGGTGATCGTGGGGCACTACCTGAAGTTTGCACTCGTGATGGTGGTGGCAGGCACAGCGCTGGGCGGACTGGGTGGCAGTCTGCTCGGTCGACAACTGGTGGTGATGTACCGACTGTGGTTCCGATTTCCCGATTTAAGCTTCGAACTGGACCGCAGCGCGTTCGCGATCGCATTGGGCGTAAGCGCGTTTGCGGCCGTGGCCGGCGTGTTCAGCGCGGTACGTCGCGCGGCGCAACTGCCACCCGCCGAGGCCATGCGGCCCGAGCCGCCCGCTCACTACCAGCCTGCACTGCTGGAGCGCACCGGCATCGCCCACTTACTTTCGCACTCGTTCCGCATCGCTATGCGAAACATCGAGCGACGACCCATGCAAGCGTTCTTCACCGTCGCCGGCCTTGCGCTGGCCACGGGCATCATGATCGTGCCAAACTGTTTTCGTGACAGTGTGACTGAAGTGCTTGGCTTCCAATGGGACGTGGCGCAACGGCAGGACATCACGGTGGGATTGATCGAGCCGCAGGACCGCCGGGCACGTGACGCCTTCGCGCACTTACCGGGCGTGCGGGCCGTCGAGCCATTTCGCAACGCAGCGGCGCGCATTCGCTTTGGACACCGCACACGGCTCATCGGTCTGCAGGGACTGGCAGCGGACGGCGGCCATACGCGCATCATCGGCACGGGCCCGCGCCAACTGGCACCACCAGCGCATGGCGTCATTCTCTCAGCCAAGCTCGCCGAGGTATTGGATGCACGGGTCGGCGACGTGCTGCGTATCGAGGTGCTTGAAGGCCGACGGATGACGGCGGACGTTCCGCTGGTAGGTCTGGCCGAAGACTTGGCGGGGCTGAACGCTTATATGTCGCTCACCGCGCTCAACCGGCTAGTGGGTGAAGGTGACCTCGTGACGGGTGCGAGCTTTGCCGTGGACGCCACTGAGCGCGGCGCATTTCTCCGCGCGCTCAAAACGGTGCCAAGCGTCGGTTGGGTGGCGATTAAAGAATCACTGCGGCGTAATTTTGAGGAAACCACGGCCGCGAGCATCAACCTGATCCAGACCATTTACCTGGTGTTTGCGACGGTCGTGGCGTTTGGCGTGGTGTATAACAATGCGCGCATCTCGTTGGCGGAGCGGTCGCGGGAGCTAGCCACGCTGCGGGTGATAGGCTTTTCGCAGAGCGAGGTCGGGGCGGTGCTGGTGACGGAGTTAGTGCTGCTGGCACTATGCGCTGTGCCCTGCGGGCTACTGCTGGGGACGGGATTCGCCTCGGCTATCGTGACGCAGGTAAACACGGAAACCGTGCGCTTGCCGCTGGTGTTCACGTCACGCAATTATGCCTTTGCCGTGCTCGTGGTAACGGTAGCTTCGACGCTCTCGGGGCTGCTGGTGCTGCGCCGGCTAAACCGATTGAACCTGGTCGGCGCGTTGCGTGCGCCAGAGTGAAATGAAGATAAGTTGGAAGACCAAGCGACAAAAAGCTCTGATGATCAAATTGAAAAAACGTAGCCAAAGTGCGGTTGGTCAAAGGACGCGATGGGCGTGCGTGGGCTGGGAACCGCGAGTTGGTAAATGCTTGGGGGCTGGGAAATTTGAATTTAAGGTTGGTGAGCCTTTGGATGCCGCATGATCTCTGACGTTCCCAAAACTTCGCCACGCCGTGTCGGCGGTGCCGTCCGTTTCTTCCGCCACTTGGTGCCTTGGGTAGGCGGACTGGGCCTTGTGGCCGCCATCGTCGCGGGCTTATGGCCGAAGCCGCCCATCGTCGAAACCACGCGCGTTGTCACCGGACCGCTCCGAGCAACAATCAACGAGGAGGGCAAGACGCGCATCCAGCAACGCTACGTGGTGGCTGCACCGGTCGCGGGGTACCTCCGGCGCATTCCCTGGAAAGTGGGCGCAGACGCGGCGGCCAATGAGACGGTGCTGGCCGTGATCGAGCCGCTGCCACCGGCACTGCTCGACCTGCGCTCACGCACATTGGCTGAGGCACGACGCGACGTCGCCTTAGCCAGCCAAGCGCGCGCGAAGGAGGCACACCGGTTCGCGGCCAGCGAACTGAAACGCATTGAGCGCTTGAGTAAGGATCAAGTTGTTTCGTCGCAGGAACTTGAAGCCGCCCAATCGCGCGAGTCGGCTGCAACGCGTGAACTGGCCGTGGCGGAGAGCAGCTTAAAGCAAGCGGAGGCCGAACTGCGCGAGTTTAGCGTCGCGCCCGGCAACGCGCATTCTGCGCAAACACCCGTCGAAGTGCGGACCCCAGTGACGGGTCGCGTGCTGCGGGTCTTTGAGGAGAGTGCGCGGGTGGTGAACGCCGGCACGCCGCTACTTGAACTTGGCAACCCTGCAGAGTTGGAGGCGGTCATCGAAGTGCTCTCGCGCGACGGTGCCGCCATCGCGCCGGGCACGAAGGTTGAATTGGAGCACTGGGGCGGAGCGCAGCCGTTACAAGCGCGCGTGCGGCTGGTCGAGCCGGCGGCCTTCACGAAGATCTCTGCGCTGGGTGTCGAGGAGCAGCGGGTAAACGTGGTGGTGGACCTACTTACGCCGATCACTGAGCGGCAGAGCTTGGGCGACAACTTCCGAGTTGAGGGCCGTATCGTGGTTTGGGAAGAGAATCGCGCTTTAAAGGTACCCTCTGGCGCGCTGTTTCGGCGGGGCCGCGAATGGGCGGC
Organism: Verrucomicrobiota bacterium; assembly: GCA_016871445.1. GTDB lineage: Bacteria > Verrucomicrobiota > Verrucomicrobiia > Limisphaerales > SXTU01 > SXTU01. The sequence goes on along the minus strand of VHDH01000091.1, from coordinate 7,772 downwards.
CTTTGTGCTGGCCGATGAGCACGTCGGTTTGCGCGTAGTGCAAACGGGCCGTACCAGCGGGTCGGAGACGCAAATTGTCAGCGGCCTGCGCGAAGGCGAGGAGGTCATCCTGTACCCGGGTGACCGGCTGCGCGATGGCCAGCGGGTGCAGACCAAAGTCATTGCGACGGAGAAGTGAACGGCAAGGTTTGGCTTTGCAAGCGGTAAACCCTGTCTAACATCAGCCATGCAACCAACGGCAAACTGAGTACGGAGTTTTCATGGAGGCTAACAATAAAACTCCCAATACGAATGGGTCGGACGACGGACGGCTCAGGATCTATTTCCTGCCCAACCTGATGACGGCGGGTAACCTCTTCTGTGGGTTCCTCGCCATCACTAAGATCGTCGAGGCCAAGCTCGACCCGGTGGCGGACCCGACCTACCCGGACATTCGCGCAGCATTGCTCTACATTCTCCTCGCCTGCGTTTTTGACCTGCTGGACGGCCGGGTGGCGCGCATGGTGGGCAAGGAGAGTCCGTTTGGCCGCGAGTTTGACTCGCTGGCCGACGTGGTGTCCTTTGGCGTCGCGCCAGCGTTCCTCGTGCATCGAATTGTGCTGCGAGATGTGTTCGTGGATTTGCCGGAGTTGGGCTGGCTCATCGCGGCGATCTATCTCATCTGTGGCGCATTTCGGCTCGCGCGCTTTAACTGCTTAGCCGCGATGCCACAATCGCAGCAGAATACTTCTGGCGACTTCACCGGTGTGCCTATCCCAATGGCCGCAGGCATGGTGGCATCGCTGACGCTGTTCCTCATCTGGTGGGAGGGTAAGGAATTCGCCGTGGGCACCTGGCGTTATGTCCTGCCGGTGCTGCTGCTCTTCTTGTCCTACTTGATGGTCAGCGAGATTAAATATCCATCATTCAAGAAGCTCAACTGGCGTGCGGCCAAGCCGTTCCACAAGATGCTGACCATTCTCTTAGTGCTGGCCTGCTTCTTCGCGTTCCGCGAAAAAATTCTGCCCGTGATAACGCCATTGGTTTTCACTCTTTACCTCTTGTACGGATTCATCCGCCCGAAGATTTCCCGGCAAATGCGACGAGACATTGAGGAAGATGAGGAAGACGAGGAAGACGCCAAATCCGTGCCGCCCGCCGCCTGACCATGCTCGCCGACTACCCGATTTTGGAGGCCTTCCTAACCGGCTTAATCACCGGCTTCCTTGTGTCCATTCCTGTCGGACCGATCAACGTGACCATCATTCATGAGGGCGCGGAGCGCGGCTTTCGCTGGGGCGCGCTAATTGGCGCAGGGTCGGTCCTGATGGAGGCGATCTATTGCGCCATCGGCTTCGCGGGCTTCTCCGAGCTGTTCACTGGTACGCTCGCCAAAGCCGTGCTTCAACTCGCCAGCTTCGCGCTGATGAGCTACCTCGGCTTTAAGTATCTGCTAGCCAAGGAGGTGAACAACACCACGCGTGGGGCCGAACGCATGGAAAACCGCTTCCATCCGCATACCGCCTTCATGACCGGCTTCGTGCGTACGCTCGGCAACCCCGGCGTGCTGCTGCTTTGGGTGGCGCTGTCTGCCACGTTTCTGGCGCACGAATGGGTAGAGCCAACCTGGGCCAGCAAGTCGTATTGCATCATGGGCGTTGCAACTGGCGGGCTGGTATGGTTCGCGATTCTAAGCTCTGTGGTGTCGTTCGGCAAACGGCACCTCTCGGACATATCACTCCTAAACCTGACGCGTAGCGCTGGCGCCATACTCCTCGTGGCCGCCATCGCACTAGGCTACAAGCTCGCGCTATTGCTAACCGTCGTGCTCAAGAATGGCCGCACGCCAAAGTCCTGAACCCGTCAGGCCAACTCCCCCGCTCGACGGCGTTCCCAGGAAACTCTTCTTTCAAAGGCACCGGTAAGAGGCTTTACCTCGTGCGTAAGACGAACAAGCGCGTGGTGCAGTTTGCTACTAGCGCGCAGCAAAACGAGCGCGCGCTTACTGCGCCTTGGCCGGCGCGGCAGTGAGCTTGGCCCAGGCCAGCAGACCAGCCGCAACCGAGACCCCGGCGCAGGCCAAATAAGGCCAGGCTGGGTGTAGGTGGAACAGAGACCCAGCAAAGATCGGCCCCGCGATTCGAGCGAGGCTGCCGAAACTTTGTGCCACTCCGATGGTTTCGCCCTGCTCATGCGCGGGCGTGAGGATGGACAGCAAGCCGAAGATCGGCGCACGCGCGAGGCTGGAGCCGATGGCCAGCAGCGCCAGCACGCCCAGCAGTTCACCCCAGCTCCGCACAAACGGCAGCGGCGCAAGACTCGCCGCCGTGAAGACCAGGCTCACGGCAATTAGCTTCCGCTCACCCAGCTTTTTCACCGCACGCCCAATGGCCCCACCCTGCACTAGCGCGCCAATCAACCCGCAGTAAGCGAACAAGTAACCGATGACCTTCGCGTCATCGGGCTTGTGAATGTCGAGATTGAACTGCTTGCTAACCAGCAAACCGAGGGTCGTCTCGAAGCAGGTGAAGGCGAACGTCGCGAGGAAAAACAACCAGACGAGCAGCCCGACCTGCGGGCGAGCGAGCGAGTGCGTCCATTGCGCGAGGCGCGGTCGCTCCGGCGCGAGCTGGCCATTTGGCTGCCGGCTCTCCGGCAGGATGGCGAGGGCGAGGAGCAAATTGCCGAAGCACATCGCGGCGGCAACCCAACCCGGGCCAGTTGGACCGAAGCCATCAAACTTCAGCCCAAACACATCAAAGCCCGCGAGACTCAACCCACCTAAAGCGGGCCCTAAGATAAAACCCAACCCAAAGGCCATCCCGATGAGGCCCATACGCCGCGAGCGGTCTTCAGGCGGCGTGATGTCCGCAATATAAGCTTGGGCCACGGCGATGTTCGCGCCGCAGATGCCGGCCAAAACGCGCGAGGCTAGCAGCAGCCAGAGCGCGGTCTCACCCGTCATCCCAGAGGCGAAGGCAAAAATTGCATAAGACACCGTCGAGCCGAGGTTACTCACTAGCAGCACAGGACGGCGACCGATGCGATCCGACAAGCGGCCCCACGTGGGCGCGAAGAGGAACTGCATGGCTGAGTAGGAAGCCATAATGACGCCAACCAAGAAGCCACTCGCGCCGAACTTCTCACTATAGACCGGTAGCAGGGGCAGCACGATGCCGAACCCGACGAGGTCGAGGAACACCGTGAGGAAAATCACCAGCAGCGACGGCTTCTTCATTTCAATTCAAGACTGCGGACGGTAGCGGGTTCACCGGGGGTGGGTAAGGAGAAAATCGCACCGCAGGATTGCGGCCTCCGCGCCACCTGCTAACGTCGGCCGCGAGCAATGGACACCGCTAAACGCCTCACCGTGCGCGCCCGTTTGGCCATTTTCGGCATGCAGGAAGTCAGTCTGGTTTTGGTCGTTCTATTTCTCGGTTTAATCCTCACGTTCTTCGGTGGCACGGTGAAGGTGCCCAAGTTGCAGGTTAACGAACGCGGTGAACGCGAGCGCGTTTTTCAGCTCATTAACGGCGAACGCGTGCCGGTGCTCGAGGAGAAAAATAAGTTCCTCAACGCCGCCAATCTCACACAGCTCGCCAAGGACACGAGCTTCATCGGCATCATGGCTGTGGGAGCGACGTTCATTATCATCGCCGGGCAGATTGATCTCAGCGTTGGGGCAATCTATGCCCTGGCCTCGGTGTTGGGAGCCATGGTCTTCCGCGCTTTCGGCCCTAGCGGGTCGCTGGCCAACGCTTCGCCCGCGGGAGCGCTCGCCGTGGGCATACTGATTTGCCTGCTGGTGGGTTTGCTGGCTGGAGTACTCAACGGCACAATGGTCGTGGCGCTGCGGGTGCATCCCTTCATCATCACGCTAGGAACCATGGCAATTTATCGCGGCGCGGCTTTTGTCATCACCAGCGGTCAGTCCATCGGAGAATTCCCCGAGACATTCCGATCTCTAATCCGCTGGGAAACCGGCGACGGCCTGAGCCTTGTGCCGCTGGGCGTGATGCTCGCGGTGGTATTAATCGCAACCTTTTACCTGACGTGTCTCGTGCCGGGACGGCACATTTACGCGGTGGGCGGCAACGAGCAGGCCGCGCAATTTAGCGGCATCCGCACCAAGCGAGTGAAGCTCAAGGTGTTCATCTTCTCGGGCATCACAGCGGGTGTCGCGGCATTACTGGCAATTGGCTACTACGGCAGCGCGACCAGCGGCGACGGGCAAGGCTACGAACTTGATGTCATCGCGGCGGCGGTCGTGGGTGGCGCAAGCCTCTCCGGCGGCAAAGGCTCCGCGCTCGGGGCGCTGCTCGGCGCGCTCATCATAAAAATGATCGACAATGGCATCGTCATTCTCGGGATCGACCAGAACTACAGCCGCATCATCATCGGCGCGGCCGTAATTCTCGCGGTGGTGTTGGATCAATTTGGCAGTTGGTGGGCACGACGGCGAATGTCGCGAGAGTCATAAAGAGCGCCTGAAATTGCTCGGCTTGACCAAAGACCCCCGCTCCCGCCCGGTTCACATCCGCACAAACGTTTCCGCCAACGCCACGGCTTTTCTCATCGCCTTGGATTTGTTGACCGTTTCCTGAAATTCTGCCTCCGCATCGCTATCGGTCACCCAGCCACCGCCGGCCTGCACAAAGACCCGCCCGTCCTTCACCAAGGCAGTGCGAATGGTGATGGCGGTATCGCAGTTGCCGTTAAAGCTGAAGTACCCCACGCAACCCGCGTAAGGCCCTCGCGTGGTGCCTTCCAGTTCAGAAATGATCTGCATCGCACGAATCTTTGGCGCGCCGCTGACCGTCCCAGCAGGAAAAGTTGCTCGCATTAGATCGTAAGCCGTCCTGCCCACCGCCAGGCGCCCCTCAACCTGTGAGACAATGTGCATCACGTGGCTGTAGCGCTCAATGACCATCAACTCCTTGACTTGCACTGAACCGTAATCGCAGACGCGGCCAATGTCATTACGGGCGAGGTCCACGAGCATCACGTGCTCGGCGCGTTCCTTCGGGTCGGCGAGGAGTTCCTTTTCCATCACGAGGTCTTCGTCGTGCGTCGCGCCGCGCGGGCGCGTGCCGGCAATGGGGCGAATCTCAATCAACCGATCTTCGCAGCGCACGTGAATCTCCGGCGAGACACCCACAAGCGAGAAGCCGTCCAACTCCAGCAGGAACATGTAAGGCGACGGGTTAATGGTGCGCGCGGCGCGGTAAAGATCTAGGGGGGAGGCCTGTAACGGCGCGCTGAACCGTTGCGAACCAACGACCTGAATGATGTCTCCGGCGGTGATGTGTTTTTTAGCCTCCAACACGTTGGCGATAAACTTCTCCTTCGTAGTATTCGACTCGAAAGGCGCGGGTGCGACTTCATCTGGCAAAATCGCGGGCAAATTTTCCAGCGGCTGTTCGAGCAGCGAAACGAGCCGGTCAATTTCCTCGACCGCCTGCTCGTAGGCTTCCGTCGGCGAGGCGGCATCGTCCAAGACCGCGTTCACCAAAATCGTGATGGTCTGTTGTGCGCGGTCAAAGATGAGCAGTTCGTCCGTGATGAGAAAATACAGCGTCGGCGTGCCCAACTCATCCTTCGGCGGGCGCGGGACGATGGGCTCCACGTCGTGGATAAACTCGTAGCCGATGAAGCCCACCGCGCCGCCCGTGAAACGCGGCAGGCCGGGGACGTTCACGGGCCGGAAGCGCGCGAGCACGCGCTGGACGACTTCGAGGCCGTCGCGCACGCACTGGTCGCACGGGTCCTTGCCGGGCGCGGGGATGGCGAACTTCTCGACGACCTTGCCGTCCGCGATGACCTCGATGCGGTTAGCGGTCTGCTTGATGACCGCGCGCGGGTTGCAGCCGACGAACGAGTAGCGGCCGAGGTGTTCGCCGCCCTCCACGGACTCAAAGAGAAACGATTCGCCCTGCCCGCGGATCTTCTTGTAGGCGGACAGCGGCGTCTCGAAGTCTGCGAGGATGCGGCGCGTGACGGGGATAAGATTCCCCTGCGACGCGAGCTTCAAAAAGTCATCAAGCTTCGGCGAGTGCATTTCGTGCAAGCGAGCCTAGCCGAAGTGGGCCGCTCGGCGGAAGCCTCAAGAAGCCAACCGGGAGGGGAAGCGATGAGCGGGACGTCTAACCTGTTCGGCCAGCTCAGTTGTCCACGATGGTGAGGATGGCGGAGCGCTGATCGAGTTCGTAGCGCTTGCCGGACGGCAGGGCGGGCAAGGGCTTGAGGAAACCGCGTTGCACCAACTCGTCCACGCTCTTCGCGGCCCGCCCGTTGTTCGCCATCATGTATTTCGAGATGGCGTCGTAGAGGGTCTGGTGGTTGGGCAGCGCCTTGGGATCAACCCCAAGGCTCGCGGCGGCCTCTGTGGCTTCAGGTCCGCTCGAAGTGGAAGTCGTGGTCTTGCCGTGGCGCTTGCGGCATCCGGCTGAGAGCGCAACGGCAAACGCCAGAACGATGGCGAGGAGTGAAACTTGGCGCATTGGCTAAGTGTGCTGGATCACCAAGAGGTCGAACGCTGCATGAGCCAGGCTGGATCCGGGTTGTTCGCCAGAGTTGTGAAGCCCGCACTCGGTTCGTTCACGGGATAGGTGCGGCCATCGATCCACCGGTGCATCTCACCATGACCGTCAGAAAAGGAGAACGCAGTCGCCTGATTATGATAGTTAGCCGGCCAGTCAACCAACCCAACAGTTGCCGAGTTAACACCCCCTCCGGGAGTGGCCCCGTTCAATGCCACGGCAAACCAACCGTCGTTGATGCTGCCGATGCGCTCGTCCACCGTCACCCACATGTCAGCAGGGCGCTGAATGTCGGTCTCCCGGCGATACACCAGCGGGTTTACTCCGGGCGGGTTACCGGTCGTGGAGCCATTGCCCCGCCCCGGGTTCATCCAACCATTCATGGAAATGGTCCGCACTCTCGGGCCACGGCCACCGCCGTCATTGCTCTTGTCGTTCGGGCACTTGTAAGTGCCGGCGTTCTGAATGTAGCCCGCGCCAATGGAGCCATTCGCGCGCTGCGCTTGCCCGATCAGCAGGTCGGCATTGGTGTTATCGTTGGCACCACCACCTCCGTGCACCAGCCAACCCCGCACCCAGCCCGGATTGCTGGGGTCACCAGCAGCGCCGCCGTCCCCGTTTCGCGGCAGTCGTCCATCGTGATCCGAGGCATACAACGTCCAACCGAGCACGAGCTGCTTGACGTTGTTCAGGCACTTCGTGCCGGCGGCCTTGGCCTTGGCCTTGCTTAAGGCTGGCAACAACATCCCCGCCAGGATTGCGATGATCGCGATGACAACGAGTAGTTCAATTAGCGTGAAGCCACGCGCACAAATTGAGCGTTGAGATGAGGCTTGCGGAGCACAGAGTGCCATAAGGGTTCTGGCATTTTTCGTGATGATCGACGCCTGTCAAGCTTGTAATGCCACGTTGGTCGAATATGGCCCCGGTTTTTCGATGACGATTGCTATGATATGTTGCTGACCGCCGCAGTTCCATCAGGGCGAAGCAAACTCGCGCCCAACCGGTGAGGGGCTGCGAATGAGCTGCGCGCGCCACCACACCGGCCGCGTAAGCGAGGTGAACTATCAACCGCACTCCTGTGTCATCAGTGAGTCTTGCGCCGACAGGTTGATGTCTTCACAATAATCCCCTATGTCGTGGAAAGTACTCATCACTGCCCGGGCTGCCGAAGAAGTGGGTCAGCCCGCGTACCGGCTCCTGCGTGAGTCCGGTTGCGAAGTGATTCTCGCGCCCAAGTTCGGCCCGCTAAGC